>NZ_CP195790.1:0-300000 GCF_051465645.1 Planctomicrobium limosum | reverse complement strand
GCAGAAAACCAAGGACCTGATCAAACGTCTGAAGATCATCGAAGCACTGCGTGACAGTGATAACCGTCCGGAATGGATGGTCCTGCACTGCATTCCGGTGATCCCGCCAGACTTGCGTCCACTTGTGATGCTTGAGTCCGGAAGCTTTGCGACAAGCGATCTCAACGATCTCTATCGTCGTATTATCAACCGTAACAACCGTCTCAAGAAGCTTGTCGACCTGAATGCTCCTGAAGTCATCGTTCGCAACGAAAAGCGAATGCTGCAGCAGTCAGTTGACGCCTTGTTCGACAACGGTCGCTGTAAGCGTCCAGTCCTTGGATCATCAAACCGTCCGCTCAAATCGCTGACGGACATGATCAAAGGTAAGCAGGGACGATTCCGCGAAAACCTGCTCGGTAAACGCGTCGACTATTCAGCACGTTCGGTGATCGTCGTCGGTCCGGAACTCCATCTCCATCAGTGCGGTCTGCCTAAGAAGATCGCTCTGGAGTTGTTCCAGCCGTTCATCATCCGTCGTCTGAAAGAACTCGGCCATGCAGACACCATCAAGTCGGCCAAGCGTATGCTGGAACGACGTGATGAAGAAGTGTGGGATATTCTTGATGAAGTGATCACCAACCATCCGGTGCTGCTCAACCGAGCTCCAACTCTGCACCGTATGGGGATTCAGGCATTCGAGCCAATCCTCGTGGAAGGTCACGCGATTCGAGTCCATCCGCTCGTCTGTAAAGGCTTCAACGCCGACTTCGACGGCGACCAGATGGCAGTCCACCTGCCGCTGTCGATCGAAGCTCAGGTTGAAGCAACAACGCTGATGATGTCGACGAACAACGTCTTCAGTCCGGCGAACGGTGCTCCAATTATTTCGCCGTCTCAGGACATCGTCATGGGTTGCTATTACTGCACCCTGAAGCGTCCAGGGCGTCCCGGCGAAGGTCTTGTGTTCGCATCTCCTAAAGAGTGCCTGACAGCATATCAGCAAGGGAAAGTTTCCCGTCACGCAACCATTAAAGTGCGTCTCCCGAAAGACAAAAAGGTCAAGGGAGAAGGAGCTGATACTTACCGTCCAGGTGGGTTGATCGAAACGTCTGCTGGTCGAGTTGTCTTCAACGACGTTCTCGATCCACGCATGCCGTTCTACAACCTCGCTCTGAAGAGCAAGGACCTGGCGAACGTAATTTCTGACTGCCATCAGATCATCGGACAGCGTACGACGATTGAGCTGCTCGATAAGATGAAGGCGATCGGATTCCAGGAATCGACTCGCAGCGGTTTGTCCTTCGGTGCTTCTGACCTTGTGGTTGCTCCGAACAAAGAGCAAGTCATCGCGAAGTCAGAAGTCGAAGTGTTGAAACAACAGAAGTTGTACGACCGAGGTGTGATCACCAGCCAGGAACGTTACAACAAAGTGATCGACATCTGGACTCACGCTCGTGAAGAGATCACCGAGGCGATGAAACGCGACCTCGAGCACGACATCCGTGACGCCGGGGCCTACGTGAACCCGATCTACCTGATGGCAGACTCGGGTGCTCGAGGGGGTCTGGAACAGATTCGACAGCTTGCCGGTATGCGAGGTCTGATGGCCAAGCCGAGCGGCGAGATCATCGAAACTCCAATTAAGTCGAACTTCCGTGAAGGTTTGACCGTGCTGGAGTACTTCTCCTCCACACACGGTGCTCGTAAGGGTCTCGCCGATACGGCTCTGAAGACAGCCGACTCCGGTTACCTGACACGTAAGCTTGCGGATATCTGCCAGAACCTCGTTATTACGATGGTGAACTGCGGTACCACAAAGGGTGTGACCCGCGGAACTCAGTATCGTGGTGAAAAGGTTGAAGTTTCTCTGGCAGATGCCATCCGTGGACGTGTCAGCCGTACGAACATCGTCGACCCGATTACCGACGAAGTGATCGTTCGTGAAGACGAACTGATTACGCACTCGATCGCCCGTCGCATCGAAGAGATGGGACTCGAGCGTATTCAGGTGCGTAGTCCGATGTCTTGCGAAGCCGAGCTCGGTATTTGCAAACGCTGCTACGGAATGGACCTGTCAACTGGTCTTCTGGTTGAAGAAGGTCTCGCAGCAGGGATTATCGCCGCACAGAGTATTGGTGAGCCGGGTACTCAGCTGACAATGCGAACATTCCACATCGGTGGTGCCGCTCAGTCTGACGTTGAGAAGTCCGATCTCCGTGGCCGTAAGGCCGGTCGTGTGAAGTTCGCTCGGATCCGAAGCGTGGTAAACGCTGAAGGTCAGGCAGTCGTGCTCGCTCGACAAGGGGAGATCATCATCATCGACTTGAAGGACCGCGAACTGGAAAAGTACGCTGTTCCAGCAGGTGCGATCCTGATGGTGAAAGAAGACGAGACGATCACAACTGGCCAGGTTCTGTGCCAATGGGATCCTCACGCCGTTCCAATTCTGGCGGAAGTCGGCGGTCGTATCCGCTTCGAAGATCTGATCGAAGGTCGTTCGGTCAAGTCCGAGAAGGATGCTGCTGGTCACGTCCGTCGTACTGTCATCGAGCATAAGGGTGACCTGCACCCTCAGATCATCATCGAAGACAGCACCGGAAAGATTCTGGACTACTACTACATTCCAGAACGTTCGAACCTTGAAGTGAAGGAAGGGGATCAGGTCTCCGCAGGTGCGATTCTCGTCAAGCAGCCACGCGAGGCAGCTGGTACGCAGGACATCACCGGGGGTCTTCCTCGAGTCACTGAACTGTTCGAAGCACGTAAACCGAAAGATCCGGCAATCATCGCTGAGATCGACGGGGAAGTGGAACACGTTGCTGAACGTAAACGCGGAAAACGAGTGATCGTCGTCCACGGTGCAGACGGAACTGACGTTGAACACGTCATTCCTCACGGTAAGCACGTTCTGGTTCACTCCGGTGACTTCGTGCGGGCAGGGGACGCTCTGGTTCGTGGTCCGCTGGTTCCACACGACATTCTGCGTGTGAGCGGCGAAGAAGCGGTCTCTCAGTACCTGCTTCACGAAATTCAGAACGTGTACCGTGCACAGCGTGTGGGTATCGACGACAAGCATATTGAGCTGGTCGTTTCCCAGATGCTGCGAAAAGTCCGCGTTGACGATGTCGGCGATACAGACATGCTTCCTGGCGTCGTGATTGACAAATGGGAGTTCCGTCGTGTCAACCGTGAGTTGATGGACAGCGTTCGCGTGACCGATCCAGGTGACACCGAGTTCCAGATTGGCGATGTTGTTCCTCTCGAAACCATCGAAGAAGTGAACGAGCAGATCGAATCTGGCGGCGGTTCCGTGATTCAATACACGAAACCACGTCCAGCAAGTGCCAGTACTCAGTTGCTGGGGATTACCAAGGCAGCCGTTTCGAGCGAGAGCTTCATCTCGGCAGCGAGTTTCCAGGAAACAACGAAGGTGCTCACCGAAGCAGCTTTGGCTGGAAAGTCCGACAACCTTGTTGGTCTGAAAGAAAACGTCATTCTTGGTCACCTGATTCCTGCTGGTACAGGATTCAAGTCACACCAGAACTCCGAAGTCCGTATTCGTCCAGAAGCTCAGCAGGAACTTCGCGAAGAGCATGCACGTATTCTTGCAGCTCGTCGTGAAATGCTGAGCGAAGGCGAAACCGGCCTGCTCGGAAACATCGGTGGAGCACCGTCACTTGGTGACGTTCCATCTCTGTCTGACCTGTCCAACGACGAGTAATACTCGCAGTTGAGCTGTCAATAAAATTGAAGCCTCGCAGTCAATCTGGCTGCGAGGCTTTATTCGTAATTCAACAGTGACTCACTCTCCCACCGAAGTTCGTCAGACGGCGAACTTCGCCATCATGAGAGACTGACTTGGTCTATACTGAAAATCTGGCGAGGATTGCGTCTGCCGTTAGAGCCAACCCGTTCCTTGGTGCGACTGCCAGTTGTGCCTTGCTGCAGGCTGCGGCTGTTTCTGGGGAGTTGAACAGTCGCTTCAAAGCTTCGGTTAAGCGAGGTTCGGTAAATTTTGTTGCCGGCACTGATGCACCAAGCTTCAGTCGTTCAATCCGTTCCCCGTTGTCGAACTGATCGTGCGCCAATGGCATCGCCACCTGTGGAATTCCTCCCAGAAATGCCTGCGATGTCGATCCGATTCCCCCGTGATGCACAAACGCCGCCGACCGACTCAGCAGCAGATCGAGTGGCACATAAGAGAAGTGCGCGATCTCCTCTGGCAGATTCTCCGGCACCTGTTCAGGGTAGTGAGTCAGGAAGATCCCGCGCCGCCCGAGCTTTTGGCAGGACTTCATCGCAACATCAAAGAAGTCACGGCCGTGAACGTTTGCTGAGCCTGGGGTGAAGACGACCGGAGCCGAACCTGAACTCAGAAAATGTTCGACCTCTGGGGCCAATGGTTCGGTCGCTTTGTGATTCCACAATGGGAAGTCGGTTTGAATCAATGGCTTTGGCCAGTCAGGTTGAGCCGGCCCGTACCAATCCGGAAACAGGCAGACAATCCCGTCAGGGGAATGCCACCATTTCGTCACTCGCCGCACTTGCGACAGGCCGAGCTCTCGCCTCCATTCATTCAGAGAAGGACAGACGACTGCGTCCACGAAAAGGCGTTCACCAAGACGATACATGAAACTCTTCCACCAGCGCGGCCCAAACAGTCCAGCAATCATTGGCGGTTCATCGTCGCTCCAGATCACCGCCGGTTGCAGATGTAAAGTCAGCAGCGGAATCTGGTGTGAATCCCGTGCCATTCTCGCTCCGAATGAAAGGCAACTGGCAATGACGACTGTCTTCTCTGACTTTGCCGCATCGACAATCAATTCGTGCTGTCGCTTCAGCACTTGGCGAAAATATTGATAGATGTGGTTGAAAGACCGTTGAGGATGCCACAGGTCAGGATTACTGGTGCACTCCCGGTACTGTTCTGCGGTGCCCAAGGGAATAAAGTCCAAGCCTTGGTCTTTCGCGATCCCTGAGAAATGGTCGTTCGTCGCGACGGTCACTCGATGGCCGCGAGCAAGTAACTGTTCTCCGAGTCCGACCATCGGAAAGACATCTCCAGAACTCCCAAATGTCGTCAGAATGAAATGCATTGAATCTGTCTTTCTTCCAAACGGCTTACTCTTTGAACCTCAGGAATTTGCAGGAGTTTCCACAACCATCCATCGGTCCCAGTACAACGCTTTCCGTTGCTCAATCCAGCTCCAAATTGCTGAACCCCACCAACGCATCAAACTTCTCAACTGGCAAAATTCCCTTTCTCGCCTGCTGGAAGTTGGGGAAGGCCACACATAGTTCGAAATGAAATCTGAAAGTGACGATACGCGGTGAGATTGACTCCAGAGAAGCGGGATTCCGATTCAATAGCGAGTTCTGCCAAAGTGGCAAAACATCACTCCCGTCCTTCCATGTAAATCGTTATTCTTAGATGCAATCGGTAGTTCGGGAATGCGATTTTCCATGTGATGAGAAAATGAGTTTGATCCCGTCCTTGTTCGGATTATCGGTGTCATACCTGTGCGGTCTCTCATATGGCCGCGATACAGCCGTTTCCCAAGAGAAGATCCCATTCCCGCGTGCCAGCAGCCGCCACTTCAAATTGAGATCCGCTTTAAAGCCATGATTTCTACAGTCGATACAAGTGTCGCCTCCATTCTTGAGAAGGCCGTTTCGGGAGAGCGGTTGTCACGCGAAGAGGGAGTTTCCCTGCTGAAATCGCATGACTTAACAGCACTTGGTCGCGCGGCAGACGCAGTGACCAGACGTCTGCATCCAGAGCCGTATCGCACATACAACATCGACCGCAACATTAACTATTCGAACGTCTGCGCCGCCGTTTGTGATTTCTGCGCGTTCTACCGTCCCGTCGGACACGCTGAAGCCTACGTGCTGACAGAGGAAGCACTCTTCCAGAAGATCCAGGAAACCATCGATCTGGGTGGCGATCAGATTCTTCTTCAGGGGGGATTGCATCCACAATTGCCGCTTGAATGGTACGAAGACCTGCTGCGCTCGATGCGAAGGGCATTTCCATCCGTCAATGTCCACGGCTTCAGCCCACCAGAACTCTGGCACTTTCATAAAGTCAGCAAGCTCCCGTTGACGACTGTCCTGCAGCGTCTGAAAGATGCCGGGCTGGGAAGCCTCCCCGGCGGCGGCGGCGAGATTCTGGTCGACCGTGTCCGCAAGCAGATCACCAGAGGGAAAGTCCTCACCGATGGCTGGCTGGAAGTGAATCAGGTCTGGCATGAGTTGGGTGGGAAAAGCACCTGCACGATGATGTTCGGCCATGTTGAAACACTGGAAGAACGCATCGAGCATCTCGATCGATTGCGGGCTCAGCAGGACCAGTCAGGTGGTTTCACCGCGTTCATCTGCTGGACTCATCAGCCTCCACATGTTGCTCCGTGGTTTGGCCGCGATGCCGAGCAGGGTCGCAAAGGGGGCGTCGACATGTCCGAACTGCCTCCTGCCGGTGCCTTCGAATATTTGAAAACACAGGCAGTCGCGCGACTTTATCTGGACAACATCCCAAACATTCAATCCTCCTGGGTTACTCAAGGGGAGAAGATCGGGCAGCTCGCATTGTTCTTCGGAGCAAACGACATGGGCAGCCTGATGATCGAAGAAAACGTCGTTTCAAAAGCAGGCACTGTCTTTCACCTGACACTGGAATCGATTCGTCGGTGCATCTCAGACGCCGGCTATACTCCACGTCAAAGAAATGTGTTCTATGACGTGATTGACGAAACGATACCGACAGCCTCATCATCTGCGATCATGACATCCGAGACATCCGCGAAACTGAACATCCTCCCATGATCGGATGTACGTCCGCTGGAACGTCTCCTGACACAGACGAGACCGGCGCAGGCGAGACCGGCGCAGGCGAGACCGGCACAGGCGAGACCGACGCGGACGATTATTTGACCTCTCGACAGCGGCATCAGTTGCTCCAGACCAACAGATTCCGCAAATGACCTCGAATATCAATCTTGCTTCCAACAGTGATCCTGCGTGAAGCGAGTGGTTCTTAGCTGAAAACGGAAAAATGAGCATCAAGGACGCTTACAAGAATCGGTTTGGACTGTCGCTGGAAATCTTCCCGCCGAAGTCTGAGCAGGGTGATGTTTCACTCGTTGAGCACCTCGACAAACTGATGGCCCGCAACCCTGCATTTGTTTCGTGCACATACGGGGCAGGCGGAAGCACACAATCCCGTACCATTGAACTCTGCCGTCTGATTCAAGAGCGGTGGAATACTCCGGCGACGGCACACTTCACCTGCGTCGGCGCCACCCGAGAAGAACTCGTCAATTGGTTGACGCGAGCCAGCGGCGAGGGCGTTCGCAACATAATGGCGTTGCGGGGTGATCCACCTGCAGGTGAAACAACCTTCAAGCAAGTCGAAGGGGGAATCCGATTCGCAAATGAGTTAGTCGCACTCATTCGTGAACATCATTCCGACTTCGGAATTGGGGTCGCAGGCTATCCGGAAAAGCACCCGGAAGCTCCTGATCTCGACATCGACATGGTCAATCTGAAGCGTAAGGTCGATGCCGGAGCCGACGCGATCTTCACGCAACTTTTCTATATGAATGAGACCTTTCTCAACTTTAGAGATCGTGCTCATCAAGCAGGCGTGCAGATCCCCATCATTCCGGGGATCATGCCGATCACCGAATTCGCCAGAGTCAAAAAGATCGTCAGCCTGTCAGGGACTGCAATTCCCGACGAACTGCTGAATCGGCTTGAAGCGGTTCAGGACGACAAACAAGCGCAATTCGAGATCGGGATTGAGTACACCATCAAGCAAGTGAAGCAATTGATTGATGAAGGTGTTCCCGGCATTCACTTCTATGTGATGAACCGATCTGAAGCGACGCTACGCATTTTGGATGCAATCAACAAATAGTGACGGCCGCTCATCGAACAGTCAGTAAATTGACTGTTCAATCTTTCACTAACCTGTGTTGATTGAAGTTGAATCAAACAAAGAAGAGGTGGCAGTCTCAATGTGGACTGCCACCTCTTTCGCATTTCCAATTGCCCCGAGCCAGAAAAGCAGGGGAGTGCTGAAGCCGAGTACTAGAACTCGCCGAGAACCTGTCCGTCGTCTCGCAGAATAAAGTTCAGGAAGACAGCCAAGTCGATGTTATTACTGATTCCTCGAGCAGATCCATCGCAAAGACTCACCTGAACAACACCGGTGTGACTACTGTATGGCTGACCTGCATTTGTATGCCCGAGGAACCTGAAACCACAGTTGTCGATAGCGGCTTCGTTCGCTGACACGTCACTGCCACAGTTGATTGGAGTCGGCAACGATGCACCGCCCACTGGGACCTTTCCACTGGCACTCGGACTTGAAGTCGCAGTTGTGTTGCTTGAGGCGTAAGCTCGCATCTTCACTCCATCCCCAGCCCCGGCCCAAGAGAAGTTGCCCCCACCTGTCGCCGCAAGCTGCTTCCCCATGACGAAGAGTTCTGGAGAGCCGACAGTCTCAAAGAACATCAGTGTGTTGCTGGTTCCGTCTGTGATATCAGCCCAACGAGCCCCAGGATGATTTGGATCGGTGTTTCGGGACCCTGCCGGTGTCATGGCAGTGTTAAAGTTCATCTGCGGCTGCCCATCTTGATAGAACAGGGGATGGCCAGCTGGACGAACAGATGGAATACGAGGAGTTGTATAATCAGCGACACCTCCTGGCGCGGTCCCTGATGTCAAATCCACCGTGGCTTCACGAGTCCCAGAAGCACTTGGGCACTGGAAGGTCGCAATCGGGTTCTTCATTGCCGCAATTAACTGTGGCATGTAATCATTTCCCGACGCATCGACCCAGTCGATCTTCATCGATCCGTTGTATCCCCAGCGATAGCCGGTACTAGCTGCTGGGTTATTGTAACTCGGATGGCGTGCGCCCATGAAGACTTGGGCCAGAGCGTTCTGCTCAACAAACGGCAACGCGCGCCAAAGGGAACCAGTACGCGAATACGGAAAGTGCCCGTATGTGTCATGGAACATCGACATCGCAAGCGAAAGCTGCTTGAGATTGTTTTTGCACTGAGTTCGACGGGCAGCTTCACGTGCCTGCTGAACAGCTGGGAGCAGCAACGCGATCAGAATCGCAATGATGGCAATCACAACCAGCAACTCAATTAACGTGAAGCCTGAACGATGAGTTTCGCGATGAGTGGAATTCAATGGACGACGGCGCACAGCATTCCGAACGTACATAATGTTTATCCAAGGAAGGACGTTAGGGCGGGAAACCTGCTCGGATTCAGAGTCTCACATCAAGGAGATTCAGAACCGTGGAACCAACGGGAATGAGACTCAGTCTCAACTCAACAGTGAATATGGTAATTGTCTCGATCTAAATCGCAAGTTTTACGCACCAAATCCTGTAAGAAATCCAAGATCTCGACAAACAGAAATCCGTAACCACAATGCAAATAAAGATCTACAACCAATTATCCAAAACAAGAAAGTGACCATCGATTGACGAAAATGGCGATTTAAGAAGGTTTCACAGTCGTGAGTCGTTCCGCCATTGAGTACGAGGCGACCTTAAGGAGTGACCGCGACGATCAAGAAAGCTCTCCGACTGATCGCTTTACAGAGGGACAGTGAGTGAAGCTGATGGATCGCAGTGGCTGGGACTCTCATTCATGACACTGGAACGGGAGCTTCTGATTTTTCAGTGAGTCACATTTGCCGAGACAGGATTTGAACATCAGAATGCACTAATATCACGCTCTATCCGCTTTGCCTCCTCGATCACATTCATCGAGTGCAAAAGTTGAGTCGCCTCCGTGCTCTGTTTCTCTCGGTCCTTGCGGTGGTGAGGTTCGGAACAACTCCAGAGCCACCTGAACGCCCATCCTGAAAGTGCCATGCGTATGAAAAAGTCATTGCTTGCGGTGTTCTCACTATCTCTCCTGCTCCCTCTTTCAATCCTTCAGGCTGACCCCACTCCGCCAGAAGGCTTTGTCGCCATCTTCAATGGCAAAGACCTGACAGGGTGGTATGGGCTGAATCCTCACGGAACAGAGAAACTGACAGGCGACAAGCTGCAGGAAAATCTCCGCAAACAGCGAGAAGAATTCAGCTCGCACTGGAGAGTTGAGAACGGCGAACTCGTTAACGATGGCACCGGCCCTTATGCCACAACCGATAAAGATTTCGGCAACATCGAACTCCTGCTGGAGTACAAGACCGTTGCCAAAGCTGACAGCGGAATCTATCTCCGCGGAAACCCACAGGTTCAGATCTGGGACATCAACCAGCCAAGTGATCCAAAACGACCAGACCGCAATCCGAATCTGGGATCAGGCGGACTCTTCAACAATACCCCCAAAGCACCGGGACGCGATCCGCTCGTTTGTGCAGACAAGCCCTTCGGAGAATGGAACTCATTTCGCATTCGCCAGGTGGGTGACGTCACCTCGGTATGGCTGAACGACAAACTTGTCGTGGACCGTGCCAAGATGGAAAACTTCTGGGATCGCAAAACCCCACTCCAAGCCACTGGCCCCATCATGCTCCAGACTCATGGCGGTGAGATTCGCTGGCGAAATGTCTATGTCCGCGAACTTCCGGCTGACGCCAAACCATAACTTGAAACGGCAACAGGAGACCGAACTCAAATCGAGTTCATGTCGTGGTATGAACGACACCTCTGCCTGACATCGTTTTTTTGACAAGAGAAGCCTGGCCTGCAACAGCCGGGCTTCTTTCATTTTCAGCGACAGCCTTTCGAAGTCGATCCAGAAGGGATTGCCCAAGACTTCCCCCCTCAGTCTGACCGGTTTCTCCAATCCCGTATTCCCTTTCGCCTATTTGGCGAGCTATGCTGAAAGTGCAGGAGACTGGAACGGAAAGGGATTGCCATGAAAATTGCCCTCGCCAGTGATCACGCAGGATTTGACTACAAAGAGCGAATCAAACTGTTCCTGATTGAGACCGGGCATCACGTCCACGATTTCGGAACCGACTCTACCGCCGCGTGTGACTACCCCCTTTACATCTTTCCCGCAGCCAGGGCAGTGGCCTCCGGTCAGTGTGATCGTGGAATTGTTCTCGGAGGAAGCGGGAACGGGGAAGCGATGGTTGCCAATCGTGTTGCGGATGTCCGCTGCGCGTTGTGCTGGAATGTCGAAACGGCTCGACTTGCTCGACAGCACAACAATGCCAACATGATTTCGATCGGGCAGAGAATGATCGATTTCAACGAAGCGCTTGCCATTGTGCAGACATGGCTGGAAACCCCATTCGAAGGGGGACGACATCTCCGGCGAATTCGTCAGCTTGACGCACGGAAATCAACAGAACCTGACGTCCCTGACCAACCTGTCATCGAGTTGCCGCATCGTTCCCAGTTCGTCGATGAAGCACGCTACACCTGCGACTCGTGTCGGGAGGAATTTCAGTTTCCGGTGGATATCTCTGATGGCCCTGTTCAACTGGTCGTTGAGAAATGCCCCACCTGCTGGAACGAAAACTCACTCAAGATCTCAATTGAGCCGAATGGTCACATCGAAGTTCGAGCGAACCTGCAACCGACAGAATGATCGAACTGAGTGTTTGTTCTGATCGAGCAATCCTCGAAAGAGATCGCGTCTGGAACGGCACCCGGCTCAAAGAAAAACAGCCTGACCTTCATGTAAGAAGGTCAGGCTGATCTGTTTAAAGCGTCAGAAATACGAGACGAAAGACGGCGACCGTCTTTGAGCAATCTCAGGACTGCTGCTCGGCCGCATGATAGACCGACTTGGCCTTAGAATTCACCAATCACCTGACCATCTCGACGCATTCCCAGTTTGATCCAGGTCTGACGATCGATGTTGTCAGAGAAGAAGCGAACGGCTCCATCTGCCATGGCAGCATGAACACCACCAGTGTGGAAACTACGAGCGAAGTTCCAGCGACCATCCAGTCCACCAGACTGACCGTTTTCACAAGGAGCGTTGCGAGGCGCCCCAGTATAGGTTTCTGATTTACAGCTGTAGACGCGGTCTGCAACAGATGTATTTGGAGATTCGCTCACACTGAACGCAAAAGAGCCGTGAGGAGCCCCGCCCCAGTAACCGCCAGCTTCCCCCCATGCTGCGGTGCCGTTGCCGCGAATGATGCTTTCTGAAGCAAGCAGTGTATTGCTCGTTCCGTCCGTGCAGTCACGAATTCCGATCTTGGAATTCTGAGCAAACATCCCGCCGATATCAGACCCGATCATAGTCCTGTTTGTCACAGTGATGATTCCGGTCGTTGCATTGACCGTATGGCTCGCCCCTACGCCAGCACTGACGACGTAGTTGCCTTGGAACGCTCTTGATCCTCCGTTGCCGCCACGGCCTGGAGTTGATCCGTCTGATGGACAGCTGAAGACCGCAACCGGCGTGGTTGAGATGCGAGCAATGTTTACGTCGGTGTTTGTCTCAATCGCATGAATGTACTCCGTGCGATCAGACTCGTAGAGGTTCGAAAGCGCGGTCTGCTCAACGAATGGCAGCATACGCTGGAACCAGGAGTCTCGCCGATGGGTCGCACCTGTAACCTCGGATTGGTGCCCATACGGGAAGACGAGATGCGTGTCGTGATAATTGTGCAGTGCCAAACCAATCTGCTTCAGATGGTTTTTGCACTGACTTCGACGAGCGGCTTCTCGGGCCTGTTGCACAGCTGGCAACAACAGAGCAATCAGAATGGCAATGATCGCAATAACAACGAGAAGTTCGATCAGAGTAAAACCGGGATGGCGTGTGCGCGGAGGCAATGCTCTCTGACAATTCATCGTGCTAATCCTTTTAAGAATTCGACGGACAGAAAACCTGGAAGAACGTCTAAAAAACGACATCTGATCCCAGATCCATTGCATGAATCGGGAACCAGTCAAAATCAACAGGAACAACGACCGTGCAGAAAAAGGGATTTGCAACGAGTTCCTGTCTCACTTTCAAACTACCACACGACTCGAACACGAATAGTGCGTACGTATCATATTCATGTATTCAGAATTGTACAAACAGACATTTCTCCTCCCATGCCTCCTTGCTCACCCGCTTCCTCAGCCAAATCGCCTCGTCATTCCGAAGACGTCTCCCCGAGACAATCAGAACCACAACCCTTTACATACAAAAGAATTGCAACACGAATTCACAGAAAGAAAGAGGGGAAGGGGAGGGAACCAGCCCATCCACGTGAATTCGTGGCGTAAAAAAAGATGCTGAGACCCACGAGGGACCTCAGCATCGTCACAAAGCAAACAATCGCCTACGTTTATTTACTGGTCAAAGCAAAATCGAACGTGTTCTTCTGTCCGCCGACGACATCTGCCGTCAGATCGGACTTGGAGTTGTATTTCGCTGGAATGTACATCTCTCCGACTGGTTCAGGGGTTCCGTTGGAGTTATCAAACTTCCCAGGAATGATTCGGGAAGCGGTAATCTCAACATGCATTTTTCCTGGTGCAGTCTTCAGGGAATACGAACCATTCTTGATCTCTCCAGAGAATGCCTGCTGAGAGCCTTCGGTTTGCCGGAGAAGGATGCGTCCATTCTCAATAGGCTCACCATTAAAGGTGACGTTCCCACTGACGACGTGCTCGTCTGGACCAGTCGCTCCACCGCCACATCCCACCAACGCGAGACACATCAAAGACACTGCAAGAAAAGAAGTTTTCATGTCACAATTCCGCAAATGCTAAACCAGGTTGACCTCAAAGGGCCTCGCAGTAGTCTTCTCGACTGGAGAAAGGCTGAAGCCCGCGAGCCAGAGACACTGCCTCATTTTGGAAATACTCTAGAATTCGCCGACAACCAATCCGTCACGACGCAAGCCGAGCTTCATCCATGTCTGACGATCGATGTTGTCAGAGAAGAAGCGAACGGCTCCGTCTCCCATTGCGGCGTGAACTCCACCTGTGTGGAAACTGCGGGCAAAGTTCCAACGGCCAGTCAGGCCGCTTGAGTTCCCACTTTCACATGGAGCGTTTCGAGGGGCTCCTGTATAGGTCGTTGCTTTGCAGGTATAGACCCGGTCTGCAACGGAGGTATTGGGAGTTTCAGCAGAAATGAAACCGAACGAACCGTGAGGAGCTCCCCCCCAGTACCCGCCAGCTTCACCCCAAGCTACAGTTGAGTTTCCACGAACAATTGACTCTGAAACCAGCAGTGTGTTGCTGGTTCCGTCGGTGCAATCGCGAATTCCAATTTTGGAGTTCTGGCCGAACAACCCACCGGAATCAGGGATCCGTTCAATTGTCATATTTGTCACAGTGACCAGACCGGTTGTCGCATTCACTGTATGCCCCGATCCCACACCCGCTGCGACAACGTAGTTCCCTTGGAAAGCCCTCACACCGCCGTTTGCTCCACGACCAGGATTTGAACCATCGGATGGACAGCTGAAGACTGCAATCGGAGTCGTAGTCAACTTGACCAGATTTTCGTTAGAAGACTGCTCAAGGAGATGAATCCACTCTGTTCGGTCGGACTCATACTGATTTGAAAGGGCAGTCTGCTCGACAAACGGAAGCAAGCGCTGGAACCAGCAATCCCGTTTGTGGGACATCCCGGCGATCTGGTCTGACTGATGCCCATACGGGAACACCAGATGAGTGTCGTGGTAATTGTGAAGTGCCAACGCAATCTGCTTCAAATGATTGCGGCACTGACTGCGACGAGCGGCCTCTCGGGCCTGTTGAACAGCCGGAAGCAACAGAGCAATCAAGATCGCAATAATTGCGATCACAACGAGCAGTTCGATCAATGTGAAACCACGATTCTGTGGCTTCTTGACCGATGCTGGCATCCGATGATGACTCATAATTTCGAACCTTCCTTACAAACCAGTATCAATCGACGAAGAGACAAAAGTGCAGAAAGCAATCGCCTAGAATTCGAAGTCAAATGAAGCGGAAGCCAGGACTCATCTCCAGCTCGACATACAACAAATAAAGGAAAGCTGATTCCTACGCGATTATTTCACAATTCAACAATATACGCATGCGAACACTGTCATGTCAAATTTCTGAAAAACCAGAAGAATTTGACGAACATTTTGCGTGAAATTCACCCCAAAGATGGAGAGGGGGGGAGGAGAGGACCTGCATCTGCGTATTTATTCGCGTGCGATCACTACATTTAATCGAGAGAAACGTTAGTTGGGAGAAACGTCGCCACCTGCTGTCGGCGGAAGAATTGGACGAGGCAGGCTGCGATACGGTTGACCAGACTCGACGGACTGCATGAATCCGGAGAATGTCGCATCCAGAGTAGGAATTCGAGGCTGAATTCTGGCAACCGGGCTGGTCGTCGTCCCAAACACTTGAACCCGCACCCAACCGCTGACAAGGGGACCAATCAACGGGATTCTCTTGTTCGCTTTGGAATAGAAATCAAGCTCCATCACTCCCGATTTTGCTCCGGAGTAACCGACCGTCCCCTGGCCCCCGAATTTTAACGCGTCACCAACCAGTTCAATGTTTCCGAAGTCGAAGACTTCGTCGTGAATCGTGAACTCAGCATATGCATACTTGAATGCCGCGTCTCCAGGTTGGGCAGGGCGGAAACTCAGAATACTCATCATCTGGGCAAAAACGGGAAGCTCATAGAGTGCAGCCGGTGTGATCTGGATTCGACCTTGTCCCGTGGCCGAGCGTGCATTCCCGCCTCGACCGCTGGTCTGCACGACTCCGTTCACTTTCCCCATCAGCTTTTCATACTTGTGCTCGCGCGCCCACTCGCCAAGCTCAACGTCGTAAATATTGAGCTCCATCCAGTAAGGGAGATACGCGGAATCTCCCGTCAGCCTCAAATCGACATCGAGTCCCACGTGCCCACCATAGAGTGCCGCACGAATCTGGCCCTGACGATAGGGGTTCCCTGTACTGTAAACCGGTTCGTTCCCAGCCAGTCGGGGGGTTCCAAGTGTCAGACGGTTGTCCTTTACCAGAAATGGTCCCTGAATTTTCTGAAACGGCATGTCAAGAGTACGCAGAGAATTCAGTTCGCCATACCCCTCAATTTCCAGACTCTTTCCGTCCCAGTTTCCACGGTGAACAACCGTGCCAGTAATTCCGGTGATCGGAACCCCTGCGACGAGATGATTGTCTTTCAACATCACCATGGCAGTCCACGAAGCGGTCATTAACTCCGGATGCTCCGTCCATCCTTTGACGTCGAGTCCGAGAGAGAGATCCACAGGGTTCTTCAACTGAACAGCGTCGATGGCACTGGCCATACTCTGAGGGAGAGCCCGCTTCAGTTCGTCATCAGGCTGCAGCTTACGGACATGCATCGCTTTGTCATCGAGAAACAATCTCCATGCGACTTTCTCACTGGGAGCAATCTGCACATACGCAGACTCTGGAACCGCTCCATTGACCAGCAGGTAAGCCCCGTTGTGATCGCCCTGTAACGAATGAATCCGCAGCTTGGATCCATCCCATTGCAGCGTTCCTGAAACATTGCTCCAGACGTAGGGAATCGCTTTGGGGATCAGCTGACCGTCTGTCCAATGAATTCCATCCAGTCGGACGTTGCATTTCTCGCCTGGTGTCCAGTTCAACAGGATTTTGTCGATGTCGACAATTCCTTTAATTCCAAAGTCGTTCCAGGCAGACTTCATCTCCGGGCTGGCCGCCGTTGTCGCACGTTCCAGATCGAGGTCGAGAGGAGCCTGCAGTGCAGCCAGTTCCAGCATCAGTTCACTTGGATCATCCTCCAGGTCGAAATATCCCTGACCGGCGATCTTGGCGGTGCCGTGATTCGCCAGCAGATTCTCGAAGAACCAGGTGTCGCGTTCGAGCGGGTTGTACCGCAATCGACCTCGCATATCCGTCAGTTCATACGGAAACCCTGCATAATTCATGGCTCCGTCAGCGAGTTGCCCATCAATGCAGACCAAGACTCGCCCCTGTGTCTCACTGTTACGGACGACACGAACATTCGCCTGACCGGCAATCCCGGTGATCTTCAGAGCATCCAGAACATGACGGATTGTTCCCTGTTCCGGGCGTTGAAATGCATTCCGGAGCGCGGTGTCGATTGGGAACTCTGTCACATGAATTTTCAGGTCGATATCGCGTTCTTCACTCGTGGGATTTACGAGCCCAGTGAGAACGACTGGACGCCCGGCACATTCCCCATTCAGATTCAAACGGAAGAGGTCTCCGTCCTGCTTCACCTCTCCGCGAATTTTCTCGACGGGATAGCGGAAGTGATCGCAGAGAACGCGACAATCGACTGCGGAGAACTTTTCCAGTCCCCACGAAACATCCTGACCAGCTTCTTGCGACAAGCCGACAGCGATATCAAACGTGCCACTTGGAGAGAGCAGGTCGAACACAACCGCTGGCTGTCCCCAAAGGAAATTGCGGATTCGTTCGTCCAGACGCAGCTGAGTTGCCCGCACAGAGAAGTTCTTGGCCCAATTACTTTCAACTTTCGTTGCGGACCCATTCACGTAGAGCGTGCTGCTTCCGTTGGCTGCACGAAGATCGCGAATTTCAATCAGGTCAGGAGACACGCGAAACCGTGCTTCGAGGTCATACAACGGCAGCGGCAACAGCATCTCGGACACAACGCCGTGTGAAATCTGACCACTGACGAGATAATCAACTGGCTGATCCGGGGCAGACTGTCCCAGCTTGAACTGAATCGCCAGATCCGCCCGCAGGAGATTGTTAACGCCGTCGCGCGGACTCGTCAGAGCGGCATTACTCATCCGCAGCGCGTCGTCTGCCGCAGAGGCAACGTTCGTCTCTGGTGCCTGTTTTGTGACCGCCTGAGCAAATAATGCCTGATTCGTATTTCTCAGTGTCGCTAACTGGGTCTGAAATTCAGGAGAGAACTTCGCAGCGAGTTCCAGCAGGGAATCGCCTAATCGAACATCGCCGGCCGCACCGTGAACATGCCATTCGCCACGGCTGCCATCGACCAGGCCAGAGAGCTGCAAGCTTCCAAAAACGTCGGCGTTGCCACGTCCTTCAAATTGATATCTCTGATACGACTCCGGCTTCAGTGCGACCTGAATTCCCTGAATACTGACGAAGCGGGTTTGCCCGTCAACATGAGATTCGATCCCGATTCGCATCAAACCATTTTTGATGGTCCACTCAGGAGAGACTGAAGAGGGGGCCAGTTTGACGACGACGTCTTCCCAGTTCCATCGATGATGGACGTCGCGAATGAAATACACTTCTGGTGATTGCACTTCGAGTTCGCGAATGACCACGCGCTGATTACGCTGGAGAATGGTTGTGTCGATTTCAACCAGCATTCGGGGAATCTGGATCAGATTCGCGCCGGTCTCTTTGAATGACAATTCCAGATGAGAAATGTCGATATGTCCGAGATCAATCCACCGCGCCCCATCAAACTTGACGTTGCAGTTCGGAAAGACCTCTTCAAGATGGTCGCGAATGATCCCGGTCAGCAGATCATCTTTGGCTGCCCACCAGCGCGCCGCGAACCCACCAGCCGTGATGACTGCAATCAGCAGCAACACGACCATCCATAACAGGGTGTCTCGGATTCCTTTCCAAGTCACGCGGGCAAATCCATTTCAACGTGTGAAGATCAAATCGAAAATCAGGACGGGAAGTCAGCAGCGATCATCAGGCTGGAAGTTCACTGCGTTTTGTCCACTTTAACAACCACGCGATTCCAACCGCAGTCAGTACAAACAGCGGATATTCCGCAGGCAATCGGTACCTCAGCGAACTGACGAAAACCATGTGTAATGCTGCGAAATAGAATATCGGACCAGTCAAAAATGAGACAGTCCAGATTATACATCGCTGAGGAACCGTTTTCCCTGTGTACTCCCCATCAAAAACAGGCCCCGAAGGCACTGTTCTTTTGAACACAGAAATCGCTCCAAACAAGGCAAATAACAGGGTCGGAACGGCAAAAACCAGAACGCCCATCGCAGCAATGGGATGACTGAACTGTTCCGCATTCGGCCATGGCTTCCAGTACCGCCACGCTTTGACGACAGCCAATTTCGCGACGGTGCCCGGATTTTCTCGTGCAAACTCCTTGGCCTCGTTGCGGTAATGCTGATCAACTTCGTACTCACCAAGCGTTTTTGTCAGGCCATCCTGATCAAAAAACCTCATATCACTGTCGCCGGTCGCGTGTGGATTCAGCCCGTCGTAAAGGCTTGGCCCCATCCAGAAGGTCGTCAACGTAAAATGACCAGTCACCTGCTGATTGCGAATCCCCCACGGCAGCAACGCGAGAACCATTGCCGCAATCACGACAATCCCTGACAGGAATGCCGCAAATCGACGTCCGCTTCGAACAGTCAGAACCAGTAACACGGCGACGATCGGGGCAGCAAGAATCCAACTCGGTTTCAAATACACGCCGGCAGCGATCGCGATCCCGGTGATGACAGCCCAACCTGTGATGCGGTTCCACTTTAACTTCGAACCGGAATTCAACGTATCGTCGAGAGCACGATAGAGATGCTGACCGCTCAACAGGCTCCATAACAGTGCAACAGCGAACACGGTTTCACACAGCACAACCGAAGAGAAGAGAATCAACGTCGGCGAGATCGCCGCAATCCCACTGGCAATCACCCCAATGCGTTCATTGAAGACGACTTTGCCAAGGCGGTAAACGAGCCAGCAACCGAAGGCTCCAATACAGGCGAGCATGAGTCTGGCAGCGAACAGCGACGGGCCAAAAGCAGCAACGGAGACAGCCAAAACGGCCGGAAATCCTGGCATTCGCAAGGCATATCGAGGCGGGCTATAGACTGCGTAATCCTGCCCGGCCGCTATTGACTGAGCCAGCAGCCAGTAGCCTTCAGCATCCCCTTCAATCAGAAATTCACGGTGCCAGCGATAGTCGAGCATGTACTGTAAAGAACACGCCGAAATCAGACGCAGAACGAGTGCGGTTCCCAGGATCGCCAATAACGCCAATCGCCAGCGACGATCAACGGGAAGACTGCTCATACATCATCATCCAATTGGCGGAATCACCAGGGGGTGTCAGCAGAGCAAATTAAGAAATGATCCCGCGTTTTGAAACGCGGGATCAACCTCGACTTGCCGATGCTATTGCTGATACTGGTACTGCGACTGCTGCGCGGCCACATGATAGCCCGACAGGGTCTAGTCGCGATACCGTTTGGTGATATCCCCGTAAGCATCGATTCGACGATCACGCAGGAACGGCCAGTGTGTTCGCTGGAATTCGAGACGACCGAGATCGCATTCGGCGATCACAATCTCTTCCTTGTCGCTACTGGCCTTCTTCAAAATCATCCCGCTTGGATCGCAGATGAAGCTCTGCCCCCAGAACTCGATCCCACCGGCCTTGTCGCCTTCATGCCCAATCCGGTTTGGAGCGGCTACATACAATCCGTTGGCGATGGCATGGCTACGCTGAATCGTTTCCCAGGACGTGTGCTGAGCGACGCCGTATTCAGCTTTCTCTGAAGGGTGCCAGCCGATCGCAGTCGGGTAGAACAGAATCTCTGCTCCACACAGCGCAGTCAGTCGAGCCGCTTCCGGATACCACTGATCCCAGCAGATCAACACGCCGACTTTGGCGAACCTGGTATCAAATGTTTTGAACCCTAAATCGCCGGGAGTGAAGTAGAACTTCTCATAGAACAACGGATCGTCTGGAATGTGCATCTTGCGATACAAGCCCAGCAGTGAACCGTCTGCGTCAATCACGACTGCCGTATTGTGATAAAGCCCTTGGGCACGACGCTCAAACAACGAAGCGATGATGACGACGCCGTGCTTCTTGGCGACGGCAGAGAACGCCTCGGTACTCGGCCCGGGGATGGACTCGGCAAGTTCGAAGAAGCTGTGGTCTTCGCTCTGGCAGAAATACTGCGAGCGATAAAGCTCCTGCGTGCAGATGATCTGCGCACCTTGTTCTGCGGCTTTTTCGATATCCGCAACGGTGTCACGCAGGTTGGTTTCGGGGTCAAGGCTGACCGACCGCTGAACCAGCCCCACATTGACTTTCTTCGACATCATCACATTCCTTGAACGCATGGCTACCGCGATGTGGAGCGGAAGGACACTGACCAGACAGACAACAGATCCGGCAAACAATATTGAATATCGTGTCACCGTCAAATGCGGCAACGACAAGCTCATTCAAGACGCATCGCAGTTTGCGATCAGCATGTGTGAATGCCGATCTGAAAGCGACCGCGATTCTGCTTATCTTACGTGCCAGACCCTGATCTTCCAGCGGTGAACAGGGATGATTTCAACATCAGGGGTATTTCCCCCCTGAGCTGAGATTGAAGACACCCATTGGGAGTGCATTTCGGCACGCAGCAAAACACCAGTTAGCCGGATCAGTCCGAGCTACAGGTCAGACAGGCTGATCTCCTGAACTTCCACCAGATCAGCCAGCTCTTGTGAACGTTCAAGATTGAGTCTGGCAGGCAACAACTGCTCTGCATTATTCGCTGCTGCTCCCATTCCAAAACGGACCGCTTCAACGACCTCTTTGCCTTTATACAGCTCGCAGGCAATCCCTGCTGCCAGTGAATCCCCGCACCCAATCGGGTTGACCGTTTTCACCATGGATGGCACCAACCGGAATGCGGAGTCTTCGCTGGTCACGTAAAGTCCACGTTCGCCGTCACTGACGACAACCCACGCGGCTCCCCCATCGTTCAGGCGACGCATCGCGTTCAAAATTTCGTCAGTCGAGTTCAGCGACTGCCCTATTGTCGACTCCAGTTCTGCCCGATTCGGCTTCACGAGAAATGGGGACAACGGGAGACAGAACTGCAGCGCTGGACCACGGAAATCCAGAATAAATCGGCGTGGAGTATTTCGCACGATTTTGGCGAATGTCTCTGGCGGAGCATTCCCCGGCAACGATCCCGTCAGGACGACGACGTCGGCGACGTTTGCATAAGTTCGCGTGCGTTCAACAAACTCGGCGATCGTCTGCTCTGACGTGTCACGCGTGTTTTCAACCAGTT
Source organism: Planctomicrobium limosum (assembly GCF_051465645.1). Taxonomy (GTDB): domain Bacteria; phylum Planctomycetota; class Planctomycetia; order Planctomycetales; family Planctomycetaceae; genus Planctomicrobium. The sequence continues at coordinate 278,034 of NZ_CP195790.1, read as the reverse complement.
CAGTCGCCCGACCATTCGCAGTTAACAGAGTCGTACAAACCCGCATTGGTTCAACTGTGCGGACCCAGGCGGCTTTGATTCCTGCGTCTTCAATCTCTTGCTCAATGACCTCGCCACTCAAGCCACCTACTGAGGTGAGGAGCGTTGTCGCGACTCCGAGAGTGTGAGCCCCCATAGCGACATTGATCACCTTACCAGAAGCACACCAGACAGATTTCGTTGCCCGATTGACCTCACCCAGCTGCAGGGAATCGAACGTCAATGTCTGCTGGTGAGCGGGGGAGAGTCCGGCTGCGAGTATCACCAGTTAGCCTCCAGAATTGATTGAAGTTGTGAGTCCGTCAGCTCAACTGGATTTCCAGACATGCTGTTACCACGGGAACCGGCGACTAACGCGGGAATCTGCTCCTGTGTCACACCGATGTCTCTCAGTCGGGCAGGGACCTTCAAGTCGCGACACAGATTTTCGATCAACTCGATCACCACTTCGGCGTCTTCGAGATCCGTATGCTTGTTCGAGAGCAAATGCGCCAAATCAAGGTCTTCAAACTTTTCACGAATCTCATCAAGGTTCGTTTTCAATGCCACCGGGAGTAACACAGCACAGGCGAGCCCGTGCGGGACCTGACAGATTGAACCTAACGGGGCAGCGAGTCCATGCGCCATCCCCAACCCTGAGTTTGCCAAGGCAATGCCGGAATAGAAAGAGGCAAGTGCCATTTTTTCGCGAGCATCCTGATCCGTCGGTGTCCGGAATGCAGTCCGAATACTCGGCAGAGCCAGATCCAGACCGAACAAACAGAGCATTTCTGTCGCAGGCTGAGACTTTTTGGAGACGTAACTTTCGAGTAGCTGTGTGATTGCGTCCAGACCGGAATAGGCCGTCTGCTGCGGAGTTAGCGGGACAGTTAATTCGGGATCGATCAAAACAATGTCCGGAACCATTCGATCTGATCGCAGACTCTTCTTACACGGTGGATCTTCACAGGAAATGACCGAGTTCTTTGTTGCTTCACTCCCGGTGCCTGACGTTGTCGGCATGGCGATCAGCGGCAAAGGAGCAACGGACAGAGTCCGCCCGGTTCCGATTCCTTCAAGGAATTCACGCACACTCACGCCGTCGCCATTCGTTGCCATTGCGGCAACAGCTTTGGCAAGATCCAGAGCAGCACCGCCTCCGATGCCCAGTACGAAATCACCTTCGCCCGACTGGTGAGACCGTACAAGTGCGGCGGCAGCATCCACATCGTCAATGGTGGGCTCGCGTCGCGCCGTCGTCACCGGGATGACCTCAACCTTCGCCGCTTCGAGCGAATCGAGTATTTCCTTCCAGTAATGCGATTTCTGCAGTGTCCGTGAACCATCGATTAGAAACGCACGGCGCCCGAGTCCAGCGGCCAGGGTTCCCAGTTCAGTCCGCTTTCCCCAACCAAAAACAGTTCGGCGCGGAATCAAGAGGTCAAAATCGAAGAGTGCAGGCATCTTATTGAATTCCTAAATTGTCTGCTGGAAACGATACTGATCAATCGCGATGCCGTATACAATCCGGCCGCAACAATACGAGATTTCTCTGTCTGTTCCTCCAACAGCGACAGATGCGATATGACCTACACCTCTGTTCTGCGGCGATTTATTCGCCTGTCCTCGTTTGTCCTGATCGTGTCTGCGATGTCAGGCCTGATCACATTGCCGTCAGTAACGCCCTCGCAGGCACGTGCCGACGAACTCTCTCCATCTGCAACCTGCATTCTGGACGATATCAAGTACCTTTCCTCCGACGAACTCGAAGGCAGGGGAGTCACCACAAAAGGCATTCAAAAGGCTGCCGAATACATCAAGGACCAGTTTGCTCGTGCTGGACTGGATGTGACCCCAGTCGAAGGTGGCGCGTTTCAGGAATTTGAAATCAACGACGGTGCTCGACTCGGAGCGACCAACACGGTGACCCTGAAAGGTCCGGACGGCAAGACAATTCCGCTGACAATGGACAAGGACTTCACAGTCTGTGCATTCGGTAGCGGGGGAACAATCAACGCTCCGATCGTCTTTCTGGGATATGGGATTGAAGCCGACGATATCGGCTATAACGACTTCAAAGAGATCGACGTCACTGGCAAAGTCGTCGTCGTCATGCGACGGAATCCGTTGCAAAGTGACCACCACGGACCGTTCGCCGTTGTTCATGGAATTTCTCGCCACGCAGCCCTGACAACTAAGCTGAGTCAGGCATTCTCACACGGCGCCGCAGGTGTCCTGTTCGTGAATGATCCCTTCACTGGACGCACTGAACAACAGGAACTCGCCGATAAGGTGATTAAGGCACAGGCCAGTCTAGAGGAAGCCGCAGTCTCGCTTGTCGCAGAAGGTGCCAATCCTGAAACGGAGACACAGAAACTTCGCGATGCCGTCAACCACCTTAACGAGGTTCGCGGCATTCTGGGTAAATTCAATCCAGACCAGCTCATGCCGTTTGGCTACGGAGGCAGGAGATCCGGTAAATCAATCCCTTGCTTCCAGATCTCTCAGGGAGTCGCCGACGAACTCCTGCAATCCACCTACGGAAAAAAACTGACGGAGCTCGAACAGCAGATCGACTCCACAAAGCAACCGCTCAGCAAAGAGTTGAACGGCTGGACGATCGAAGCGACCACCGACATTCAACAGATTCAGGTTCCCGTCAAAAACGTAATCGGTGTCCTGGAAGGTGAAGGGCCCCTCAGTCACGAGACCATTGTGATCGGCGCTCACTTTGACCACCTTGGCTGGGGCGATGACAACTCAGCTGCTCCAGGTGCGAAAGAAATCCACAACGGTGCCGACGACAATGCATCCGGCACCGCAGGTCTTCTGGAACTCGCACGACGACTCGGGGAGTTGAAAGAGAAGTTGCCACGCAGGGTCGTCTTCATCGCCTTCACAGCGGAAGAGAAGGGGTTGCTCGGCGCGAATCACTACGTTGACAATCCCGTGTTTCCAATCGAAGACACAGTCGCCATGTTCAATATGGACATGATCGGAAGACTCGAAGATGAAAAGCTCGTCATCTTTGGCACAGGGACATCACAACGATGGAACGCATTGATTGATCCCCTCGCAGAGAAGCTGGGATTCACCGTCTCCAAGAAACCTGAAGGCATGGGCCCGAGCGATCACGCCTCATTCTACGCAAAGAAGATTCCCGTCCTGCATCTCTTCACAGGGACTCATCCAGACTACCATCGTCCAGAAGATGACTGGGAAAAGATCAATGCGAGCGGTCTCGCAAGAATCATCGATCTGCTGGAAGGGGTTGTCCTCCAGACAGCCAAGGCTCCAGAACGGCCGGACTACATCAACATCGCCGGCATGGCCTCACTTGAACGAACCGGAAACCGCCCGTATTTCGGAAGTATCCCGGACTTTGGGAAAGACGTGGCCGGATATGCCATTCAGGGAGTTGCTCCTGATAGTCCAGCCGATAAGGGAGGGCTGAAGTCTGGCGATGTCATCATTCGACTCGGCACACACCGGATCGGCAGTCTGGAAGATTTCGACCTTGTCCTCCGCAAGTTTCAACCGGGCGAGCAAGTCGACGTCGGCATCATCCGCGACGGAAAAGAAACCTCTCTGAAAGTGACGCTTTCCACTCCGAAGGGTTAAGCAATTCCGTAGCGTTCTGATTTCATCCGAAGATTCAGTTTCATCAAAACGGATTCAATGCCGTAGCTCGGCTCTGATCCCATCTCTTTCAGTGCAGGTCTGGTCCCGTTCAATCAACCTGCTTTCCCACGACACCGCCGGATTGGCATGTCTTCACTTTATTGCTTTAGCTGCAGGATCTCAAAATGAGGCGATTGGTTGCAGAGGCGTTTGGGGCATTCACCATTGTGTTCATGGGAACCGGGGCAGCAGTCGTCAACAATGTCAGTAACGGTCAGGTGACTCACGTTGGGGTTGCGCTGGCCTTCGGTCTGATCGTCATGGCAATGATCTACGCCATCGGGGACATCTCTGGTGCACATATGAATCCGGCTGTCAGTATCGCCTTTTGGGCGGATGGCCGTTTCTCTCGCAACTGGCTTCCCGGCTACATCGTCGCCCAGGTGATCGGAGCACTAGCCGCAAGCGTACTTCTGAAGATCATGTTTCAGGACCAGACATCACTTGGTGAGACGCTTCCAGCCGGACCATGGTGGCAATCATTCATATTTGAGTTCGTCCTCACATTTGTTCTGATGCTAACCGTCCTTTGCGTTGCCACTGGCAGCAAAGAGAAGGGGATCATGGCTGGGGCGGCAATTGGAGCAGTTATTGCATTCGAAGCACTCACTGCAGGGCCGATCAGCGGGGCATCAATGAATCCTGCCCGATCACTTGCTCCAGCGCTCGTGACCATGAAATTGCAGCACTTGTGGATTTATCTGGTGGCTCCAACTCTCGGCGCACTGGCCGCTGTTCCTGTTGGGAAATTCTTGCTCGCCAAAGAGAACGACTAAGACCGGTTTGGGCGATCAGGTGTCGTTGACGCAAGCTGCGTTCAAGAAAAAAGCGTTGAGAAGCGAATCAACTCGCCTCTCAACGCTTTCTCTTTTCAGACGTCGCCGGTTTCCTGCCTCGCTTCTCAGTTAGCAGAAACGTAGGCTTCCATCACTTTGTGACGGCGGCTTTTGCGAATCAAAACTTTTGCTTGTGGAAGTTCGATCAGTTCAGAGCCTTTGACAGGTCCGCTCAGATGCTCTGTGATCCACTGATTCAGAGTACGACGATCGCGAACAGTGGTATTTCCATTCATGAGATTCACGCCAGTCTGCTTTTGCAGTGCGTCCAGGCTGGCACCACCACCAACGATCCAGCCATTTCCGGTTGCCACGATCTGGGCTGGCAATCGGTCGTACTCATCTTCGATGTCTCCTACCAGTTCTTCCAGCAGGTCTTCCATCGTGACCATGCCGATCACGTCGCCTTGCGAATCTCGCACGATCCCGATGTGAGAATGTTCGCGAATCAATCGCTCCAGAACGCGTGCGATCGGCGTTTCCGAATCATAGCTCGCAATCTGCCGGACGAAGCTGCGGAGTGACGGATCACTCGGTGAAAATCGCAGATGCGCAACGATGTCCTTGAACATGACATACCCGATGATCTCATGCGGATCATTTGCCACTTCCGTTACCGGAAATCGCGTATGCATGTCCATGTGAGCGATGATCAGTGCCTCGCCTGGAGTGCTGTTCACATCCAGCATACTGATGAATTCCGCAGGCAACATGATCTCGCGAACTGGTCGCTGGTGCATCTCGGTTGCGCCGAGGATGATCTGTTCCTGACGCCGACCAATCAGCCTGGAGGTTCTGGCAATCGCGGCACTCGCGCGCAGTTCCTGCATCGTTCGAGCGTCTTCGTCATCTTCCGTGTTACTGTTCTTAAAGAGAACGTATTCAATCAACGTGATCAGTTTCTCAACGGATGTCTCCAGCATCCAGACGATCGGCCAGACGCAAAACGAAAACCACTTCATCAGCGGAGACAGCTTGAGCAGCACATTCTCCGGGTTTCTCAAAGCAAAAATCTTCGGAATCAACTCACCGAAAATGATTGTGGCCACCGTCAACGGAATGACCACCAGAACCACAGACACGACCTCGGCAACGGTCTCTGAAAGGGAGAAGTACGTCCGCAAGTGTGGCGCGATCCCTTCCTGAGCTCCCGCACCTGCAGTCGCCGCAGCAATCGCTCCGACCAGTGTAATTCCCAGCTGCACAACAGCCAGACTGCCTTCCATCGACTGTTTCATTGCATACGCAGCTCGGCTCCCTCGTCGTCCTTCGTTGACGAGAGACTGCAAGCGTGTGCTCGAAATTGAAGCCAGAGCAATTTCGAACGCGGCCAGACCTGCATTCAGCAGAATCATGACCAGCATTACGCCGAGTTCTAGAAACCACATTCGAGTTCAATCAACTTTCTACCTTAAATTCGCGAAACACTGACAAGGCGATCATTCCGGACAACGAAACACGTCGTCAGAGAGCCAGACAACTCAAGTCGCTGGTGCGGAAATCCCCCCGTTGGTTCGCCTGCCAGAATTGTCCAGATGTGACATCTAGGCAAGTTAACCACCCCGAGCCACAAGCCCAGGTATCAATGCAGATTGCATATCCGTGATTTAATGGAAGCCCCGTCTTCTTTTGAGACGTGTGTCCACACACGACGACTTTTCCAGAAGGGCTGGGAGCGATGGATTCAAAGCGTCGCCAATACAACGCCTCGTCTGTTTGCTGTCTCAAAGAGAATCGCGAATCAACAGACGCGTGCACAAAAATGTGCGACTCCGTCTCGTAGTAAGGAAGCAGGTCGCGCTCAAGAAACCTTAAGTGCCCCAGATCGATATCATCGGGGCGACCTTCTCCCTGATCCGGACTGTAAGAATCGAGAGTCTCCTGTCCGCCAAAACGGATCCAGTCAGACATTCTCATTTGCCCATTGAGAGCTTCAAGAAGCATGATCTCATGGTTGCCACGAAGCGGGATGCATTTGCCCTGAGCAGTACGGACTTTCACCCAGTCGACAACACGTCGCGTATCAGGTCCTCGGTCAACGTAGTCCCCGAGCGTGATCACCTGATCCTGTGTTGTGAGGGGGACCTTTTCTGCCAGAGTCTGGAGTGCCGTAAAGCACCCGTGAATATCGCCAATGGCGAAGAGACGCATCAATTCAACTTTATTGAATCATTAAACTCGTGATGGAACCTTCGAAGTATAAGCAGAAATTGGTCCACAATTGAAAGTAAGATTGCCACAAAACGGGGTTCTTAACAACATTTTTGAAAAAGAAATCCTCAACAGTTTGAATGAGGGTGACCCACGAACTGAAAACAGAACTCGTTCGCAAACTGATACAGAAAAGCAACTTACAATTCAAAGAAAAAGCAAAAAACGGAATCGGACGAACTCACTGTGTCGGACAACGGGAAGTTCCAGCAAATTTTCTGCATGTCGCAAAAGCAGGTGGCAAATTGTCCGACACTTCACCAGAGAAGCGGAGAGCAATTCAATCAAGCTCAATAAAAAATCAGCCGTGCCTCCTTGGGAAGCACGGCTGACAAACATTCAACTCAGAATCATCTTCAGACCGAAACGGTCTAGCCCAGGATTTCCGCACGTTCTTCCGGCGTGATCTCGTGTTTCAGGCGAGCACCGATCTGGCTCACAACGCGAGCCGCTGAAAACGATGCGAGGCGTCCAGCCTGCTTCCAGGTGAGCCCGTTGGTGATCCCGTACAGAATCCCGGCAGCATACATGTCGCCTGCACCAGTCGTGTCGACGGCTTTACACTCGATCTTCTCGATCGGAATGACCTGTCCTTCGTGCATCAACAGAGAACCATCGCCCCCCATCGTCAATGCCACGTTTTCAGAATGGCGATGAATCTCGCGAGCACATTCGATGGCGTCATACTTGCCAGTCAGTGCACGGGCCTCATCAAGATTGCAGAACAGAAGATCGACAGGGCCTTCGATCAGCTTCAGGAACTCGTCCCGGTGATACTGAATCAGGAACGGGTCGGAAACAGTGAATGCCACTTTCACATTATGCTTGACCGCGAGTTCAATGGCTCGCAATGCAGCACTTCTGGTTGGCTCGCCAGCAAACAGATACCCTTCGACGTAGACATATTTCGAATTGCGAATCGCCTCTTCATCGACGTCTTCAGGAGAGAGCGTTGCCGATGTGGCGAGATTCGTCAGCATTGTTCGCTGCGCATCGTCAGTGATGAGAATAACGCAGCTTCCTGACTGTCCATTTTCTTGTGGGACTTCAATCTTGATTCCCTGCTTGCGCATATCCGTCAGGAAGAAATCGCCCAACTGATCATTGGCCACTTTCCCAAGGTACGCCGTCTTCCCACCGAAACCGGCGATCCCCATGATTGTGTTGGCAGCGGAACCACCAGCACAACGAGTAATCGCTTCGCCGTTCAACTGCGAAAGGACGTTTTCCTGAGTTGAATCATCAACCAGGGTCATCATCCCTTTAGCAAACTTGAGATGAGCCAGAACGTCGTCCGACACGTGAGCCTGAATATCAACCAGAGCGTTTCCAACGCCGTATACATCGTATTGCACGAAAACCGTTTCCCAATTGAAGTCTTGTAATTCAAACAGTGCAGTTCTTGATCAACCGACTCTGCACTGCGATCCTCGAATGCCTGACAAATCCTGCGAACTCAAACAGGCATTATTCAACGCTGGCGTAAAACGCGTTCGCGGCAGCAACTCCTGATCCAGTCAACTCACGGCCGCCATGTTTCGCGAGACAGGCTTCCAGAGCAGCAAGAAATACTAGCACGTTGGCCGGTGAACTCGAATCGCCCATCAGGCCGACTCGCCATGTTTTTCCTGCCATTGGCCCCAGTCCGGCGCCAATTTCAATTCCAAACCCGCTCAGAAGACAGGCGCGCACAGCCTTGTCATCCACACCATCAGGAATGGTCACCGCGTTCAACACTGGAAGACGACACTCTTCAGCAACGGCGAATTTCAGGTCGAGTGCTTCAACCCCGGCACGCAACGCGAGGTGATTACGTTGATGCCGCTCGAATCTGGTCTGCAATCCTTCTTCCAGAACAGAAACCAGTGCCGAATGCAGTGCGTAGTTCATGTTGATGGGGGCAGTGTGGTGATACGCCCGCGACTGGTTGCTCCAATAATTGCGGACCATCGACATATCCAGGTACCAGCTGGCAACCTTCGATTTCCGAGCATCCATCACTTTCTCAGCACGCTCGCTGAATGTGACAGGTGATAACCCTGGGGGACAACTCAAGCACTTCTGGGTTCCCGAGTAAGCGGCATCGACTTCCCATTCATCGATGAGAACCGGCAATCCGCCAAGCGACGTCACGCAATCCAGCAGAAGCAGTGAATCGCCATCATGAACGGCTTTAGAGATCTCCGGAACCGGCTGCAACGCTCCGGTGGATGTTTCTGCATGCACAATTCCGGTGACTTTGGGACGAAATTCTTTGACTGCTGCCTCGATCTCGGCCGCATCAAAGACTTCACCGAACGGACGCTCCAGTTTTCGAACTTCAGCACCGGCGCGAGCAGCAACATCCGCCATACGCCCGCCGAAGACTCCGTTCACGCAAACCAGAAATCTGTCGCCCGGCTCGATCAGATTGACAACGCACGCTTCCATCCCGGCACTTCCTGTCCCACTGACGGGGATGGTCAGGCGATTCTGCGTTTGAAAAACCTCACGCAGCATTGTCTGCGTTTCGTCCATCAACTGCAGAAACCTGGGATCAAGGTGACCGATTGTCGGTGCCGCCAGTGCTGCCAGAACCTGAGGCGAGACCGAACTTGGACCTGGCCCCAGCAACACGCGCTGAGGAGGAACAAATCGTGCGATTGATGAAGTTGTCATCGTTTTGGACTCTCTGTATCGCGGATACCAGAACGCCTGAATTCGGCCACTCTGAAAGCAACTATAAATCGGATGATTCAGAGTCTGGCAAGCAGAAACAAGTAACTGACCACATTTAACAAGGCACGGCTGCCACAATTTTGCGAGAAGTTCTTTTCACGCCAACTTTTCACCCCAACGGTTTGGCAACCGGAGCACGCAACGTCCCTGTATCTTCTCCACACTGTACCGATAACCCTTGTCCTCGTCCTGCAGGAGAGGACAAAAACGCATGTATTGTCAGGGATTTGCCAGGAACGTGATTCTCATATCGAAAAAGTTCGCTTCGTTTTCCGATGCACCTTTTCAGATTCCATATAAATTCGCATAGAATAGAATTCAGGAAGGCCCTCCTGTCCTGAGAAGGCACCTGAAAGGTCTTCGAGAAGACTGGTCAGCGTTCAGCATGCAGCAACGCTGTGTATTTGTTGAATTGGATTGAAAGCCCTTCACGGCGGAAACCGGATCGATTCTTTCATGTCAGACGTTGTTTCACTGCATTGCCCCAAATGTGGCCGCAAACTCAAGATCAAAGACCGCTCCCTCTTTGGTAAGAAAGTGGCCTGCCCGGAATGTAAGCAGCGGTTCGTTCTGAACGATCCTGATGGCCCGGAGATCGCTCCTGATTCATCAATCGCTGAATCACCGGTGGAATCGCCGAGCGCCGTGCAACAGAGTACTCCTCAGAACGAGACACCGCCGCAGGCAGCACAACCAGTTCCACAGGCTCCCCCAAAGACGCCTGTAAATCCGTTTGATTTCACAAAGCCAGCTGCACCAACCGGGAATCCATTCGATTTCCTGCCTCCGAAACCTGCAGCGCCGCCCACTTCACAGCCCGTCAACCCATTTGCACCAGTGGCACCTGTCCCAGGCAGCAACCCTTTCGCTACGCAAACTGCCGGTGGCCCAGGCGGGTCTCCAACACCGCCGACGCCATTCGTCCTTCCAGCGGCTCAGGGTTCGCCTTTGAGTAATGCTCCGACGGGAACAGCAACGGCAACTCCTCCTGCTGGTCAACCAGTTGTCCCGGCGGCAAGCCCGTTCGTCACAGCTCCATCAGGTTCTGGGCCACTCCTCATCGGAGACGAACCTTCGTCGATTACCGCACGACGCAATATCAAGAAAAAATCGAACTGGACGGGAACCATTGCAGGGGTCGTCGCATTTCTCGTAATCGCAGGCGGTGCAGGGTATTACCTGAATCAGACGCCGATTCCAAAGCCAGCGGAATCAAACACTGTCGCCAGTAGTTCGGCAGACGCCGCAGTCAAAGAAGAGGCCTCCCCGCCGGGCGCGTACAGCCGATCAGATCTTGAAGGAAACCCTGAACTGGTCGCCGAGTTTTTACCGACCAAGGGAGAACCGATCCAGCTGCTGATGGTTCCCAGTGGAATCAACCTTGTGATTCATCTGCGACCAGCATTGCTTTGGTCAGATGACATTACCTATCGCATCCTTCGAGCCAGCCTCACCGACGACATCACCAACTGGCTCGCACAACAGATTCGCACCTACTGCAGACGCGAACCGCAACAGATTGATGAAGTGACCTTTGGCATCATCCTCGGCCCTCGTGGTATGGATCCGCAGGTCTGCACAGTCGTCCGACTGAAAGAACCGGCACGCCTTTCGGACCTGATTGAAGAGTTCCCAGGCAAGTACCTTTATGAGATTTCCGAGAAGCCCAATCTCCGCATTAAGGTCGACGAGAAGCATGCCTATCTGATTCACGATGACAAGACATTCGCAATTTGCCCGGCCGAGATGGCGAGCGAACTGGAACACTGGATCACCACTCCCAACTACGAAGTTTCGGAAGGGATCAATGAACAGTTGAAGCAGACCGATCGGGAGCGTTTGCTCACCATAATCGGAACGGTGAACGACCTGGACATTCACCAGAATGTCTTGTTTGTAAAAGAGGCTCAACCGCTGATCTCGGCATTGCTTGAATGGGTCGGACCGGACGTCGAAACGATTGGCTGGTCGCTTCACCCGGCACCATACCTGCATTCTCAGGTCTGGCTGCGGACGATAAGTGCCAAATCCCCGATGACTCTGGAGAAGGATTTTCAGGCACAGTTGCGAAAGCTCCCTGACCAGATCTGGAAAAACGTCTGTGCTCGCATGAATCCTGCAGAAGTACGGTTCCAGCAGCTGATTGGGCGCCTCCCGGCCATGCTGGAAGCGTATCAGCGTTCAACCGTCTCCCAACGCGCTGGGCGGCTCATCACCTTAACTACCGTGTTGCCGATGAAGGCGACACCGAATCTGGTGCTTGCCGCATTGTTCACAGTGAATGAAGCCTCCCGAACCAACTTTGGGGTTGCAAACGTCGCAGATGCTGGCATGAAGAAAGCAGAACTTCCTCCAACAATTGCTGGACGAATCGAACTCCCGGTCGATGCCGAGTTCAATCGCTCCCCGCTGGAGCCGGTACTCCAGTTCCTGTGTGACGAAATTCAGGTCAAACTGTTTGTCGATGGAGACGCACTGAAAGACGCCGGTTACACAAAGAACATGCCTCAGACCTTTACGCTCGGTAAAGTTCCGATGAAGCAGGCGCTGATGCACATTCTTGACACGTATCAGGAAACCGGGAAACAGATGGTTGCCTGCTTTGATGAAGCTAAGATGCAGATCACCATCACCACTCGAAAATTCGCTGAGCGAGATGGGCTGAAAGTCTCTCTGCCGTTACCGAAATAGTTGACAGCGCCAGACATTCTGAACAACACCAGTCAAAACAATGGCGGCGGCAGATCTACACGACCTGTCCGCCGCCATTGTTCTTTTGAGTCTTTCTCTCCGTCGAGATACGCACCTACAACTGCTTCGCCATTCTCACCGCCAGTCGCGAAAGTGCATGGCTGATATCGTCTGGAGCAAGATGGACATTCAGGATGCTGTAGGCATCACGGTGCTCCAACGCAGCCCGCATCGACTGCACGAGTTCTCCGTATGTTTTGACTTCAAAGCCCCAACCAGCGCCCAACAGATCCGGCATCCGATGATAGTTCCAATTCAGGATGTCATTGAACGGGCCATCCTGTAGAAACCGCTCAGTGGTATACCCCTTGTTGTTGAGCACAACCACAATTGGGTTCAGACCTTCTCTTACAATCGTTGAGAGTTCCAGACAGGTCATCTGAAACGCACCATCGCCGACAAGGATCAGCGGCCTCAACTTCCGGTTGGCAACCTGAACTCCGAGTGAGGCAGGGATCGCAAATCCCATCGAAGTGTAATAAGCAGGGCTGATGAACTCGGTGTGCTTATGAATCGTCAGGTCCGACGCTCCGAACAACGAATCACCGACATCTGCTACAACGATCATGTCGTCTTCAAGGATCTGATCGATGTGATCAAACAATGCGGCAACTGTCATCGAATCTGAAGGCTGGTGATCAGCGGGAACGCGTGGCTGATGCGGCGGAAATTCAACTCGAGTCTTTCGTAACTTCTCCTTCATCAATCCCGACATGAAGTCCTGTAACCGGACATCCTGAAAATGATGATGCCCGATTCGAAGCTGCTCGCTGGTTGCCAGAATACAGCGTCCCGGATCGAGCTTCGCAGTGTAGATCCCCAGATTGATATCCGTCATGAACGTTCCGAGCATGACAACACAATCGCTCTTTTCAACGAACTCAGTTACTTGCTGTCGCCCCATCGCTCCTTCATACAAACCTGCATAAAGAGGATGACGTTCACTGACAACAGACTTCCCCAGCAGAGTCGTGCAGACGGGGATCTGATTCTTCTCGGCAAACTTGATCACATCCGCCTGCAATCCAAACCGGTGAACTTCAACACCAGCAAGAATGACAGGGGATTTGGCTTTAAAAATTTCCTGTCGAGCTTCATCTAACGCAGCTGCCAGCGCCTGAGAATTACTCTGAAGATTGACCGTATACGTCTGATGAGGAATCAGCGCTTCGGCGTGCACACGATCTCGGGGGATTTCTAGATAAACCGGTCGTTTGAAACGCAACGCCGCTTCAATACAGCGATCGATTTCACGAAATGCAGTTAATGGATCATCCAGCAAGGCAGTTGCGACAGTGATCTTTTCGAAGATCTCCCGCTGCGTATTGAAATCACGAACCTTGTGATGGAGTAGGGGATCATTTCGTCTCTCGTGAATCCCGGGAGATCCACTGATCACTATGACTGGCGACTTTTCGGCGAACGCACCAGCAATCGAATTACAAAGGCTGAGACCACCGACACAGTAAGTCACGCAGACAGCACCGAGTCCATGAATTCGAGCATACGCGTCTGCCGCATAGCCTGCGTTATCCTCTCGGGTGCACCCGACCACATGAATGGGGCTCTCCTGCAACATCCCATAGAACTGTAAAACGAAGTCGCCAGGGATCCCGAAGATGTCACTCAGACCGACCTCTTGCAGACGCTCAATCAGGTAATTCCCAATCGTCGGTCTGGAGTTCGGGTACTTTCCATTCGACGATGTGATCGCTTGCTTCACACGACGTGCAGGCTTGCCAGCCGATCGCATGGAAGGATTCGCCGACTTGGAACCGGCAGTAGATTTCTTCTGACGCAGTGGTTTGTTACTCATCGGAACGCCTGTAGAACAAGGGCTTCCTGACAGCAGTCCGTAACATCCAGTCGAATCAAGAATCAAAAGGCATCTGAATTATACCAGCTTCAATCAGCTGTCATGGTCAATTTCGGTCGCAATGACCAATTCAATCGATTCGACCGCTGACCACGAGTCCACACCACGCCACCAAGTGAAGTGGATCAACGAAAAACAGCACAAGCAGTGAAGTCACTGCTTGTGCTGACATGATCTCTTCAAATGTTTACTCGCACCGGGGAGACGCTTTAATAGCGCCTCCTGTCACAGGCGAGCAGTCTGTTACTGGAACTGCCAGCCGTAGCTTGCCAGTTCCAGAGCGAGAAAGATGCAGCCTGTCAGGAGTGCTCCCACGGCCACGAACAACAAACCGACATAGATGTCAGGTGTTGGATCCTCAGAGGTTGAGCTTCGACGTGACATTGTCGCCTTCCTGAATAATACCGTTCTTTGACGCTGTAATCACTTCGCCGACAGCCCAATTCGCGCCCAGTTCAACCAGGCGAACCCGACCGAGCCATTCCGACTTGTCTTTGTCTGTGATCCGCACAACGTCGAGTTCGTTTCCTTTAACGAGCCCATCGTCACTGCCGATGGAGAGTTCAACGAACTGCACCCGATTTGCACGATTCTTACGCAGGCTCTTCACAATTCCGTCCACTGGTGGAGGAGGAGCCATCGATTTTGCAACAACTTCCGGATCTGTTTCGAGCCCGGCGTTTGAAACAACCCGCTTAAGAAAGGCAAGCTGAGCGAGACCATTTTCATAAGTCTTGTTCAACTGACGATAGGATTCTTCCTGAGTGAACAGCTTGTCACGCAGATCACGAATTTCGGCTGCGGACTCGTCGAGTTTGGTCTGGAGCTTACGGTTTTCGACCCGTTGCTTATCAGATTCTTCCTGACGAAACTTGGCTTCAGTCGCCTTGGCTTCAGCAAGACCTGTCTGAGTTGCACGCTGCTGCTGCAGCTGATCTACCTGGGTCTTCATCTCTGTCACCTGAGCGGTGAGAGTGGTGTTCTTCGCAGAGAATCCGTTTGCCCGTTGTGATTCTTCAGCAAACTTGCTTTCGAAGTCACGTCGCGCGTTTGTGAGTTCTTCTCTGGCAATTGAAACTTCACCTTGTGACTTCTTCAATTGCTCTTGCGACTGCTTGTACTTCACCTGCCAGTTCTGGTGCACCGTAAAAACGGCGCCGGCAAAGGTCATAAATAACAGGCTGAGAGCGACCTGCACGACCACCAGAATTTTACCGACGTACGACATGCTTTACTCCGCCCGGGCGGGTTTCGAATCGAGTTGCTGATCAAGTCTACATCGCTGATCTCTTGAGATCATAGCGAATTCTCGTCCCTGAAATGCCCTCGAAAGAGCGTCCGCCTCCCACAGTAATCATTACTGTGCGTTTTGCGACTTCAGTTGCTGTTCCAGTGAGTCTTTTCGGGATTTCACTTTCGCGGCATCACCTTCAAACTGCTGAAGAAGGTTCTGCTGCTGCTTGAGGATCGCTTCCAGTCGGAATTGATCTGCCCGAACCTCTTCAATCTGCTGTTTCAAACGCAAGACATCAGCGCGACGTGCAGATGTCTGGTTCTCAAGTTGAGTCGCATTATTTGTTGCTGCAATAATTTCTGCAGCCAGTGTCGCTTCCTGCTTTCGAACCGCTTCCAGGCGTGTTCGCTGTGTATCGACGTATTCCTGCAAGGCGAGCTCATCGGCAGCCTTGGCTTTTTCCAATGTCTCAACCCGTGTCTTCAGAAGAGGTTCCCGATCATTCAAATCCTGAAGGACCTGCTGATTCTTCTGGGAGACATCGTCAAGAACTTTGGAAATCACTTCTGGAAGTCGTTTTGAGGAGGCCACCTGACTTCCGTCTGCAATGCGTGTTGCACTCCAGAGATAGTCAGGACCTGGTCCTCGAGCGAATTTGTAATAGTCGAGGTAGCCCGCCTCGGTCATTTGCATCCAGTTCGGGCCTGCAAAAACAGTGGCAATCGCAAACCCGGCGAACGCCAGACTGGCGGTGGCGACGAAGACTGCGAGGATTTTGCCGAATTTTGTCATAGCGTTACTGGCGCAAATTGAAGAAGGGGTGTGGATTTATCCTACGACTGCCTTTTCTGCACTGTCAACACGCGCACACCTGCGCCGTCGGAATTCCCAAAATCCTATATTGATCTTTCGGCATCTTCCGCACGTCTCCCCTCATGGAACCTCACTGTTTCGTCACGCATCGTACGTTCTGCGCCCAACAACGCGCGGTGTAGCAATTATGACGGTTGCATGAGGCATCAAAACAGAGTGACCTTCTGTCCACAGATCGCACCGAGGCCGTTCGTCATTGAAAACTCGACTTCTCAGTCAAATATCTCCAAGGTTGCCCTGATGAAAGCCGTCGGCTCAATTGAGCCCCAACTTTATGGAGGATCGTATCCTCCCCGACAGAGTGGCTGGCATCGGCAAATCCGCCAGCCCCCTTTGAATGCCCCTTTGATTGGCCCGTGCTTTCGTACTGCCTGAATGAAGTATTCGCTACAGGATGGCTCGAACCTGCAATGCCCCCCCAAAATGGCGCGGAATGTCATCTGATAGAGACGAACCAGCAGAATCAAGAACGCGGATACTGCAGACGAAGCACCGTAACCAACAATTTTCAAAACACTTGCACTCGAATTCCCAGCAAAACTCTGTTTGTCCGCCCCCGGCTCCAGAACCGGTTGGTCCATTGGAACCTCATCGCAACAAGTCTGGTTGGGATGTTGGGACATGCGACACTCATTTTGACGCTGCAAAGCAGTATTCGATACTCGAAACCGGCTTAGTGGCAACCACAATTCCCGCAGCCTCCGCCACTTTCTTTCGCCGGTGCAATCACGAGTCCTTCTGAGGAAACCGGTTGCACATCGATCACTCCCAACCCGGCTGCAGCTGCCTGCAAAGCCAGTTTTGTGCACTCAGGGCCCCGTTCGTTCAGCACATACAAAATCACTCGGGATTCATCGAGAATCCATTCCATATCGATCAGCTGCAGATCGAGGTTCCACTCCGTAATCCGTTGCGTCCACAGAGGATATTCCTCGCGAGCCTTCGACTGCAAACGTCGAAACTTCGCGAGATCCGCTTCTTCAGCGAGACGTAAAACCGTTGTTGTTGGAGTCGATTCTTGACCCGGCTCTGAAGTCGAGCGGTACTTTTCCAGAACCGTCCCCAGTTCTTCTCCCCGAGGAGTTTTCAAAACAACCGAGGCCCCACGGCTTAATGCGGTCTCGTTCTGCCAGGATGCGCTCACGAGATCAGGAATCGCACCATGACGAACGAGATAGTCAGACGTCTTCGTTTCAATTGCATTCATCTCCTAATAGTACCCCTGAAGCACTGCTCCCGAAAGTGGCCGATCAACAATCCCGTGATTCACTCCTGGTATTTGGTCACGGCATGCAATTCCAGTCCCTGGGCAGTGGCTCACTGTTCGCGATGTGTGATTGAGACGATCCTTCACCCTGTACGTTTGGAAATTGCGGCCTCTCGGGAATTCGAGTGACATGCAGATGTCTCAGGAGCACAGAACGAATAAAATTGAAGTGCATCCCGATTTGCAAATTTCCCCTGCGGAGACAGTGATGTCGTCCTTCGGTTCATCCGGTCAATCTTCCCCCATCGCTTATTTGAATGGGGAGTTTATCCCATTCAATGAGGCCAAACTTCCGGTTTATGACCTCGGAATCATGCAAGGGGCGACCATCACCGAACGCATGCGGACTGTTCACCATAGGCCATACATGGTGGCCGAACATCTGGAACGCCTGAGCCGATCACTGCAGGCAACGGGCATTCACATGCCGCAGGACTCAGGTCCAATCGAAGACGCCATCGCCGACGTCGCGAGACGAAACATGGAAGGCCTCGCCCGTTCAATTGATCTCTCCGTTGTGATTTTCGTCACAGCCGGGCAGGGGATCGGGGACTCGAATGGACAGATTGAGCGAAGCCGAGCTTCCGTCTGTATTTACACAGCACCGCTCCCGCTGAAAACATGGAACGATTGGCATCAGCACGGGGTGAGTCTATTCGTTCCTGACATCCGTCATGTTCCGGATGAATGCCTCTCACTGCAAATCAAGCATCGCAGTCGGCTGCACTGGTTTCTGGCGGACCATCAGGCACAAGCTGAGGCACCGGGGTCAATGGCTCTTCTACTGAACACCGACGGACATGTGACCGAGACCAGTTCTGGAAATTTGTTTGTCGTTCGGGAGCAGCAACTTTGCACTCCGAAACAGTCAACGACACTGCCCGGCATTGCCCAGAATCACGTGGTCAAACTCGCAGAGAAACAAGGATGGTCGGTCAATCAAATCGACATGACGCTTGAGGACGTTCTTGCGGCAGACGAAGTCTTCCTGACATCGTCAACGTACTGCCTCGTTCCTGTCTCTCACATTCAGGCTGTCAACCAGCAGCGACAGCGCATCGGAAACTCAGTTCCAGGCCGTGTTACAAAGATGCTGCTCGACACTTGGTCAGCGGAGCTTGGGCTCTCGATTTCCGGTCAGGCGAGAGAATTCACTCACCGCGGTTAGCGTGTACCGAGGGCTGAATCTCAAATCCAGAGAGCAGAAGCCAAGCGGCAGAACGAAAGTGGCCACGCGATTTAAGCGTTCACTTTACCGGAGCGAAGTCGTTCTTTGGCGCGGTGGAGCGTTGGACCGATGGAATTTTCCGGGATGTTCAATTGCGTGGCGATCTGCTGATAACTTTGGCCATCCAGATAAAACGCCTTCACAATCGCCGCCTCATTCGGAGGGAGGTTCGCCATCAAAACGCGTACTTCTTCTTGATCTACCGCAGGTTGAGCGGGATCAGAACCGGCAGCCTTCAGCACCCCGCCATGCGGTGTGGTATGACCTAAAGCTTCGAGTTTCTTACGCTGAATCAACGATTTGACAACAACTCGTCGTGCAACAACTGCAAGGTAAGTTGCCAATGACGATTTCCCTTTGAAGTGCCTCAGCACAACGAAATCGTTCATCAACAACGTCAGGTAGATTTCCGAACAGAGGTCTTCAATGTCCGCTGCGGAAAGATCAACGCTTCGAGTATGAGCAGTGTGCCGAATCACATGCATGAACACGCTGATAAAGCGATCGACAAATTCTTCCCAAGCCCCTGGCTCACGTCGCAGGCAGCGATCAAGGATTCGACGATCGACTTCCACCAATGGCACGATTCGGCCTCATTCTGAAGAAAGTCGGGACAACTGCACCAAGACAGATGCTCCCGTAGATATCTTATGACGTATCTACAGGTCAAACAACGGGGAAGTTTTGCGTTCATCAACCCGTTTTCTGAAATTTCTGTTCAGAAGAACCGTTTCTTTCACGTAACCGGAAGTATTGACTCAGTTGCATCCCCCTTCCCATAATCCCCGCGTGGCCTGAGGGTTGTACAAGCTCTGCCTTTTGGCACTGTGGGGTTACCCCATGGGAGACTCGTTGCTCCGCATTCGGCGGATGAATGTCGACCACGTGACGAACTGTCACGTGGCAACATACGCTACAGGATCCGTTGTACAGCCCTTGGGCCACATTTTGACACCATCCCCTGACGACAAACCGGTGTCTTTCCTAGTCGCCTTAGGCGACATCAGACTCGAAAACGACATCAAGTTCTGATCCCATGAGACGCATTCCTCTGACTGGACCACAATATTCCCGCGACAACCTGAGATGAACACGGCTCGAACCATCTGAACTTTGCGGTTCCTTGCCATCGTCCTGCTCTTAATTGAATGAAACGTTCGGCTAAAGAGACACAGTATCTCACTTAACGGGACCTCACTCAGTTGTCGCAATTCGGTAATTCCCAGTTCCTTCATTCGTTCCAGCCGGAAATCTGAGAGTCGTTGCCCGTCAACACGCAAACTCACTAATTCCCAGACCTAGACCAGACGCTCACATGGGATTGATCGATTTTGTCCTCAGACTGCTGGGAATCTCCCGACGCCCGGCCAAAGGAACCTTGGCTCCCGCTTCGGTTTCAGATACGAAATCACCTCCAGTCAGCACCAAACCGAGCGCTGTTGAACCATTCCAGAGCACACTGGAAGCGGCTTCTCCTGAACCAGCTTCTACTCAGGTAAAGACGCCAAAAGCCACTGCGAAGAAGAACTACAAGAACCCGACGCGTCTGCAGGCACTGAAATACCAGTCCAACCTGATCCCGACAGAGCCTCATCTTGAGGTCACTCAGGGACGCCCTTATCGCTTCGCCTGGGTTGCGGATCACCCCGGCCAGTTCCGCAATCTTTCTCTCGACTGCGATCAGCGCTGGCTCGATTACTTTGGGCTCCCTGTCCTGAAAACCCCAGATGACCTCGCAAAGTGGCTAGATGTTCCCATTGGGAAACTCGCCTGGCTGACACACCGCACCTCACGAGGCAATCGCGCTGAATCGGAGAAGCAAAGCCATTACTCTTATCGCTGGCTCGCCAAAAAGGGAGGCGGACACCGCCTGATTGAAGCTCCGAAAGGCGATCTCAAAGCCGTTCAGGAAGTCATTCTGCGCGAACTCCTCGACCTGATCCCGGCACACACAGCCGCCCACGGGTTCGTCGCAGGCCGTTCCATCATCACCAATGCCGCTCCCCACATCGGGCAACGACTGGTCATGAAGTTCGACCTCGAAGACTTCTACACCAACGTTCGATACTCACGCGTCGTCGCAATTTTCCGCAGCGTGGGATACAGCCGGGAAGTGGCAATCTGGCTCGGGCGACTCACCACATCTTCGATCCCATGGACTCTGACAACTCCGCTGAAAAGCTGGGAAGTCGCCAAGTTCGCCTCACGACATTTGCCACAAGGTGCCCCAACCTCGCCGGCGCTGGCAAACCTGTCCGCATTTGCACTTGATGTGCGCCTGCAAGGACTCGCCGAGGCGTACCAACTCGATTACACGCGCTATGCTGACGATCTGACTTTCTCAGGTCCCGGCGTTGTGATCCCGGCATTGAACGAGATCATCCCGCTCGTCCAGTCAATCATTCGCTCCGAACGTTTCAAACCGAAACTGAAGAAGCGACGCATCATGCGCAGATCGTCAAGGCAAACGGTGACAGGCGTTGTTGTGAACGACAAGCTGAACGTCGCCCGAAGCGAATTCGACAAGCTCAAAGCCACTCTGCACAACTGCAGCAAGCTTGGACCATCAACCCAGAAGCGAGAAGTCGAATGCGACTTCTCGTCGCACCTCCAAGGACGCATCGCCCACATCCGGCAGTTAAACCCCAAACGCGCCGAGAAGCTCGAATCGGTCTACAAACAGATCGACTGGACGAAGTAGCAAGCCTGAACGCAAGGGAAGTAGGCACGTAGGGTGCGTCGCGAGCTTGCTCTTACCCACAAATATCTGAAATTCCGATGGGAAAGCAGTGTTTTTTGGGGGGAAAATCAAAAGTGTACTGCATTCTAGGTGACCAGGGTGGGTGCCGGCCTACGGAACTGTAGGTCTCGCGGTGTAAATATCGCCTCTAATCACGTCTCGCACAAGGGTTCCTGATTCGACAGGACGAAACGGAGATTTGCCGCAAACGTCAAGACTCTCTGCCACATCATGCACTAAGAACTTTACTGTAGAAACAAAGTTTTCTGGATGATCAAATGCAGACCCATCTGGGGACAGATCTTTAAGAAAAGAGATTGTCGCCTGAACAGGAAAAAAAGCGTCACGGTTGCCTTTTAAAGCAGAATACTGCACTTCAGCCTTGGACACATAAAGGTTGCCCACCCGATGGGTAACAGAGACAGGCAGATAGTTCACATCGGAGTCACATAACAAGATCCAGTTTTCTGCATACTCCACATGGTATGGCTGATTATCCTTAACAGTAAGTCGGATATATCTTTTCTTAGTTTTTGGATCTATGATTTCATTCGACGCTTCCAGGGACCAATCGGAAAGTGCAACAGCCAATTGTCCTATTCCACAAGGCGCACCGAAGTCACGCGGGTCAGCCAAAGGTAAGCTTTTCGTCATTTCATCAGCAAATGATTTTCGCAGCAGAACAGGCCCCGACTGACTTGGCGTCAAGAGTTGATTAGATGTAAAGAGCTCAAGTTCGCGACCATTAGTTGTTATAACGCTATCTAAGTAATCGCCCACATACGATTCAGCGAGTAGATTTTCGCCACAAAGAAAAACTTTACGGGAAAGCCTGCCATTACCGGCCCTTAGTTGTCTTTCAAATTCGGGGTCTGTGCCTGCCTGTTTTATCAAGAGACTGCTTGATTCGACATTTTCGTTTTCAGAAACAGGCAAATTCAAGTTTTGCTGCCACTCAACGACACACGCCACCCCACCAATTGACAAGCGATTCGAGTTAACAGCGTCTACCACTCGTGATCGCAACTGCTTGTCGGGAGTACCAATCGATTTCTGCAAGCTCTCTTTCATTCCCTGAGGAAATGCATGCTGCGAGCCGAGTCCCAGCCCCCAAAGAATCGCTAACATTCCACGAAAAAGAAGAGACCGAAAGGGTTCTCCCGTATGCATTCTGGTTAAGGGAGTCATAGTCACTGACACCTGTGCATCAAATAGAACTGTTTTCACGAGGCGGACGACCGTTGCCGCAGAGCGTATCAAATCAGCTTCAAACAGAGATAGATAACTTGATCGCGATACGCGTCAATGACGCAGTAGGCGGTCGGGTGCCTTGTAGAGCACAGGCCATGCTGAAGCACAAAACCCGCTCAATCACAGCAAAAACGACGATCAGACGTTGTCAAAATGACAAACCCAGCACGAAAATGTGGGGAACACTGAGGTCTTGACGCACACTACGACTACTGGCCAGTTCGATCAGGAAGATCAGAGTCGAGTTTAACCACACCCTCGTCCACCATTCTCTGAAAATCTTTAAATACGCGATCCTTCTCTTCTTTGGTCAAGCGAAAGGGATTTTCTGACGAGGTATTGGAGGGTACGTTCGTCCCTCTAGATTCCTCTAACGGATTTGACTCTTCTGGATTCTCTTGCGGCATTAATTTGCCTTTATAGATAATTCACGACTATAACCAACAGGGAATCCCCTGACGCATTCGAAAAGTGCCACAAGAAGCGATTAGCGAACCACAAGAACCCTCTCGCAGAGCATTGCAATCGCTGGTTCTTAAGGCCCCAGCCAACGCAACTTCAATTGCGACCAGCGATCGACCTCTAAGGTGAAGCATCAATCCCATCAAGCGAAAAAGATGGGGAGAATTTCTTGGACACTGCAAGAATTCCTCCCCACCTCAATTCCACAGCCATTGATGACGTCGTTAACGATCGGCCATCCTTCTAATTAACAGGCCGACTTCTCCTACTTCAAATCGAAGTCGAAGTTGGTAGCATCAGATGAGACAACCGCTCTCAAGGGGTTGTCCTCTGTCATTCTTGAGTAAAGCGGAGCCTTCGTTCCACTCACCGGCGCATCTGGAGTTCCAGCATCCGTCGTCGTTTCCACTGACGGCATTACCACACAAACCAAATACTCAGCGGGAAAGACCCCGTTCAGTTTGTAGCTGCCATCCTCAGAGGTGACTGCCGACTGGTAACGATACTTGGGAGGTAACCCCGCTGTGATCGCAGAGAAGCCCACCGTCGCACCGGACGCAGGTTTTCCCTTCAACTGAATTTTCCCAGTGACGTTCACAGGTCCAGGAAGTTGAGGCCCCTTCGAACAACCGAGTATCACGACAAGAATGAGAGCAACAACATATCGCATTAAATCTGAATCTCCCAGATCCTCTCAACAAAGCATTCTCAGTTGAAAGCGACGAATAATGGACAGTAAAGAACGAGACGCCGCGACGGCGAAAGCATGACCTGTGACATCGTGCCCCAAGGGTCAACACTTAGAACTCACCAACAATTTGGCCATTCTGAGGTGTCCCGAGGTTCACCCAGGTCGAGCCGGCAATGTTCTCGCTGATGAAGCGAACCGTCCCGTCCATCAGAAGCGCATGCACTCCACCAGTGTGCATACTTCTGGCGGTCCCGTAGTTTGATTGAGGACTGGGCGTGTAGGTTGGCGATGGATTATTCGGTGTCGCAGTTGCCATTACGGAAAACTCTGTGCTTCCGTAAGCGGCTCGAAACCAACTCGCCCCATGAGAATTAAAGGTCGTAGGGAGAACTCCACCCTTGGAACCCGCCGTAAACTCGGAGAATGCGATGGTATTGCTTAATCCATCAACGACCATATTTAATCTCATCTGAGTATCGAGTGTCCGATTATTTGTGGAGTCGTATAGCCCCCAACGTGATGCGAAGATTCCATTCGATGTGGCGGACCCATGAATTCCGCAGAGACCATATCCGTGTGCAGTTCCAGCAGCCGGATAGTTGTGTGGTGCTGCGGTCCCCGATGGAGTTGGAGGCATAGCACTTGGACAAACGAATGCAGAGATTTTCGCTTCCAACGCAGCCAGGTTGGAAGAATCCCCAGGGAGAACGTTGAAATTAATCTTATTGTATACTGTCACCTGATCCATGTACGGCAAAAGCATCGTATGAATCGTATGTGCCCTTTCTCCATTGTCGGTGACGCAGCAACACGATGGTCCGGAAGTGTGGTTCACACCACGTGGAATCACGAAAGCGGTGACATCCATATAGTTGTGGAGTGCCAGGCCGATTTGCTTCAAATTATTGCGACACTGCGATCGTCTCGCCGCTTCGCGAGCTTGCTGAACTGCTGGCAGAAGCAGGGCAATCAATATTGCGATAATCGCAATCACGACAAGAAGCTCAATAAGAGTAAAGGCGGATCGCCTCTCTCTCTTATCCTTAAAAAATCCGCAAACAGGCCCGAATGCTGTCATAATAGAACGCCTCTCAACCCTAAAAGATTCACACACGAATAATTCATATGGCAATTTTCAGCTCTAATGAACGACTCTTACCCGAGTGAACACTACCAACAAAAACTGTTGACATTCAAGAAAATTTTTAAACATCTCGCCAAAAACGACACAGGCAGCAGCAGATTTGACTGGAAAGTGACCGTAACTGGGGCCTCGAGACGTAGCTCATACGATTCCGGTGCCACACCCTGAGGCAAGGAAGAGAGCAGTTAGATACGTTAGAGAAAAACCGTTCTACAACCCGCGTTTGCCCAGCCCACAGAGCAGTGACACACAGCCCCCACCCACCCCTGAGTCCCTGGCTTGAAACAAGTTGAACGAGAACAACCATGAAAAGTCATGAAGTCGTTTCACAACCGGGAGGGCGAGGCTCCTGCCGAGCCGCAAGCCAGAGACCGCGTGATCACTCATGCGGCTCAGCGGGAGCTTCGCCCTCCCAAAGCCATGCAGCAGTCGGTTTTCAAACCACCCCATGCAGAGTGCGTCGCAACGCACCGATTCTCTCAACATTCAGGGTGCCCAGAGTGAAGGTTAAATCAACTGCCGTCACACCGTGAGCAGTATCACGTAACCGGGTCGGGTGGCACGTCGACACACCAATTAGTGCTTCCAGCCCAGGCACCCGGCCAGCGACTCTTAAGTCAAGATCCCTCTAATCCTGCGTCAATGCATCGGATGATCAGTATCACCTGCCAAGAGTCCCCAGATGGATTGGACGTAACGATTCTCCATAACCCGATAAGGGGACCCGTCCCAGTTATGGTTCTCTAATCGACCACACAGAGCTTCTTAACATCACCAGCCACAAGATGTACGTAGCTACCTTAAGTTTCCCAAAAAAACTTGAGTTACTGGCAGCCAAGAGTAAACTGCTTACAACGTGCGGAACGTAGACTGCCCCAGGAGAGGCGTCTTCGCAAGCCAATGGGCGCCTCCAGCCTGTGCTCCCGATCACTCCTAGCAAATTATGAGATAAATCAAATCTCGTTCAAAGCACGACGATCAAGACTTATCTACCAAATTCACCGATAGCAGCACGCGAGTCGAATTCACTCCGGTCTCTATTGCCAGCTTGCCTGCCCCCTGTAGCAAATCGACTCTTTCAGTCACCACTGGTCTTTAATTCATCACGGTCATTTCAACTGCCGCAAACTCTTATTCTCTTTCTATTTGGAGAATCACATGAAAAGAGGCCTTTCTCGTGCTGCATTCACCCTGATTGAACTACTTGTGGTGATCGCGATCATTGCCATCCTGATTTCCCTTCTACTGCCTGCAGTGCAGCAGGCTCGGGAGGCAGCCAGACGTTCTCAGTGCAAGAACAGCTTAAAACAATTGGGACTGGGACTTCACAACTATCTAGACGTGACAGGTCAGTTTCCGATCGCAACGTTCCCCTACACTGGAGTCGGCACACCAACAGCTTTTGCAAAGTCCTGTTCTTGGATAGTACGCATCTTCCCCATGATCGATCAGGGAGCTGCCTATAACCAGCTCAGTTTTGCTTCCGATTTTTGTTCACAAAGCGGTATTGATCGAAACTGGGCAATCCGGCAATCACTTCGGGTGAGCTTCTTGAATTGTCCCTCAAGCACATTGCCTCAAACTCGAGAAGACACCGTCAGCGCAAACACCAAGTCCGCGTTCCCTGCGGCTGCTTCCCTGACCACGATCACTGTTCAAATTGCGGACTATGCTGGAGTATCCGGATCAGCTATCGATCCAGTGACAGGCATTTCGCCGACGGAATCCGTTTCGACCTCTTACGGAATCAGTCCTACCAATGGAATGATTGTTGGCGCAAATAGTCTCGCCCGGGCAGGCGTGAAAATGGGTGACGTTACAGATGGCACATCCAACACCTTAATGGTCATCGAACAAAGCATGTCAGACCCCACTTGTGCCTACAATGCCCAGAAAGACTGTCGAGCTTCAGCCCATTCCGGAGGACTGTGGGGGGCAGGGAACGGCGGGGTTGACTGGTGGGCAGCTGTCACATCCCCCGGGGCCGCTATCAATCAACAAACAACCTACACAGGCAGCACGTACCCATACCATCGAAACACGAAAGCGATGTCTGCACATACAGGTGGTGTTCATGGCTGCATGGCCGACGGCAGTGTTCGGTTTTTATCTCAGAATGTGGATTACAAAACCTGGATGGCACTCTGCGCCCGAAATGACGGTCACGTTATCGGTGAGTACTAAATGCAACTGAGAGAAACGGCTTCGTTTCAAGACGAATCACAGTTGCAACATTCCGACCGGACTTGAGCAGATAAGGGGCGATTCGGTGAACAAGGCTCGGATCATTCTTTTCCTTGGATCGTGCTTCATCCTTATTCACGCTGGTTGCTGGAGAGGAGCAAATCCTCTCCAGTCTGGCATCGTTAACGGGAAAGTTCTCAATGGGACAACTCCCGTCTCTAAAGCAGAAGTGCGTTTTATTTCCGCTTCTGGCCCAATGGCGACGGGATGGACGAAGGACGACGGAACCTATCGACTGTTTCTTCCGGACGGATCCGAGGGAGCTTTGGTCGGCGAAAATGAAGTGAGTGTTGTTACCGGATTGCCGGATCCAGAGTCGATCGCTTCCGTCAATCCAGAGGGTATGGTGCTCATTCCGAAGTCAACGACTCCGTCTTATCTCTACAGATTTGCGCAGCCTGTCGTCGTTCAGAAAGGGACGAATGATGTCGTTCTGGACTTAGGAAAATCTGAAAAGCGGAAGAATTAGTTGAGGCCATCCCGTGCCGAGTGCCCCGATTAAGTCACGCAAGGTGCGTCGCGACGCACCCTACGATTACTATGAATGCTCACACCTCTGGATGACATGTACCGCGCCCCAGCCACCCCGCCGTTGGATCAGCCCAAAGCGAAAGAGAAGCCCAAGCCGACCGTCACGCCCTTGAAAACGCTCAAGCCGAAGCCTGCGGCGAAAGCGTTGAAGCGAATGGCCGGCATCGAATTCTTGAAAAGGATCATTACATAAAGTCCGCTGCCATTCTCATCGCCGAAAAAGCAACATACTCCACTGACGGAGTATCTGAATTCGCTTCGTCGCCAGCGAGCCAATCATCAAGCAAGTCGTCAATCAGTTGAACAGTTTTTAAAAGGTCTTGCTTCGCTTCGGAAGGAGCGTTTTCAACACGCTGTTCACGCTCCAAGTCATCAGCAACACCCCAAAGTGCGGCATAAGGCAAATACGGAACTAAGTTTCCGGGGACTTTACCAGGATCAAGTTCAACCAGCGTTACACTGTCCCAAAAAGCACCATACGAAGCACGCATTTGTTGAAGCGTGTTGTTCATAAGCTCAGTACTCATTCGATCCTCTTTCATTTTGAGAGCGCTCCTTTCATGCGTTCCAACCACGTCCAATAGTCCGTCCGGGTCGAGTGGCACGCCCTGACGCAAGGAAGGGCGTGGACATTCCCGAGGGGAGTGCAAATCCGTGGATGTCCATTTTGACAGAACAAACCGAACATCACCCAGCAGGCTGGAGGTGGATCGAACTTTCACCAGTCTGGGCAATGCTTCCTGACCGAAGAACTTCAACGAAAGAGAATCAAATGCTGGAGGGCACCTGAATCTTGCTGGGGTGTAGATATTCCTGACTCTCAATTAAAGAACGCACCACGCCCTTCCTGACGTCAGGGCGTGCCACCCGACCGACGATCAGACGTTGTCAAAATGACAAACCCAGCACGAAAATGTGGGCAACATTGAGGTCGCGACGCACCCTACGATTACTGCAAGGCGAAGCTCGGTAGGCTGGGTCCTCAAGACCCAGCTCACTGGGCGTCTCGGAACTCGTCACCGCACATCTCTGTGCGAACTGCCGCAATCATGAGGCAGGGTGGCGTATTTGAATCGCGTCAGCTTATTAAACGAAAGCGAGCCCCCACAATTGCTGGGTCTTGGCGACCCAGCCTACGACCACTGCTGACGTTAGCGTGCGCAGAGATGGATGTGATTGATGGGGAGTGGGTAACATTTGGGCACCTGCTCCGACTACTTAGGAGGAATCGGAGGAAACTCAGCTTGCGTTTTTGCATCAAGCTCCTCTGCAGTAAGCCCTACGATCATAGCTCGTTGTAGTCCCTTATCGAAATATCGCGTCTCTTGAGGGAAATTGAACCCATATTCTATCGGTTCGCCTAACCCTCCATGCTCCAATGATTTAGTGTGCCAATACTCGCGATTCACAACCGCACGGGGAAAGTCAAATGTTGCACCACGAACAAAGTCTGCCGGTGAAGGTGGCCTAATACTGTCTTTAGAATATGTTATGAAGTTCTCCGTTTTTACCTCAAACGGATAGTAGGATGCCCCGATTGTTTTAATCTTTTCGATGATTGTGACGGAGTCAGGTGAATTGTGGCCCTCATTCAGCACCACCCCATCAACTACATATCGAAATCCTTGTTCGACTCGAACAGGCAAACAACCGTGAGAGCGATCAATCCAGAAGGTAGTATAGCTCAGCTTTTCACACTTCTTTGCCCCAGTGTTCCCGGCTCCAAACGCCAAGGGCCCTGGCTGGCTGCTAGTATGCTCCAGTTTTATCAGACCTTCGCCGAATGTGTCATCTTTGCCATAGAGCTTGTATTCAGAGATCGGATGTGCGATCAGTTTGTCGAAAACGTGAGGAGCGCCGGCAGTAGACCATTCACTTCGCACGGCACCGATTGGCGGAAATCTCGCGGGAGTGATCGGCTCTGGGTTTGGGGACACAATGCCCAAACCATGACCGTTGTGAATTCCTGACCATAGCTTGAATAGCGAGCCTTCTTCGCGTGCGATCCATGTTCCGATTGTGGTCTTCGAGAAGTGTTGAATCAAATTTTCTTCAGAAAGAGCCCTCTTTTGAAAAACATACGAATCTAATGGTGCTTTTTCGTCCGTTCCATTGAGCATCGCATTAGGGATGCAATACCGGAAGCTCTTCCTATCAGTTGTGAACTGAAATAAACAATCAGTTCGCCTGGGCATTATATTCAAACGCCACTTAAGATTTTCCTGCACAAACCGCAGGTCCTCGTGGTTGGGCGATTTGTGATCGGTTACCTTCAGCGCCTCTTCCACTCGCTGCAGTTGTTCATTTACGTGATCGAATCGAACGCTAGTCGGGTCGTCGACAATGTGGACTACAATCTTTATTGGGTGTAGGCGTGCGAGGTTCATTTGGTATGCAGACCGGATATCCTGAAGTGTAAGCGTATCCTCAGACCTAACCTGAGTTGACCACACTAGGACCGTTAAAGCATACGCAAAACATGCACAATAAAATCCGAATTGCATATTTCCTCCCGCACACGGATCTTGCGAACTGTTTAACCAATTTATGCAGAACTTACGGCTTTTCTTCAATCCCGCAGGCGCAGACCATTTGGTGGCAGCCGGGGCAGCCGTTTCCGTATTTCTCCTGGACGGCTTGTTCCAGATCGACGCCAGCGACGTTGGCAATCGTTGCCAGCCAGGCCAGCACGTCGGCGAACTCGTAGGCGAGTTCTTTGTGCGTTCCTTCGCGTAGTGCAGCGGCTAGTTCCCCGACTTCTTCCATCAGCCACATAAACGTTCCATCGACTCCACGCTGTTCATCCTTCGACGAATACATGGTGCGAATCAATGATTGTAATTCGGAGAGTTTCATTTCAATTCTTTATCTTCAACAAAACAACTTAACACTATCTACAAACAAAAAGGGCAGGGGAGATTCTCGCTGATTCTGATAACAGACACCAACGACACAGTCTCCACCCGCCTTGAGTTCCGCTTAGAAGTCTGCGTTCTTCGGTGTTCGCGGGAATGGGATGACGTCACGGATGTTCTGCATGCCGGTTAACAACAGAATCATGCGTTCCAGTCCCAACCCGAAGCCACTGTGAGGGACACTGCCGAAGCGTCGCAGGTCGAGATACCACCAGTAAGGGGCCGCATCGAGTCCGGTCTCGGCAATCCGCTTCTCCAACAGATCAAGTCGGTGCTCACGTTGACTACCGCCGATGATCTCCCCGACTCGCGGCACGAGAACGTCCATCGCGCGAACCGTCTTCTCATCGTCGTTACAGTACATATAGAACGGCTTGAGTGACCGAGGATAGTTATAAACGACGATCGGCTGTTTGAAATATTCTTCCGTCAACCAGCGTTCATGTTCTGCCTGCAGATTCGATCCCCAAGAGACAGGGTAATCCCATTCTTTACCAGAAGCCAACAAAAGATCGACCGCTTCTGTATATGTGATTCTCTTGAACTCGTGGCTCAGAATGTTCTGAAGCGTCTCTAAAACCGTGTTATCAATCCGGTCGTTGAAGAACTGCATATCATCTGCACATTCTTTCAGACATGCCTTCACCACATATTTAATGAAGTCTTCCGCAAGCTGCATATTGTCAACGAGCTCATAGAACGGAGCTTCCGGCTCAACCATCCAGAACTCGGCAAGGTGACGCGTTGTATTCGAGTTCTCGGCACGGAATGTCGGCCCGAAGGTGTAAACAGGGCCGACCGCACAGGCGAAGATCTCTCCTTCGAGCTGCCCGGAAACCGTCAACGATGCTTTCTTCTCGAAGAAGTCTTTTGAGTAATCAATCTCGCCGGGCTTGAAACCACGTGCTTCCGACTCTGGATTCAACAGAGTCGTTACGGTGAACATCTCTCCGGCCCCTTCGCAGTCGCTGGTGGTAATCAGCGGCGTATGGACATTGAGAAACCCATGCTCTTGAAAGAATCGATGAATCGCGAAGCTGACACAGTTTCGAACTCTGGCAATCGCCCCGAAGGTGTTCGTTCGTGGGCGCAAGTGAGCGATCTCGCGAAGAAACTCGAAGCTATGGCGTTTCTTTTGGAGGGGATACGTTTCCGCGTCAGCGGTTCCTAACAGCTCGAATTCATGCACATGCAGTTCGACCCGCTGGTTGGCTCCCGGTGACTCTTTCAGTTCCCCTATCACTCGCAGACTGGCCCCAGTGGTGACCTGCTTAATGTTTTCCTGATAGCCGGAAATAGAGCCATCGATAATCAGCTGCAGATTCGCCATACAGGAACCATCGTTCAATTCAATGAACGAGAAGCCCTGCTTTGAATCGCGTCGGGTGCGTACCCATCCGGCAGTCTTCACAACTGTTCCCGGAACAGCGTCTTTCAACAGATATGCAACTCTCGAAATGGTGGACGACATCTGCACAAGTCCTGAATATTTTGCACCGTCTGATGCATCAATCCATAACCAAGTTTGCTCGACCTGCCAGTGGAACGTGACACTTCATTCAGATCTGGTCCGAATGATTTTCGCAGAGTAAACCGATGGTCCTGGCATTCCCCCTGACTGAAGAACGAGTAAGACGGCTCAACTGGATAGTAAAGGATGCCCCAGTTTGCGTCATCGTCATTCTGCAGACAGGCAACCAGAATTCCGGAGCTCTCATTTTCAGGCGAACACACAACGTTCATGGACTCTGCTTGGGACCAATTTTCCCCAATTCAATACGGTGATATTTTCCGACGTTGATCCATTCTCAAACGGCCGGCCAGAACGCTACAATTTCGACTCATATAATATGATTGCACGTGCCCTCCCTGCTGGTGACTCATCACGCCGAATGCAAAGAGAGTCGGGCATTCGAAGCCTCTTCGACTGACACCGATTCTGGATGATTACTGAATTCTGAGCACGCCAACCACGTCTTCCACACTTTCTACTCGAAACGCCCCAAACGGAGACCAGCATGTTGTGGACGAAACTGAATTTCTTCAGTAAGGCATCCTACGCCTGTGCCTGCCTGGGAGTCCTTTTCGTTCTGCACGGCGTCGCTGTTGCCCAGAATGAATCCAGCAACCCGTCCGGCAATGCCGCCGGAAACGCTGACGTTGAGAAGGTGATTCAGAACTTCGTAGGGAAAGGGCAGATCACCGACGATTCGAAGCCGACTCCTCCTGCTGAGTCGCTGAAGATGTTCGAACTACCAGAAGGGCTCAAGATCGAACAACTCGCGACCGAGCCGGACATCGCACAACCCCTCTACATGTGGTTTGATGAACGTGAACGTCTATGGTTACTTGAATACCGACAGTATCCATTTCCAGCAGGACTGAAGGTGCTGCGTTATGATCAGTACCTGCGAGCCGTGTTCGATAACGTCCCGCAACCTCCACCGAATCACGTGCCTGGTCTCGATAAAGTGACCGTCTTTGAAGACGTTGACGGGGACGGCAAATTCGATTCCCGTAAGGATGTCATCACCGGATTGAACATTGCGACATCTGTTGTCACAGGCCGTAAGGGAATCTGGGTCATGAACCCTCCTTACCTGTTATTCTATCCAGATGCCGATGGCGACGATATTCCAGATGGTCCGCCAGTCGTGAAGCTCTCTGGGTTTGGAATTCAGGACACCCACTCTACAGCCAACAGCATGGCTTGGGGCCCAGATGGCTGGCTCTACGGAGCGAACGGATCGACGACCACAGCGGATGTCATTTCTAAAGTGTCTAAAGTCAGCTACGAAGGGCAGTGCATCTGGCGATTCCACCCTGAAACGGAAGTCTTTGAGGTCTATGCCGAAGGAGGCGGAAACACATATTCACTGGAGTTCGATGCCCGAGGTCGCGTCTTCTCTGGCACGAATCACGGGAACACTCGTGGGATGTTCTATCCACAGGGATCATACGGCGAGAAGAACTTTGGAAAGCATGGTCCGCTGACCAACCCGTATGCTTTCGGGTACTTCAAACACATGGATCATGAAGGCGACACCGTTCGCTTTGCTCAAACCTTTGTGATCTACGACGGAGCCTCACTCCCGGAGAAATATCGCGGGAATATCATCGCGGCGAACTCACTCCACAATCGGGTCTGGGCGAGCGAACTGTCCCGTAGCGGATCAACTTACCGCACCGTCGATATCCCGGCGATCTGTTCCACGAAAGACCATTGGTTTCGCCCGGTGGATGTGAAAGTGGGACCAGATGGAGGTGTTTATCTCGCCGACTGGTACGACTCACGCCTCAGCCATGTCGACCCCAAAGACACTTGGCACAAGGACAGCGGCCGCTTGTATCGCATTCAGTCTGCCGATGCCCCTAAGCACACACCGACGAACTTCACTAAGCTGACCAATCAAGAACTGATCGAGCGGTTCAAGCATTCCAATAAATGGCAGCGACACACTGCTGCTCGCGTTCTCGGAGAACGTCTGCTTTACGCTGGATCATCAGCGGAAGCTGAAGCCACAAAGAAACAGCTTCGCAATCTGTGCCTGGCAGATTCTCCAGACGCTCTGGAAGCATTGTGGGCCTTGCATCTCGGGGCAGGGTTCAACGAAGAACTTGCGGCCCAATTGTTAACTCACCCGCAAGTCGATGTCCGCCGCTGGACAGTTCGCCTGTTGGGTGATCACCGCAACGTCAGCACGAGCATGGGAAGCAATCTCGCTCGTATGGCACATAGCGAGCAGGACGTTCAGGTTCGCTCTCAACTCGCATCGTCGGCCCGACGTATGGAAACCAGTGTCGCCCTCCCCATTCTGGAAGGGCTACTAACTCATGCCGAAGATGCTCAAGATCCACACATGCCGCTGATGCTGTGGTGGCTATTGGAATCTCACTGTGGAAACGTCGTTGAGAACGGCTCGCCTCATTTAGGAATGATTCTGAAACCAGCAGAAGCAACGGCTCCTCGCGAGCAAGTGCTGCAATGGTTCACCGAATCCCAACGCTGGAACAATCCTGTTGTGCAGTCAACTCTTGTGCCTCGGCTCATGCGTCGACTGACTCAGGAAATGGCGACCAAGCCAGTTGAACAACAAGACTGGTCCAGCTGCGACCGACTGTTGCAGCTGGCACCAAATGGTGAGGTGAAGCAACAACTCCTGGCAGCTTTCCTCGAAGGAAGCCAAGGGCAGAAGCTCGCGACATTACCGCAATCACTGCACAATTCGATCGACGAGTATCAAGCTGAACTTGCGAAGTCCGACGTTGTCGCCGGAATCAAACTGGGAAATGCTGACGCGATCAAGGCTGGGCTTGAGCAACTTCGCAACAACAACACCCCAATTCCCCTGCGACTCAAACTGGTCGAAACCTGTGGTGAAACCAAACTGCCGGGTGCGTTACAACCGCTTCTTGCATTGCTGAGTTCCCCATCAGCTGCATTGAAACGAGCCTCGTTGCAGGCACTGGTCTCATTCAATGACGCCAGTATTCCCAACCGGATCTGCTCTGCGTGGCAATCGACTCTGACCGATGAAGATGGCATTCGGATCGCGGCATTGCGTACGCTCGCCAGCCGTCCTGAGTGGACTGCAAGGTTACTTAACGAAATCACAGAGTTCCGCATTGCTCCATCAGCGGTCCCGGCTGACATCATCCAGCAAATGCGTCTGCACGCAGATCCAGAACTCCAGAAGCAGGTCGACAAGATCTGGGGACGCGTCCGTGAATCCAGCGCAGAGAAGCAGGAACAAATTGCTCGACTGAAGAAGCTGATTCAAGGAAATCAGTTCAAAGAAGGGGGGCAAAAGCCCGACATTGTCGCCGGTAAAGCACTGTTCAAAGAACATTGTGCCACGTGCCACAAACTGTTCGGAGAAGGAGGAGAGCTTGGCCCAAACCTGACAGGTTACGAGCGTTCCAATCTGGACTTCATGCTGCAGTCGATGGTTGATCCTTCAGCCGGAATTCGAGAAGAGTTCACACAGTTTCAGGTTGTGACGGAGGACGGTCGCGTGTTGACCGGCCTGTTAACGGATCAAACGCCGTTGGCAATTACGATCAAATCCGCCGACAATAAGACAACTGTGCTCCCACGAGACGAGGTCGAAATCCTCCAGGGGATGCAGACCTCTCTGATGCCTGAGGGGTTGCTACAACGTCTCACTGATGAACAGGTGATCTCACTGATGCACTATTTGACGGCACCAGCTCCTCAATAATTTTCAGATCGCCGAGCCAGAGAACACAACGAGAGCGCCAGTGCGAATCAGTTCGTACTGGCGTTTTTCTTTCTTGCAGCCAAAACACAGTCGCAACTCGTTTAACAGAATCAACATAAAACCAACAACACCCCAAACCACCCATTCGTCAAATCGGATTCAAACATCGATCTAACTCCATACATTTTCCCGATTTCCTACAACACGAACAAATCCGCCAACCGGGTTTGTTTTGCGGGTTTTATGTTGGTTTTTTGCATTAAAAATGTTAATTTAGTTGATTGCCACTTTCCGCACTTTACCAGAACGGTTGGGGAATCGTTTCGAAAGGTGAAGTCCGGGATTCACTGCAAAGTGAAACACCGCGTTCGTGGGCGTGAAGCAGTTAGTGACGCATTAACAACGGGAAAACTCGAATAACACGAGTTTTCACAGGGATGCCGCTGGTTAGCCAATCAGCGGACCGTTTTCCACATTCCTTGTTATTTGCGAAACGTTGCAGGACACCGAATGAATCACTTGCTTCAGGGTTATGAGGTCAATCAGCAGACATGGTTTTACCTGTCGTTGCTGTTGATCACAGCCGTCTATTTTCGATTCACTCGCATCATCTCATTGCGGAATGTCGATCTTGCGCTCCTGCTGTCGGCATCGCCGGGATTGTTGTTCGTCAAAGCAGAAGTTCCTGCGGTCACCACACTCGGCCACACATGGCTGTTCGTGATTGCATGCCTGTTTCTGGTCCGTTTGTTCATCGACCCGTTTCTCAGTCGTCGTCCCTATCTCGGGCAGAACCTGAATCCACAGGGAATGGGATTCCTTTGTTGCTCTGCGTTTGCATTTCTCATGACGCAGGCAATCACCAGCGCCTTGCCGTTGGCGTCTCAGGAAACCATCGCGCGAGCAGACGAACTCATCACCAGAACAGCGACTGATCCACCGACGTCGGCCGCTGCTCCAAGTGCTGGCCCTGCGGCTCCGTTACTGTTGTCGCCGGCAGTTCTGATGTTTCAGGAACTCTCTGCCAAAATCATGGCGATCCTCGCGCATGCGGCTGTGATCAGCGGACTCTGGTTTGTCGGGCGAAATCTGTTTGCGGACCGAAATCTTGGCTTGGCGATGGCCACGCTTTATCTGTTGCTTCCCTGTACGGCGTACAACGTCGGTGAGTTCAATCACGTTTTGCCTGCTGCTTTGATCGTGTGGGCGTTTGTCTGCTTCCGTAAACCGATCGTCTCCGGTGTCCTCCTCGGACTCGCTTGCGGAACACTGGCATTCCCGGTGTTTCTGCTCCCGATCTGGGCGGTCTTCTATGGACGTCGAGGGGCAGGGCGGTTTGTCTTGGCGCTCGCCTGCGTCGCACTGGTGCTTGTGGGAAGTCTGGCGATGACCTCCACCGACTCCAACTCATTCGTACAGAAGACCGTTGGTTCAGTAAACATTGCACTCTCAGCGTTTTCTGGGGTTCAACCTGAATCCTCATTCTGGGGCGGACTGGGATACCTTTCGGCCTATCGACTGCCTGTTATGGCGGCGTACTTCATCATGGTCACGATCATGACCATCTGGCCGAAAGATCGCACTGTTGAAGTGCTCCTTGCACAGTCCACGGCTGCAATCGTCGGCACTCAGCTCTGGTACACGGCCGAAGGGGGCGTGTATCTACTCTGGTATCTTCCACTCATGCTGATGGTCGTCTTCAGACCGCGACTCATTCACTTGCGTGCGCCAGCAGCACAGATTCAAGCGACTGAAACGGCAGACATTTCACCGGGGAAAATTGTCAAACGCCCGTACTTCGCGCGGCATCTTCAACTTCGCAACAGCCACCTGTTCCGCTAGACCGTATCGGTCTATCATGTGGCCGCGCAGCAGCCTTCTCGATAGGAGAAGATCTGAATGACGCGTGCCAGTCACGCCATACCATTTCAAGAACCACTCTAGGACAGTTTCCGATCAGCCCGAGATCGAAGTTCGAAGCGAGTCAGGCTTTTCGAAGTGCAAGAAGCAGTGGGGCCGTTTCATTGGTGGGCCTGTTGAACTCAATTTTCAGATGACCGTTCTGAAATTGGTTGTTCATCCAATTCTCAACGGCGATCGCTTCTTCTGCACCGCCGGGATGCCCTCGATACGCCGCAACGCAGATCACTCCGCCTGACTTCAGCAATGCCAGACTCCCATCCAGTGCGGCAAGAGTCCCGTCAACCTTGGTAATGACCTGTTTGTCTCCCCCGGGAAGATATCCCAGGTTGAACATGACCACGCAAACATGACCATGCAAATTCTGCGGAATCAATGATTCCATTCGAGCATGGTCACCACAGAACAGCGTGACGTTTTTGACATCGTCATCACTTAATCGTTTCAGTGTGGCATCACAGGCCGACTGTTGAAGGTCGATGGCAAACACACGTCCAGTCGCTCCAACAAGCTTCGCAAGAAAGAGCGTATCGTGTCCGTTGCCCATGGTGGCATCGACAGCGATGTCACCTTCATTCAGGCAGTGTTGAACGAGTTGATGAGCGAGAGCTGTTACCGGAACCACCGTGCCACATCCAGTTCAGATGGAAGACGTTTATTATCAAGAAGTGATGCAACCAACATCTCTGCCAGCCACGGGCTCCAGAGCGAACCTTTTGTCCCCAGACCATTCAATATCGCAATTTGAGAGCACTCCGGATGAGTTCCGAGCACAGGCCGAAAATCGTGCATGGTCGGTCGCACGGCCGCAAGCTGGTCAACTACTTCAAATTGAAATCGAATGAACTCCTGCATTTGTTGAAGCAGCCTGTCGCGACCAGCTTCAGTGGGTTCGCCATCAAGATTGTCCCACTCAAACGTCGCCCCAACACGATAGGTCTCGTGTCCATCCCCCGCCATCCAGAGTCCGCTGTGAATCACCCGTTGCTCGGTCACGCCCGGAGCATGTATCCGCAAAAGCTGTCCCTTCGCCGGATTGAATTTCACCGCTCCAAACCACGGATGATCTTTCCCCACATAGCCCTGACAGAATACGACACGTCTGGCAGTCACCTGATATCGCTCAAGCCGCACTCCATGCTCTGTCAGGACAATGTCAGAACGCGGATCAATGATCCCCTGGCGATAACTTCCCACGGCAACTAATGCGTCGCGCGACCGGGTGAGATAGGTCCCGGTATCCAGCCTCGCCGCCAGTGGCTGTTCAATTGCACCCTCAGTCGCGGCGAACCAGTCAGGGTTCAACTCCGGAGCAGGGGCCCGAATTGTCGACGGGTTATCAACACCCCCCTGTTTCTGCAGGCACCGCTGCCGAGATTCTTCAGAATGAAACAAACGAACAGCCGGGACCGTGCGAAGTAATGTACCCCCCCAGAGCGATTCGAGTTTGCGATAGAAATCCACCGCCAGCGGCCAGGCGTCCTCCCATCCCCAAGTCGTGACCAGTTTAGGCCCTGAGAGCGGAGTAATCAGCCCGGCGGCCACACGAGATGCAGAAACCGGCCCCTCCGCATCAATCACCAGAAC
The DNA here is from genome assembly GCF_051465645.1 of Planctomicrobium limosum. GTDB lineage: Bacteria > Planctomycetota > Planctomycetia > Planctomycetales > Planctomycetaceae > Planctomicrobium. The sequence goes on along the minus strand of NZ_CP195790.1, from coordinate 238,634 downwards.
CTGTTCGCCACGCAGCCGTAGGGTCCACGCAAGTGTTGCCCCGGCAAGACCATGCCCCACAATGACCGTCAAATTGGATGGGGAACACATCGGGATCGAATTACTCGTTGAAAACTCAGTTCGGCTCGGACTGTAACGAATTCCAGCACGAGATTGTTTCGAAATTGTGATCGGGGATCAAACACAGGACAACCGATTTGCCGCAGAGGCATTTGTCAGGTACTTTCAACATGCAGACGGCATAAACGACAATCACGATCGCACACTGCACGATCAGAGACAGCCATGCACGATCACGTCATTTGAAACATGGCATCAGCCTCCCCTGAAATGGGGGACGCAAGTTGGTTCCGTTGGCGAAACCCGGTCGTTCCAGTCCGAACGAAGTTTCGTCCGATTCATGCGGATCGATGCCTCTCCCTTCACTTCACAAGTTTACACAAAACGACATGGCGCACGCTGCCAAAGATCATCAGCCGACTTCCCTCGAAAGCTCTCCCTGCCTGCAAGGAGAACGGGTCACTTTCACAGGGACATTGGCCTCTATGACACATTCTCAAGCGGCGTCACTGGTCGCTGAGCATGGAGGCACCTCGTCTGAACATGTCAGTCGACACACAACGATGCTGGTGATTGGTGAAGAAGGGTGGCCGCTGGACGACAATGGCCTGCCTTCAGTCAAACTGCAACAGGTTGACCGCTACAAGGCTGCTGGAGCCGAGATTCAGGTCATCACCGAATCGAACTGGCTATCGCTGCTCGGACTGAATGATCATCGGGAAGAAGTCCATCGCCTTTATACACCTGCGATGCTCTCTTCCATTCTGGGAATTTCAGTTCACATCATTCGTGGCTGGGCACGCATTGGACTCATCAAGCCGATTCGAATGGTCTTTCGGCTCCCATATTTTGATTTTCGCGAAGTCAGCTCCGCTCGTCGTCTCAGCGACCTGCTCGAATCCGGAATTCCACGAAAGGATCTGGAGGAGAGTCTGCGTCGAATTCCCGCAGTCCAACGTGGTGACGAACGTCCACTTGAACAACTGCAAATTCTCGCGCATCAACTCGGCGTTGTGATCCGAGACCGTCACGGATTGATCATTGCCGCGAACGGCCAACGTCTCTTGAACTTCGACGAGCAGGCTGCCGAACCAGTCGATGTCACAGACGATCTCGACGATGACGAATCAATGCAGCCCTTGCGTTTCGCGCCTGCGACTCCGGAAGCCGATGACCTTCCTCGCGACTGGCTGATTGAAGGCTGCCGTCTCTACGATGCGGATCGCTTGCACGAGGCCCTCGAAGCCTTCCGAAAAGCCGCTTTGCACTCACCACAATCTGCGGACGTTCACTTCCAGATCGGTGAATGCCTTTACCGGATGGGCAACACTCAGGCCGCCCTCGAACGCTATTATTCCGCCGTTGAACACGACAACGATTTCCTGGAAGCATGGACCCAGATTGGGTGTCTGCACCGGGAACTCGGCGACCTCACTGCGGCACGACAGGCATTCGAACATTCGCTTCAACTGCTGCCAGAATATCCAGACGCACACTTTCATCTTGCCGAAACCCTGTACGACCTGGGCGAAGAAGAACTCTCCCGAGTTCACTGGGAAGAATATCTTCGACACCACTCACGCGGTCCCTGGGCCGAAATTGCACGGCAACGTCTGCAACAGTCCGAGAAATAGCGGGCGTCAGAACGACACTCGCTGCAAGACAGCCAACTTCTGATGTCGACGCTTAATGCTCGGCCTTTTTCTGTCGCTTGTTAGCAATCTTCGTGAGCTTCTCATTGATGCGGGCAAACTGCTTCAACCAGCGATCATAGTCCTGTGTTTTGAAAGCGAAATACTCGCCAACATCAGGATGCGGCAGCACAAGAAACTGTTCCATTTTCATCGCATCGAGGAGCGCAGTGGCAACCTGTTCTGGAGTCACAGCCGTCACGTTCAGGAACTGATGCACAGGGTCGCTCAGGTCCAGAAAGTCAGTGGCGACACCCGCCGGGCAGACACACGAAACTCGAATCCCCTGCTTCTGGTAATGGACAGACAGCCATTCAGCAAATGAAACGGTTGCGTGCTTCGTCACAGAGTAGGGTGCAGAACCAATCTCGGTCAGCAACCCCGCGGCAGACGCCACATGAACCAGATATCCGCGGCCACGCTCAAGCATCTGAGGAAGAACCGCTCGTGAGGCGTACACATGCGCCATCACATTCACGTTCCACAGACGTTGCCACTCGCTGTCAGGAACCTCGACTCCCCCTTTGCAGGTGATCCCGGCGTTCGACACAAAGATGTCGACGCCACCAAACTTCTCGTCTGCAAACTGAACCAGTCGTTGAATGTCCGCTTCGTTGGAGACATCGCAACTCAGTGAAGATCCCTTGATTTCTTCCGCCAACTGACCTGCTGACTGTTCATCAATGTCAGCGACGATGACATGTCTGGCACCAGCTTCAACGAACGATCGGCAAATCGCTTTTCCAATCCCGTTCGCTCCACCCGTCACAATGGCGACACAATCTCGAACATCCACAGGTTCACCTCATAAATCGCAAGTGTTTTCAGACCTGATGTCTCGGCATGTGGCAAGCGAGGATCAGGACTTACCTGATGAAGAGAACGCCCACTGCACAATACACACAGTGGGCGTTCTCGCTTGAGCTAAACTCGTCCAGACCGTCCAGCCAGGACACCGTTCTTCTGGAGAATATCACCAGGTGCCTTGAGAGCAACCTTGAATGCAAAGTCGCTTAGACCCTGAGTTCTTCCGCTGCTCCGGAAAGCAATTCTGAATAGCGCTGACGAATCGGCTCGACAACTTCAGCAACGAACTCATCGACCTGTTCCGGGCTACGACCAATAAACCGTTTGGCGTCCAGAGCCCCAGTCAGATCGACCTTGGCAAACCCCGGATCAGACTTCAACCGCTGCAGCAAATCGTTCTGCAATCCCAACTCTTTCACCTGACGCGCCGCTTCAACACTGTGAATGCGAACACGTTCGTGAAGGTCTTGACGATCCCCGCCAGCCTGAACACCTGCCATGAGAATTTCTTCCGTTGCCATGAACGGGAGTTCTTCTGCCAGACGACGCTCAACAACTTTTGGATAGACAACAAAGCCTTCAGCGATGTTGCGGTACAAAATCAGCACGGCATCAATGGCGAGAAATGATTGCGGAAGCGACAGGCGGCGATTGGCGCTGTCATCCAGCGTCCGTTCCATCCACTGAACAGCAGCCGTCTGGTCTCCGTTGTCAGCCAGACTGATCGCGAATCGGGACAGGGCACACATTCGCTCTGCTCGCATTGGGTTTCGCTTGTACGCCATAGCGGACGAGCCAATTTGCTTGTCTTCCTTCGGCTCTTCAATCTCTTTCCACGCCTGCAGGAGTCGAAGATCACTGCCAAACTTATGAGCTGTCTGCCCAATCCCGCTCAGAATCGACAACACCTGAGCATCGACCTTGCGAGTGTAAGTCTGACCGGTCACCGGATAGGTCGCGTCAAAGCCCATCTTCTTAGCAACCATTCGGTCAAGCTGTCGCACCTTCTCGTGGTCCCCCTTGAACAGGGTAAGGAACGTCGCCTGAGTCCCAGTCGTCCCTTTCGCCCCACGGAACTTCAAGGTCGCAAGGCGGTGTTCAATCTCTTCGAGATCGAGCACAAGATCATGGCACCATAGCGTCGCACGCTTCCCGACGGTGATAGGCTGAGCAGGCTGCAAGTGCGTGTACCCGAGACATGGCAGGTCACGGTACTTCACAGCGAACGATGACAGCCGATCGATCACCTGCACCAATCGGGTACGAATCAGTTCGAGACTCGAACGGATCTGAATCAACTCGGAATTGTCGGTGACGTAACAGGAAGTGGCCCCCAGGTGAATGATGCCGGCAGCCTGTGGGCATTGATCGCCGTAAGCGTGCACATGTGCCATCACGTCGTGGCGAACCTGTCGTTCGTACTTTGCGGCAACGTCAAAGTCGATGTTCTCGACGTTCGCTCGCAGTTCCGCGATCTGGGCATCGGAAATCTCCAGCCCCAGTTCCTGTTCCGACTCCGCCAGAGCCACCCACAACTTTCGCCAGAGCGAATGTTTCGTTTGAGCCGACCAAATCCCGCTCATTTCTCGTGATGCGTACCGGGTGTTCAGTGGCGTTTCGTAAATTGTGTGCGACACGCTGGCAGATTCCGTTTCAAAACCAAGTAGTGGAAATACACGAGCACTTTACCATAAAGGCGCGCCCCAGATCCACGACATCAACCACTCTGATCTGGGAACGCACAACACCCGACACACAGAAGCAGGTGGGATCACTTCAGTTAGGAAACAGAGCAGGGAACAGCAAGTGATGCACCTCGTCTTCACCCGTAAAAGCCGAACCTTGCCATACGAAATACTCGCCAATTGAAGCATTCGCCAAACCAGGTGATGAACCCCATATTGACCAACTGAAATAAATCGGGGTAAAGTCCCGACGTGATCGCAATCGGCCGATTCAGAGCGATTCGGTCACCAGTCTCTTCAAAGTTGGAATAGCGAATTTCAGATTGAATCGATTCCAATCTGTGTACTTGAAAGTACAGACTGATCTCGTCGGAATCAGGAACGAATTCGACAGCAATGAGCACCGACCTCGATACATCCACAGGCAAACACCAACGCCCCGCCTGGCGACAGCGTCTCGTTGACGCCGAAAGTGGATTACGGGAAGGAATTCGGGCCGACAGCACTCTCTTTGCATTCGCCTTCTGTGCTGCGACGATCCTCCTCACCAGTGTCGTGCTGGGTCTCGAACGATGGGAATGGGCGCTTCTGATTCTCAGCCTGGGCTTTGCGTTCTCAGCAGAAATCCTGCATCAGGTACTGAAACACCTTGCGACACGCTATCAAAAAGAACTCAGTGATGTCTTTCTGATGGGTGCGACCGCAATTATGGTCGCTCACATCACCGCAGCACTTGTCTCCATTATCTTGCTTTGGCCACACTTTGCTTCGATCTGGACTGGCTGATCAGTCGACCTGGCCGAAACCGACAACTCCGAAGTGAATCCGATTCACAGAGACCTGATCAGAGTCACAGACTTTTTCCTGTCTCCGTCCCGATTCCACCAAGCAGCCAAACAAATAAAAACAGCACCCGGATGAATTCACCCGGGTGCTGTTTGCGTCTGAATAGTCTTCTGAATTGCAGCGGTCTAATGACCTGACAAATCAGATGAGACGAGGTCTAGTGACCGCCGTGCGAGTCTGCACCGTGTCCTGATGATCCATGATCGCCACTGGCGCCATGACCATGTTCACGAGCTTTCTTCACTGATTCAATCGCAATGGCACGTTGTTGTTCGCGCTCGATCGGCATTGAAACGTCTCGGGTCAGGTAGTCTGCAAACATGAAGCAGAACAAAATCCCAAGCCACGGAAACGAGACAAAGGCAAAGATCTTCACGAGATTACTCTCGTCCTTCACGTGCATGAAGATCAGTATGATCAACAGTGCTTTGAACACTGCGATACCAAATGCGATTGGAAAGGCCAAAGATCCCAATGGAATCATGGCCACAGCGACAGTCGCGGCTACCAGCACCAATAAGATGAAGTAGACTACGAGGTACGATTTGACGTGTGAATGGTGGGCCATGCCGTCAGTTTCGATCGATCAAATAGAGCAATGGGAACAGGAATACCCAGACGATATCGACCAGGTGCCAATAAAGCCCAATCATTTCGACCGGGGTGTAATACTCCGCGCTGAACTTACCAAGCCGGGCCTGAATATACAGGGTGATCAGCAATCCAAATGCAATGAGCATGTGGAAAGCATGGATCCCGGTCATGATGAAGTAAAACACGAAAAACAATTCGAACGCACCCATGTCCCCAACAGGATCACCGTGCCACTCGAAGTATTTACCAGGAACAAGGTGGTGTTCCCACTTTGCAGAGTACTCAACGACTTTCACGCCGACGAACACGAAACCCAGAAGCAACGTCAGCAAAATATTGCGTTGTAATGCCTTCTGATTTCCATTGGCCGCGGCATCCACAGCGAAGGCCATTGTCAGACTGCTGGTCAACAATACAAAAGTGTTAAAACCACCCAGCCACAAATCAAGTTGTCGACTCGCCAGATCCCACTCTGGAAAATACCAGAAGCGATACAGGGCATAGGACGCGAACACGCCACCGAACAACATCACTTCGGTGATGAGGAATGTCCACATCCCCAACGCAGCCGATGCTCGCTGCTGTTGCAGGTCATCGAACTGATGTCGAAGGTGGGGGGATTGGGCCGCGTGTGAACTCATGGACTCATATCTCTCAATAATCAGGCAATTCAAACCTGCAATCTATTCGCCTTAACAGCGCCAGCAGGAATCCGACATACCAACACCGCAGGCAGTAACACCAATCACGGCGAATCAATCAACCCGGATTATACTGCTGACTTCTCTTCCTGAAGCTCAGTCGCCTTTGACAGATTCAGTTCATACTGACGTTCAACTGCTTCTGTATCATAATCGTATGCTGGACGAGTAACGACCGGCATCTCATCGAAATTGAATGTTGGAGGAGGGGAGGTCGTCTCCCACTCCAGGCCGTATGCATGCCAAGGATTGTTGCTTGCCTTCTCGCCGTATTTCAATGACCACAGCAGATATGCGAGGGGCAGCAGATATCCCAATCCAAGAATCGAAGCACCAGCGGTCGACAATGTATTCAGCAGCTGGAATTCATCTGGATATGCGTGATACCGACGTGGCATCCCCAAATATCCAAGAATGAACTGTGGAAAAAATGTCAGATTGAACCCGACGAACACCAACAGTGCAGACAGTTTACCAGTGAACTCTGGATACATACGACCGGTCATCTTCGGCCACCAGAAGTGGATTCCGCCGAGATAGCCCATGATAGCTCCACCCACCATGATGTAGTGGAAGTGAGCGACCACGAAGTAAGTATCATGAACGTGGACGTCCACAGCCATGGTTGCAAGGAACAGCCCGGTCAATCCACCGATGGTGAACAGCCCCAGGAAGCCCAGCACATACAACATCGGAGTGTTCCAGACGATTGACCCTTTATAGATGGTCGCAGTCCAGTTAAACACTTTGATCGCAGACGGAATCGCCACCAGCATACTGATGAACGAGAAAACGAAGCCTGCGTACATCGACTGACCGGTCACAAACATATGGTGACCCCAGACAAGGAAGCCGAGAACAGCAATCGCCAGACTTGAGAAAGCGATGAACTCGTACCCGAAGACCTTCTTCTGTGAGCAGCATGCGACAAGTTCACTGATGACTCCCATGGAAGGGAGCAACATGATGTACACAGCAGGGTGTGAATAGAACCAGAACAGGTGCTGGAAGAGAATAGGATCGCCGCCCAGACGAGGATCGAAAATCCCAACTCCGCAGAAGCGTTCAATACCGACAAGAGCAACAGTAATGGTGAGAACTGGTGTTCCCAGAATCGTGATCAATGCAGTCGCATAGTTCGCCCAGACAAACAATGGAAGTCGGAACCAGGTCATCCCCGGTGCCCGCATCGTGTGAATCGTGACGATGAAGTTCAACGCAGTCAAAATAGACGAGAACCCGACAACAAATACTCCCAAGGCGGCTACGAGAACCGCAGAGTTACCGTAGGTACTTGAATAAGGAGTATAGAACGTCCAACCTGTATCAACCCCGCCAAGCATCATCGCAGCCAGCGTGAAGATCCCACCAAGGACATACACGTACCAGCTGGCGAGGTTCAACTTAGGGAATGCAAGGTCTCTTGCCCCAATCATAATGGGAATCAGGAAGTTCCCCAAAACCGCCGGAATCGACGGAATCATGAAGAAGAACACCATGACCACACCGTGCATGGTGAACAAGCGGTTGTAGTGGTCAGGCGAAAACATATCGCCCTTCGGTGTCATCAACTCCAGGCGGAACAGCAGTGCTCCCGCTCCCCCGATGAAGAAGAACACAGTGATACTGATCAGATACAGAATCGCGATGCGCTTGTGGTCCCCGGTCAGTAACCAGGATGCGACGCTGTACCCATTGTTGAGGTAATTACGTTTCACGGTATTTTCAGTCCGATCTCGTGCAGGAACTCTGCCAGTTAATTCCGTCTGCTGTCCGAGATGATTTAGTTGCTAGCGTGTAATGATCCCTGAACGTCAGCTTTCGACTCATCTGAAAGTGATTTCAAATAAGCGATAATTGCCATCGTGTCACTCTCTGTAATCTGCCCTTGGTAACTAGGCATCACTGCACCGAATCCAGCCAGAATCTGTTTGTGTGGATTCATAATCGCATCACGCAGATACTGCTCATTCGCCATCACAGCACGTCCACCGTTCAGCGGTCGTGTTTTCCCAAACACTCCTGCCAGAGACGGACCGTTACCTGTCCCATCAGTCTTGTGGCAAGATCCACACTGCAACTTCGAGAAGAGATGTCCACCAGCTTCAACTTGAGGCTGTGGCTGACCCTCAGCAACCCATTGCGAGTAGTTTTCAGGCTCCATCACCACAACTTTACCAACCATCCCAGAGTGCTCGGTACCACAGTACTCTGCACAGAACAGGTGATAGGTTCCTGCCTTGGTTGGTTCAAACCACATATGGGTGAAAAACCCAGGCAGAACGTCCTGCTTAACGCGGAAGGCTGGGACATAGAAGCTGTGAATGACGTCTTCACTGATCATGCGAAGACGAACTGGTTGACCAACAGGGACGTGCAGGGTGTTAATCTCCTGACGCCCGCCTGGATGCTGTGCTTTCCACATCCATTGTTTACCAACAACTTCAATGTCGAGGGTGTTCTCTGGTGGAGTCTGGATCTTGTAAAACAAGACCGCTCCCCAGACGAACATCACCATCACGAGAACGAACGGGACCGAAGCCCAGATCACTTCCGTGAAGTTACTATGGTGTCCGAGTTTACGATTCACCTTGTTACCGCGGCGATAGTAGATCGAAAATCCGATCACCATCACGCAGATCAAGAGTGAAAAGAATGCTGTTACGGCCAACAAAAAGGCGTAAAGCAAATCCACATCTAATGCGAAATTCGATGCAATTTCCGGAAGCCAGCGGAAGGATTTATCAGCCATGGGAATTACCCTCCAACAGCCGATGAGATTCCGCCACGGCTTTATCCCGGTTCAGCATCAAAGTGATTGCTGCTCCCAGTATCAGCACCGTCAACACGCCTCCGGCTCGCAAAAGATTCACAATCGCCAGACCGTACTTACCTTCGGTCGGGTCATATCGAAAACAGAACAGCAACAAGTGCTCGGCCAACGAGCCAATTTTCTCTTCAGACGACTCCAAAACTGAGAGTCGCAAATCCTTTGGAGCAAACTCGACACCAAACAGGTAACGAGAAATCATCCCCGAAGGAGTACAAACTGCAAATCCAGCTGCATGAGCATATTGCCCAGACATCTCTTCATATTTGGCACGAAATCCGATCACCTGATTCAACTTCTGAATAGTTTCTTCATCACTGGTGAGGAAGTGCCAACCATCTGCTGACTCTGGACTGTCGTACTGCGCCAAATATTGCTTTCTCTTCTGAGAAGCCAATGCTGGCTTCTCACGATGGTCGATGCTGTAAGTCAAGATCACAAAGTCCTGATTTGCCATCATCCCGGTGCTCATCTTCAAACCTCGAAGACAACGCACCAGACCATTCAACTCCAATCCGCACAGCATCGGACACTTAAAATACACCGGCATCAAAACGACCGGTTTCTTTCCGAAGTAATCCTTAAGCCGGACTTCTTTTCCATCTTGATCAGCGAACTTCAAGTCCAGGGGAATCTGATCCCCTAGATGCTGGTCAAATCCAACCTCATTCTGAGGAGGAATTGCATGAGCTACCTTGACTGAAAGCAATCCCACTATCACCGCGATTGCGCACAGACACGGCCCTATAAGTCGCCGAATTGCTCGCACTAGTGGTGTCATCTTGCACTCTCATACTTTTTGACAACCAAGGACATCGCACGAGCGATTGGAAGCCTGGCAACACTATGCTTCTCGTCCTGCCAGCCGTAGGTCGTCAAAAGAACGTTTTGCTTCTCTTCATATTGCTTACGGATCGCAACCTGATCTGGGCTGAGGACAGCCACACCAGCAGGTTGTTCAAAGCCGTCCTTAACAGAACGTCTTTCCACGTTTGGCCGATCTTTTGACAACGCCAGGTCAAAAGCTCGAACCAATCCCATGGAGACAACAATCAGTGTCGTCAGACCAATCAAACCGGCCCAAATCGACCCCATTCTAACGAACACACGTTCATCGCAGCTCTGAACTGGATAGCCTTCAGGAACAGGAACATGTTCATCATGACTGCTCATGTTGCTTCTCCTACATGTGCGACCGATGCATCATGGGTATGAGCACCAAAACGAGTATCTTTCAGGTACATATCTGGAAGTTTGGCGTACTGCCGAGAAAACTCAGCAAGCCAAAATCCTCCAATTGCTCCAACGCCTGCAACTGCTGACAACAAAGCCAATGCATTTGTACCACGAATTGAAGGCAACGTTCCCCAGGCAATATCCACAAAGCACATCACCAACATCAGGATCGCGACACCCGAAAGCGTCTTCGTATTCTTCTTCAATGGACGCAACAGCAGTAACAAAAATGGAACAAGCCAGTGGAAGATAAACAGACAGGTTGAACCGATGATCCCCAGTGGAGTACGACGATCGAGATACCATTGAACTTCCATTGGAATATCTCCTCCCCAGATCAACAGATACTGGGAAATCGACATGTAAGCCCAAAGAAGGTTGAATGCCTGCAACCAGTTACCGGCATCGTGAGTTAAATCAGTGTAGTGGTGATGAGGCTCATTCTTATGAACAGCACGAGCGAGAATCATCAAGGCCATTGCCGAAATTGCACAATTCAACAATCGAACCAACGGGAAAATGGACGACGCCCAACCTGGGGACAGTGCCATCACATAATCAACCGCTGCACAACTGACCGTCAAAAAGAAGACCATCATCGCCGCACCCGCCAACCCCTGAGGAGGAGTCTTTGAACGATCTGCTGCTTCTCGACGATAAAGCCCACGTAACCAAGCTGCGAGTGCCACCCAGATAAGAGACATCACAACAAAGCGACCACCGACCAGCCATGGATCGAGATACACGAGCTGATTCTTATTCAAAAGTTCAGCACGATTCGGAGCAGCCCAAGGAAAAGTATATCCAACACCAATCGCCAGAATTCCAGCCAGGATCAATACCAGCGGAAGCGTCGCTGCACCGGCGTGCAATCCACGTCCTAATGCATATCCCCAACGGCCGCCAGAGATCGCGTGAATTAAAAGGATGCCCAAACATCCGAGTGAGATACTCACCCAGTAGTTCGCAGCAACCAGATAACCTGGCCAAAACTGCTGTGGAGCCGAGAACGCCAATGCAATGCAGATGACCGTTGAAACGGCAGATATGCCGAGGCAAAGACCTCTGCGAGACGCTGTCGGCGTTGAATCATGATGAGTGTTGTGAGTCATACCTGAAACGCAATCTGCGTGAATCAATTCTTGTTCAACGCCTCACGATCCACTTCTTCAAGTGAATCTGCCGAGGCACTCTGGCTCAACTGCAACGCCCGAATGTAAGCAACAATCGCCCATCGGTCTTCAACGGAAATCCGGTTACCAAAGGCCGGCATCCGACTGACACCATTCTGGATCGTCAAGAACAGCTGGCCATCAGCCGCAGTCTTCAAACGTTCCAGTTGATAGCTCGGAGGAGCGGGGAAGCCTCGCTTAACAACCATGCCGTCCGCATTACCTGTCATTCCGTGGCAATGCTGACAGAAAATGTTGTAACGCTGCTCACCGCGAGCCAACAATTCTTCGGTCACAGGAAGCGGAATTGCCTTAACGACACTTCCGTTGTCAAACCCCGTCTGAACCGCGGTCACTTCGAGGTTTCGTCCTCGAGCAACAGTTCCCGGAACCGGTGTCCGATTCGTGATATCATTACTGAATGCAAAATGCGATGGTTCCAAGGCATCAACACGTGGTTGATTTGCCATCTCTTGAGCACATCCCTGAACAAGCAGGGTGAGTCCCAAAGCTCCACCGAAAACTCCACATGCATTACGAAGCCGCTGGAACATGCAGCACCTCCTTAGCATGAAGTTCTTCGAGCAATTTTTTTGTCGCTTCGATGTCAAACAACGGATCAATTGACTGAATTCCGATGAAATATCCATCTGTGCTGGCTCGAGCAAACTGATCGACTGCAAACAATGGATGATGATAGCGAGGGAGGCCATTCATCAAAATCATTCCGATTACTCCGGAGAACGCAGCGAACAAGACTGTGCACTCAAACGTTACCGGAATAAACATTGGCCAACTGTTCAACGGACGTCCGCCGATGTTCAGTGGATACAGGATGACCGAAATCACATATTGCATTGCGAAGCCGGCGATACAGCCTGTGAGTCCGCCGAAAAACACGATGTACGGAACCCAAGACCAGCGATAATTCAAAGCGTCTGCCAGGCCTTCGACCGGGATCGAAGAGTAGGCGTCAACTTTCCGATAACCTTTGTCGGTCAATGTCTGAGCGGCGTGGATCAGCGAATCGCTGTCTTTGAACTCAGCTAGCAGACCGTACAAATTCTGGGAAGCGGTTGTCATTCGTCTCCCTCGTGATGTGATCCATGAAGTGCTTCGTGGTGTACCGATTCACGAATTTCGAAGATCGTGACCATAGGCAACACACGGAGGAAGATAAACAACAGTGAAAAGAACAGACCAAACGTACCGATGTAGAACGACCAGTCCCAGAATGTTGGGTAATACATACCCCACGAACCTGGAATGAAATCGCGATGCAAACTCGTCACCACAATCACAAATCGTTCGAGCCACATCCCAATGTTGATCACAATCGAGATGAAGAACAGCCAGTAAACATTTCGACGAACCACTGGAATCCAGAGAAGCTGTGGAATCGCGATGTTACACAGCATCAAGGACCAGTATGACCAAGCGTATGGTCCACCCATTCGGTTCAGAAGCATGAAGACTTCTGCACTGTGATCACTGTACCAAGCAACAAAGTGTTCGAGAACATAACCGTAAGCCACGACCAGACCCGAAGCGAGCATGACTTTCGCCATACAGTCGAGATGCCAGTCAGTGAAATACTCTTTCATGTCATATGCAACTCGCAGTGGAATAACGAGGGTTAACACCATCGCAAATCCAGAGAAAATCGCACCGGCTACGAAGTACGGTGGGAAGATTGTCGCGTGCCAACCAGGTACCTGCGAAACCGCGAAGTCAAACGACACGATTGTGTGCACCGACAACACCAGTGGTGTCGCCAAACCTGCCAACAGCAGATAAATGTCAGTATATCGCTTCCAGTGACGGGCACTTCCGATCCACCCAAGAGACAGAATCCCATAGGCAACCTGACTGAAGCGGTTCTTCGCACGGTCTCGCAGTGAAGCCAAGTCCGGAATCAATCCAACGTACCAGAACAACAGCGAAACGCTGGCATATGTACTGATCGCGAAGACGTCCCAGAGCAGGGGGCTTCTGAACTGAGGCCAAACCCCCATCGTATTCGGATAAGGGAACAGCCAGTATGCAAACCAAGGACGTCCAACGTGGAACAGCGGGAACATTCCTGCACAGGCAACCGCAAACAGGGTCATTGCCTCTGCGAAACGGTTGATCGAAGTACGCCACGTTTGACGGAACAACAACAAAACCGCGGAAATCAATGTACCAGCGTGACCGATACCGACCCACCACACGAAATTGATGATCGCGAAGCCCCATGCCACTGGCATGTTCAGACCCCAGATCCCCGTTCCCTTCACAAGCAGCCAAGCAATGCTGATAAACATTACTTGCAGCAGAATGAACGCGATCGTAAATCCGAACAGCCAACCGGACTTGAGCCCCTTCTGCAGCACAATATCGCCAATTTTGGCCGTATCGTACTCAAATTGGCCAGTCGTAGCTGGATCTTTTGAGACCTCAGTTGAACCGTGCTGGTGAGCGGAGGTTTCAACATGTTTGCTCATCAGTGTGCCTCCGCTTCATGATGTGCTTCGGTCTCCACTGTTACCAATGTTGGGTTCGGGTTACGAACCGCAGCAAGATAACTCGTACGTGGACGGGTATTCAAATCCGTCAAGATACCATAATTCAATGGGTGCGTTTTCATCTTATGGACAGCACTCGACTCGTCTGCAACGTTTCCGAACGTAATTGCGTTGGCAGCACAAACACTCTGGCAAGCTGTCGTGATTTCCCCGTCGCGAATCTCTCGATTCTCCATCTTAGCCTGGATTCTCGCGGAGCTGATTCGCTGCACACAATAGGTGCACTTCTCCATCACACCGCGACTTCGAACCGACACATTCGGATTCTCAGCCATTTGCAGAACCGGCAATTGCCAAGTCTGTTCGTTGTAGGCAAGGAAGTTAAATCGACGAGCCTTATAAGGGCAGTTGTTCGAGCAATATCGTGTTCCGATACAGCGGTTGTAGGTCATCTCGTTGAGACCCTCACTGCTGTGAGTCGTTGCACCTACTGGACAAACAGGCTCACAAGGAGCATGTTCACAATGCATACAAGCGACTGGCTGGTGATACGCAGATTCCGGTTGATCAACGTCACCTGTGAAGTAGGTGTCGATTCGCAACCAGTGCATTTCACGTCCACGGCCAACCTGATCCGCACCGACGACTGGAATGTTATTCTCTGACTGGCAGGCAACGATACAGGCATTACAGCCAGTACAGGCACCTAAGTTGATTGTCATCCCCCATTGAGGATCTTCAGACTTAGGCCATTCCGGGAAGAATGTCGCACCTGGGCCTTCGCCGAGTGATGCGTCCTTATCGTGATCGTGGCCATGGTCCTTTTCGTCATGTTCGTCGTGCCCACCTGGATGATGGTGCCCGACATCCATGAAGGATGGCTTCTCAGGATGTTCCTGAACCTGCTTCAATGTTCCAAAGCGAACCAGATCGCGTCCATCCATCCGGTAATATTCTTGCGTTTGAGCAAGAACAGCTTTCTTACCAGATGTGGAAATCTTGGCGGACGTCACCCAAGGACTATTTACGTCCCGGAGCGAATTCACATCCACACCGACAACCTTGTGTCCTTCGACTTCTCGGCCGTGGCCCAAAGTCAAAGTTACGACACCCTTCGGCTGTCCTGGCTGAACCCAAACAGGAACTGCAACTGTTGCATTTCCTTTCTGGATATTAATGAGATCGCGAGATTTGAGCCCCAACTCTTTTGCAGTTGAAGGAGCAATCCAAGCGGTGTTTCCCCAAGTCAATCGAGACAGAGGCTGTGGTGCTTCCTGCAACCATCCGTTCGTCGTATAGCGACCATCAAAGAGATTGCCATCGAGCCGAAAAACGATTGTGGTATCAGTTTGCTTAGCAGCTTCAACATTGAATGTTGACTTCAATGTTGTAACAGCACCACCAGCAATACTGACGGAAACTGGGGCGAAAGCCGAATCCTTCACAACTCCGTCGTGAAGGGCCTTCTCCCATGCCATTGAATCGCTGCTATCAAGCTTGTCGGCCCAATAGGCTTTCAGAGTATCGTATCCACTGGACTTGTCCCCAGCGATGAAGTTCACAATTTCGTGAACTGAGCGTCCCTCATAGAGAGGGCGAATCAACGGCTGGATAATGGAAATAGTTCCATCTTCCGCCCGAGCGTCGCTCCACTGTTCGAGATAGTGAGTTGCCGGAAGAGTCCAGTGACAGACCTTAGAAGTGGCATCCTGATTCATTCCGTAGTACACGGAGCAGGGGACCGACTTCAACTTCTCAGCCAGCTTCAAGTCAGACGGAGACGTGAAGACTGGATCGTTGGCGAAGACAAACAATGTGCCTACCGAACCAGCTTCAATCTGTCGAACCAGATCACTGAGTGACCCTGGGTTCAAACCTTCAGTTTTCGAAACTGAAGGCACAAACTTGACCGTTTGACCAATGTTTCCGAGTTCATTGTTAATCACGTGAGCCAAAGCGTGAACTTCGGCTGGCATCTGTGATCCAACGATGATCAGCGACTTGCCTTTGGCTGCTTTCAAGTCGTCTGCGGCGGCTGTAACCCACTTATCGTGGTCTGCAACACTTTGAATCCGCGATTCGCCACCGATGTCCAAGCCAAGCTTTGCTGCAACTGCAACCAGAATTGCGGCCACTTCAGCTGGAGGCAAACGCAGCCAATGGTCTGCTTTTGTTCCTGTCTGACTCGGAGTTGTTTCAACCTGATAAAGACGATTCATACTGGCCGAACCGTCAGCATTGACGACACGACGCTTCGAGAATTCGCCAGCCAGTCGCAAATGACTTGGCCCTTCAGCGAGGAAATCCGCCCCTACTGAAAGAACGACATCTGCTTTCGTGAAATCGCACTGAGCAACTGCGTCGGTGCCGAAAGCAAGCTTCGCACCTTCAGCCACACCTTCGGATTTCCAAGAATCGTACTGGTACAGTTTAGCTTCAGGCAGCAACACAAGCAGATTCTTGATCTGCTGCTGCAATGTCGGAGAAATCACTTCTTCAATCAGAAGTGACAGCCCAGCCCCCTTAGCGGCACGAAGAAGTGTCAGCCGAGCTTCGAGTTCTCGCTCGAAATCCGTCCAGCTGCTAACGACGTCCTTCTTGAACACAAACTTGGTTCGAAGTGGATCATACAGCCCCAGAACACTGGCAATCGTCGCCGAATCAGCCGCCCCGCCACTGGCAGGGTGAAGAGGATTTCCCTCAACACGTGTCGGTCTACCTTCGTGACTTTCAACCAGAACACCAACTGCACCACCTGGATGTGGCATTGCAGTCGCGTAGAACTGAGCTTTTCCAGGAATCAGATTCTCAGGAGTGTTCACATAAGGCATGATCTTTTCTTCTGGTTGACGAATCGTACAACCAGTCAAACCAGCCAGAGCAAACGACGCTCCCATGCCCTTCAGGAATTCACGGCGTGATGGCTGATCGAGCCACCACTCAGCCCCTGGAGCAAACTCTTTTTCAGCTTTTGCCAGGAATGCCGGATCTGATTCATACTCCTCAACAGTCTTCCAGTACCGCGGAGTCGCCTTGTTTTGAACAGTCTGCAACTCCACAAACGCAGCAGGAGCTACCGACTGACCGCCACCACAGCACCCAGACGATCCAGATTGAACTTGTTGATTAGCAGTGACACCTGCCACGCCGCCTCCAATTTGCCCCAACGAAACCTGAGACGGTCCCGAAGGTGCGTTATGCCCCGAGCACCCACAACCGTGGGAAGCCGAAGATTCAGTGTGATAAGAATGGTCGTGAAGCATCGGAGTCCGTTAACGATGGCAGACAGAACAATTTGTTTGACTACGAACGTGACCAGCCAAAGTAAGCTCAGCAGTTGTCGGAGTCGACTCTTTTGGCTTCCAGCCCATCGCAAACACGTCCTCAACAGGACGCAAATTCTTGTCAGGAGAGTTGTGACACTCCAGACACCACTGCATATGCAAGGTATTTTCCCGCCACATCAAAGGCATCTTATCAACACGCCCGTGACAGGTTTCGCAAGCGATCCCCTTGGCAATGTGCACACCGTGATGGAAGAACACATAGTCAGGAGCATCGTGAACGCGACGCCATTCGATCGGCTTGTTCTCGCGAACACTTGCGAGCAGAGGAGCGATCATCGGAGTGTCATTCCACAACTGGGAATGGCAATTCATACAGACTTCAGTCGCTGGCACACCGGCCATCGCTTCCGTCTCAACTTGTGTGTGGCAATATCGGCAATCAATTCCGAGATCGCCAACATGGTGGGCATGACTAAACGGAATTGGTTGCGGGCGGGCAATTCCCTGTTCCGTCATATACGGCGACCTGACAAACCCCCAAACGCCCCCAACCAGAGACGTGACAAGGAAGATCGCGCCGAAAATGCCCACACGAGCGATGACATTCATGCTCGGGTGAAAGATTTGTGGCATACCATCGACTTGCTTAGAGGGTGTGATGAATCATTCAACGACGATGTTGAACTTTGGTCAGAACCATCGGTCCGTGCCGAAGAATACGAAATCGTTCAGGCAGCGGAAGCCAACCAGCAGAGATTTCGAGAACTGGGACGGAAATTTTTGTTTATGAGAACGCAAACACTACCAACGTCTCATAACGGGTCATTCCACTTTTGTATCGCATGTTGACCGCAGAGTTTCTGCGATATCTATCGTTCCTGAATGTTGTCGGCATTGGCCGGATAGCACTGGATCAGTTCAATTCGAATTCCCTTTTCCAAGAGGAATTCCTCGGAAGCTGGATTCCTGTGTCGGCGACTTCAGCCAGCTTATTCGTGAAAAGACCATTTATCACATAGATTTATGTCGAAAGTCGGCCGTATTTTTCGGGCGTTCCATCTGACCTTTTAACTCATCGCTTTGGCCTGACCATGGAGATCAACATCCGAGCTCAAAGAGTAGGTGATGTGATATCCCAAGTCCTCTGCACGTTACCGCTTACCGACGCTCCTGAGCTCTCTGAGTGTGCTGCATTTTGTTTTTTGGAGCAGTACCGCAAGGCGTCCAATAATAGTCAGCTCGAGACTAAAGAAGTCGAGCTGGGACGTGTCCATTACTCAGCACCGGAAGCTCAAACGCTGCAATCCATTGTTCATCCTGCCACAACTTCCGCTTGGGAAAAGAAAAAGGGAACGGACATTGTCCATTCCCTGAGCATTTTTCGAGTTGCGTTCGCCAAGCAGTTTCAGCATGAATGCGACAGCCTGATCCGCTGACTCATCGCGGGCGATTACAATGCACCGCTTCCAGTCAGCACGACCTTGATCGTTCGCACCAGAATCTTGACGTCATTCCAGAAGCTACAGTTCTGCAGATAGTATAAATCGAATGCAACCTTTCGGCGGAAGCTGTCGATCTCGTTGTCGTAGCCATTTAGAATCTGGGCGACACCAGTAAGCCCAGGCTTCAGTCCCAAGCGATCCAGGTATCCCGGAATCTCGTCGCTGAGCGGCTTAATGAACTCTGGTCTCTCCGGTCGTGGCCCGACAAGCGACATCTCACCTTTCAGCACGTTCCAAAGCTGAGGAAGTTCATCAAGGCGTGTCTTACGCAGGAATCGGCCAATCGGAGTGATACGGGAATCTCCCTGAACAGCAAATTGAGCCCCTTGCTTCTCCGCGTCGACTCGCATGGTGCGGAACTTGTAAATCGTAAAGTGACGACCATAGCTCAGACCACCACGACGATCCCGATTCGCTCGCCTTCGTTCTACCGCCCCTCCTGGAACTCCAAGATGACGCTGACGGCGGTCCGGGCCCTTTTTCCTAAGATTCAAGCCAACGCGAGTTTGCGAGTAGATCATCGGTCCTTTGGATGTCAGTTTTACCAACAATCCAACGGCCAGCATGACCGGAGCCAGGAGTACAAGCATCACCAAAGCAGCCGTGACATCGAGCGCTCGTTTTGCAAACCGAGTCAAAGGCGAAATGCTCTGAATATTGACGCGTTGCTCAGGAAGATTGAGGTTCGTCAACCACCAGACAGTCGGAAACGATTCCAGATGCGCGTATTCCCGCACCTGGTCGAATGTTGGATTCAATGTTTCAACGGAGGCAGGAGCCTGAACACTCTGGGCTCCAGACGGATCTTCCAACTTTGTCGTATGTTTTTCTGCAACAATGCTTTGCATTGCAAAAGTCTGCCCAAAATCTTTGACCCGGCGGGACAGGTCCTCAGGTGTGAACTCAACACTGGCAGAGAGACCACGTCTCTAATTTACTACTCGATCTGCCCATTTAATGTCTCCCGCAAACAACACATACCATCTGCACCGTCCTCCTGTTCCTTGTAGTTACCCTATTTCAACAACAATCGGGGGAGGCACAAGATTTCGGCGTCGGTTATGCCAATCTGTGGTGGTTTTGCATCACAGATCCTGTGAGACTGACCAGTAGAATCACTCCCAGTTCTGTGTCTTTTCCCTGTTGCTTGTGATCGGGGAATCCTCAACGAGAGAGTCGGCCTGCCAGGAATGAAAAACGCGAGACTGGCCAGCGGATCAGACAAATCAAAAGTCACGTCTCTCTATTGAAAAGACTTCTCAGCGCACAGTTGCCCTCCATATACTTTAGGTTTAGAGCAAATTCAGGAAGGAATTTGCGGCAATTGGTACGCGGAATCCGGCGCTCCGCTGTCCATTCAGCGACCGTTCAGCGATGTGACAGACCGAACCTGACTAATCCCTTGCAATTTCCCTGACAATGTGAGGGTTTGTCCGACTTCGAACCGATCACAAAACAGCCTCGTACGTCCAACTGTTTAAGGAGTGAGCCATTGTCCGACTTCCTCATTCCGTGGTTGAAACGATTGAATTTCAAGTTGGAACCACTGGGCTGTCATTTCCCGATTTGACGAACGTCGCGCATCTACTGAAAGGGCCATTGGCAAGCAGGAAAACCTATGAGAAGGCGCGTTGTTGTCACTGGCATGGGCTGCATCACCCCACTTGGAAACGACATTCCATCGCTGTGGCAATCTTTGACCACAGGACGGAGCGGCGTCGACATGATCACACTGTTCGACGCGAGCAGCTTCCCGACGCGCATTGCCGCTGAAGTTAAAGGCTTCGATTTCAATTCAATCATTGAGAATCCGGAGCGCTTCGAATATTCGGGCCGAAACATTCAATTCGCGATTGGTGCCGGACTTCAGGCCATGAACGACTCCGGGCTGACAGATGGCGAGTTTGACCCAACCCGATTTGGAGTTTATCTGGGAGCAGGGGAAGGGCAGCAAGACTTCTACCTGTTCATGCGACTGCTCGCAGATGCTCAGCGTGACGGGGACTTTGATATGGACCGTTTCACCAGAGAAGGGCTCAATCAGATGAACCCTCGACGGGAACTGGACCAGGAACCCAACATGCCGGCGGGACACCTCGCAAGCTTGTTCAATGCTCAAGGGCCTAACCTGAACAGTTTGACTGCCTGCGCCGCATCAAGTCAGGCAATTGGAGAAGCAACCGAGATCATTCGTCAGGGAGAAGCAGATATCATGCTCTCTGGGGGATCTCACAGCATGATCCACCCGTTTGGACTGACTGGCTTTAATCTCCTGACAGCCTTGTCGACGCAGAACGAAAGTCCACAAACGGCATCCCGTCCGTTTGACCGTGATCGCGATGGCTTCGTCCTCGGGGAAGGGGCAGCCATGCTGATTCTTGAGGAATTGGAGCACGCCAAGCAACGCGGCGCCACGATCTATGGTGAGATTGCCGGGTACGGATCAACGGCCGACGCTTACCGTATCACTGACATTCATCCAGATGGACGCGGAGCCACGTCTTGCATTCAGATGGCTTTGAACGACGCACGATGTACCGTCAATGACATCCACTATGTGAACGCTCACGGAACAAGCACTCCGGTGAACGACCGCGTCGAAACGCTTGCACTCAAGAAAATCTTCAAAGAGCAGGCATACAGCATCCCGGTTTCCAGTTCCAAAAGCATGATGGGACATCTGATCGCTGCTGCGGGGAGTGCCGAGGCGATTGTCAGTCTTCTCGCCATGAAACACGGTGTCATTCCGCCAACGATCAACTACACCCATTCCGACGCCGATTGCGATCTGGACTATGTCCCGAACGAAGCTCGTGAATCCACGGTGGAAGTGGCCTTGTCGAATAGTTTTGGATTCGGCGGCCAGAACATTACGCTGATTTTCAAACGATTCAAAGGTTAGACCCGTTCGGCGTAACATGTGGCCTTAACCTGATCTTCCTTGCCGTCATCGAACCGACTGGCACGCACGTCACCTGTAAGATGCTGTATCTCGACAACAATGCGACCACCCCAATTGATCCAGAGGCTCTGGAAGCAATGGTTCGTGTTGCTGGACGGGCATGGGGCAATCCCGGGAGTCGCCATCTGGCAGGACGTCGCGCTCGTCAGGCGCTGGAGGATGCCCGCGAATCAATCGCAGAGATCTTGAATGCTGCTCCGCAGGAGGTCGTCTTCACGTCCGGTGGAACCGAATCGAATAACTTCGCAATCTCAGGCTTGGCGCACTCCAGCTTCAATGGGCTGCCGACCGGAGAGAGTCGAACTGGTACGATATTGCTCCCGCCCGGAGAACATCCGGCAACAGACGAACCGATCCAACGGCTAGTCTCTCTCGGGTGGAAACGCATTGAACTCGAACTGAATGAATCAGGCCGGATTCAATCGGACATTGAAAGCATTCCGCTCGACGATGTTCGATTCGCAACAGCGTTACTGGCGCATAATGAAACCGGCGTCATTCAACATCTGCGACCGTTGATTCAGCGCTGCTCCAAGCAGGGAATTCCATTTCACGTTGACGCTGTTCAGGCCGCTGGAAAGATCGATGTCGACTTTCGAGCACTCGGGGCAACAACGATGTCGGTTGGAGCTCACAAGTTTCATGGTCCACGTGGAATTGGCGCACTCCTGATTCGTCAGGGAGTTGAGTTTCCAACGCTGCTCCTTGGGGGACATCAGGAGGCAGGGAGACGGGCAGGGACGGAGCCGGTGATGCTCGCGGTAGGAATGAACACTGCACTGCGTAACTGGCATACCAATAGGGTCGAGCGGGTCGAAAGAATCAGCAGACTCAGAGACCGTCTGGAAGCAGGATTGATCCAAAGCTGCCCGCCTGTCTTCGTCAATGGAGACACGTCTCACCGACTGCCGAACACTGCAAACCTTTCATTTCCGGGAGTCGAGGGAGATCCGTTAATGATCGCTCTCGACATTGCTGGTGTCTGCTGTTCGCTGGGGAGTGCCTGCGCGAGTGGATCATTGATGCCCTCGCCGGTACTTGTCGGCATGGGACTTTCGGCCGATCGCTATTCATCAGCGCTCCGCCTGTCTGTGAGCCATCTCAATACCGAAGAAGAAATTGATTCGGCAATTCAAATTATCAGCCAGACGGTCACCCGGTTACGCTCTTAGAACGAGTTCGATTCAGGCATCGTTCCAATGCGGCTGGACATTCAGAAACGGCTCACATGGCATTGCCAGTGATCCCAAGCCGCGATGTCACGCTGTCACAGAATTATGTCTGAACCGGCTACTCAGATTTCAATAATCGAGCCAGTTTCAGTAGATTGGAATCTGCCTGGAGATGAAATTGAAGCTGATTCGAATCGGCTCTGATCTGCACCTGCAAGCATTCTTCGATCTCCTTCGGCAACTCGCCCGAAGCCTGATCACGTGGTATTACAGTCGGGCCGCCTGCCGGGAACAATGCAGCCACTCTGGCGACTTCCTTAACGTTTGGAGTCACAGTCTGCAGTAACTGGATCCACGGCCGCAGATGAAAACTTGCTGACACAAGATCAGGCTTGGCGACGACATCTTGCTTCAACCCAAGAATCGTTGCCTCCGGTTGAGTGCCTCCAAATGTAAAGAAGTAATGATCGCGGTTTGTTCCAATCAGAAGAAATGGGTCTGGCCCATAGAGCACAATGTCGTGCTTGCGATACTTTCTGGGACGCAGCCGATGAACCTGAATATCGCCCTGCTTGACAACCTCCATGGTCACATCTTTTAAATCTCCAGCTTTCTCCGCCAGTGGAAACACTGTCGCCAACGACTTCGCCATCAGGTCGGTACGTTGCGCCCGAATGCTTCCAAAGCTCATCACTCGCGAATTACTTAGGGAAACAATCTCCAGATAAGACTCGATACGCCCCAATGAAATGGTCGAAATTATTGTCTGAAATCCGCCGACTGCTGCTTCCTGATCCTTTGGATGCAGGGTCATCTTCATTCCGCTGCTGACCCGATCTCTGACTTGCTCAAATGCAATTGCCAGAAGATCCTGGACTTCACCAGGCACATTGACAGCGACCGCGAGGCGGGCAGCGACCGGGTGCAATGGTGGTCGAAAGAACTGTGTTGATTCAGGGGCAATTTTCTTCAGATCCCGTTCCATATTCGAGCCGGGAGTCGCTTGTATGCGAATATCGACATCGAACACCTGACTGAGATTCAACTTCGCTTCGAACCAGTCAATCGAGTCAATCCAACGGGTAATCCCGTTGTTCAGAAAATGCAGTGTCGCAACCTCAAGTCGCGTATCTGATGTTGCATCTTGCAATTGATCGTCCGAGATCCGATTCAGTCTGGAACGAATCTGACTTTTCACCTCATTCATCACATCAACAGAAATTCCCTTAGGTTGGATTCGCAAGGCAAAATCGCTCTCCGCCACTGGCTCATGACTGAGCTCCTCAACAACATCCGGGCAGGCAAATGCATTAGGAAGGTTGCTGATCAGTAACCGGTTCTGCTGCGCGACCGCGTTCATTTCGCCGCGATACCCTCGAAGCAACCAGCGATTCTCAGAGTGATCAGTCACCTTAATATGGGGAAGCTGTTTGATTGAGTTGATGAGGAGCATCGCATCCGAGACGGGAATCGAGATAATCCAGATCGGACGATCAACCCCGGCAGCTGGCCGAGCCACCTTCAGCGTGAGCGGACGACCAGAATCGATCCCCGGGAAAATGCGTAGTAGTGCGATCCGATTCGCGGTTGCGTTCAGGTTATCGCGTGAAGTTTCAATGGAGGCACGATTGAAAGCCGTATACGCCTGATCGAGGCTTCGTACTGTCAGAATTCCCCAGGGAACTGCAAACTCATCGCACTCATCTGCCCGCGCAACCGAACCGGTAAACGCACAGAACGAGACCAGCAAGCAAATCAGTTTGTAATTCAGGACACGATTAATGGCTCACTCCCTGAACAACAAGCCAGTACGATCAGCATGAACCAGAACAACACGCAAACTCATCTCATTCAACTTGTCATCGACTTCCGACCAACACATCCTGCAGGCCATCCTGCATCCTGATGCTCAGACGCCTCAACCATCAACGCCCCAGCGACAGCCAATATACGATTCCAGCTGACAGTTGAGTTTCCGACGCCGATTGGGGCAGGGGATGATTGCAAAGACAGATTGCAAGATGTAGCCAACGACATCCTGCTTTTATCTTTACCTGTTCAATAACGATGGGGTTTCAAAGCGGGGAGCTGCTTTTCACATAACTCACGACATTCCACTATTCGTTCCGATCCACCGCAATTCCCCGGTCAAATTGGATTGAAATACTGGATCATCTCGCAACAACTTCTTCCTACTTCACCATCACCTTGCAATGAATGACAAGGAGCACGCAATGGTGAGCGCATTCGCTGCTCAGCACAAAAAACAAGGAACAACGTCGACATTCATCAACGTCGTTCCTGTTTGTCTCAACTTGCTGCACCCGATCGGGATTGATTGCGAGTGAACTCCGCATTCGCGTGGCAGCAACGGCGAGCATGAGAGTGCAGTGGAGGCCGAACCCGCTTAATCGTCAGAATCCCGAACACTGAACTCCAGTTTCCAGCGTCGATCAGATGTCGTGCTGACGCACCAAAGTTCAAAGACCCCCAACTCGGTAATGACAGATTGGAATGTCACAGGAACATATCCCCCCGCATTCCCATCTTCGAGGGGCAGGGTCGCTTCCAATGGATCTGTTTCAGACAATTCGTCTGGTTCCCAACTGCGTAAGAGTTCGCCAGGTCGGTCATCTTTACGAACAGCGGAACTGAAAAAGCGGAACTGCGCTGGTTCTCCAACAATCAGTCCAAACTCACCAGACGGAATGGAGATCTGAGACCCTTCTTCCATCCCTCGGGGGACGACGCAGAGTGCATTCAATGGGCGGGGAGCCCCCGGAATTGCCAGTCCTGACGTTTCAATTCCGACGTAATACGATTGAGCCGTTCCCCCATGAATGCGAACGCCGCCATGATCTTTCGCCCAACCATAGTACGCGGCCCCGCGCGCTACGGCGTGGTCGAGGTCACGTTCCCCTGCGAGCGATTTTGGTGGAGCGTCGGGAAACCAACCTGCCATCACAGTCAACAACCGATTCTGCAGAGCTTCCGCCTTGAAGACACCCCCATTGACGAGAATATCGGTTGGACGAACGACAGTTTGATCGCCTCCGTGCCGTTTCAGGAAGTCAACAACATGTCGTGTCACTCCAGTCTCGGTTTCGAAGGGCAACCCGATCTGCTGAAATCCTGAAGCACGTCGACGCTGGACAACCGAGTCCAATCCACACTCCGGAAGAAATCCATCCAACAGGAGTTGCTGTGTCGATGCTCGGTCGAGATCAATACTGACGGCACCGCCGACAAGTTTTCGCCCACGCCCCTGAACCGTCACAGAGTATGTCTCTCCTCCAGCGTCTCCCAACAGACTTTCTTTCGCCAGCCGACAGGCATGCCAGAGCGAGACCGATTGCCATGGATCGAGTTGGGTACCGATCTCACCGAATTTCGCTGCCGCATGATGCGCAAGCGTCAGATCCATATTGTCGCCGCCGACGAGCAGATGGTCACCGACCGCGACTCGCTGCAATTGCAACTGACCATTCTCTTCAGCGACGCTGATCAACGTGAGATCTGTTGTGCCGCCACCCACGTCCACAACCAGAATCGTGTCGCCGACCTTGACCATCTTTCGCCAGCGATCGCCTGCCTGAGCGAGCCAGGAATAGACTGCTGCCTGTGGTTCTTCGAGCAGAATGAAATCAGTTGGCAAACCCGCTGCAAGTGCTGCCTCTCTCGTCAATTCGCGAGCACTGGCATCGAATGACGCAGGCACAGTCAACACGACGCGCTGCTGCTTGAGCAGGGCATTCGGGAACTGCTGATTCCATGCTGCGACCAGATGTTCCAGACAATACTGGGACGCCGTGACCGGAGAAATCTTTCGTACTTCCTCAGGTGCGCCCCAAGGGAGAATCGCCTGATGGCGGTCAACTCGGCTGTAGCAAAGCCACGACTTGGCCCCTGTCACAGTTCGATCAGGAGCTTCTGCCGCCTGTCTGCGCGCCCACTCTCCGACAACGTAATCTCGTTTGTCTGCCCAGGGGAGCGCGAACCCGGCGTCTTCCTGAGGAGCGAGATACAGAAACGACGGCAAACTCGCCCGAGCTTCAATCGTCCCCGGAGCCACCAACTGTGGAATCGACAACAGCTCCATCTGAGGAAACTCGGCATTGGCAGCGCAATAGCTGACAACACTGTTCGTTGTTCCCAGATCGATCCCAATGACATATTCAGCGCTCATGGCAACCTTTTTACGGCACATTGCCGTCACACAAAATCCACGAGACTGATCTCATGGGGATAAGATTGAGTTGGTCGTGCGTCACTCTCAGAACATTGCATTCACAAACGACTGAAGTCCATTTACCAGCCATCGGTGCGCATCAACAGCTTCAATCACAAACAGCTTCAATCAACAGATCGCCACTGATCAGCTCAGTTCGACTTCCACAGGAGCGAGCAATAACCTGTTCTCAGATGCACCGTTCCAGGTCGGCAGTTCGCATCGGCCAGCCTGCCAGCCGGGATGCACAACAACCCCGGTGACTGGTCGGCTCTCAACGACACGTCCAACAAGCCGGACTCGTGCTGCAGATTGGTTACCGTCCACGGTCAACTTTTGGCCTTCTGCCACATCAGTCGCAGGCTTCAGATCGAAAAGACGCTGAAGGGCGGCATGACAACCACGGTGAACATCGCGAACCGCGCCTCCCACTTGTTGATCCGTATACGCAGAAATGTCTTCCTGTATGAAGTCGAGAAATCGTGCTTCTCGCTGCAGCGTTTCCAAAAGAGTCAGCGCTTCGCTGCGAGCCGGTTCTGCTTCCGGCAATGGAGCAGACTTGGCGACCGGAGTCGCGACCACCGGCTTTTCAACTGGGGCCGCCGGTGCGGTCGCATCGACTTCCGGCTCGGCCAGTTCCAATGCGCGTACCCGATCCGCCTTCTGGGCATTGAACAGAACATTAAAGAAAACACGAAATGCCAGTCCGATGCGTCCCATCAGATCCTCTCACCAGTCACATGAAGTCATGAACCTCAGAATAGTAGTCAAATCGGGTCCCTGTTTCACTCAGAACGCCTCACGCTGCTTTCCATCGCGACACCTCGGCTTGCTGATCTTTCCAATGTGGCATCAAAGTTGACTGATAGTGGAGAATTCCGAAGAACACGTTAGGATGCAGGAACCAGACATGAATCGATCCCAATGCGTTCTCAACATTTGAGATACGCTGCCCTCAGGCACATCGGCCCGAAAATCCGATGAGCGATTCAATGGCTGAAGGAACCAACATGACATCCACGACGCCGTGTGAACTCATCTCTCAGAAGGAATATGTCACAGTCGTGCTTCGCCCCCCAGTTTTGCAATCCAGCTGGACGGAGATTGAAGAATTCGGCACCGGAGTCCGCACGAATCTGGAGGGACGCAACGCCCCTGCCTGTATCATCGATCTTTCCACGCTGACATACATGGGTAGCTCGATTGTGGCCCTGATGGTCCGTATCTGGAAAGTCGTGCAGGCGCGTAATGGAAAGATGGTCGTTGTCTGTTCGCACCCGACCGTGAAAGAAGTGATTCATCTGGCAGCTCTCGATACGGTCTGGCCACTGGTGACAGACTTGCGTGCGGCCGAGAAGAAGCTGGGAATCAAGATTGTCCATTCTTCAGCAACGTCGCGCACGGATACGGTTCCCAACATCTCGATCTACACGCATCCCGAATTCGAGGCGGCTTCAACATTCGGCCCAGCAGGAATCGCTCCGAAAGCTGACGACAATCACGGAGCCAAAGACAGCCCCCCCTTTCGCATCCTGTACTTCACACTCGGGGCAATCACCGTTCTGATCATCGTCGCCGCAATCCTGCTCTATGTTTCTCGCCATTAACGCAACTCGGAATCTCCCTGATTCCGGAACATGGACATGGCAACTGCGGAGATGTGATAAGATCAAGTGAGATTCCAGACCGGCAACACGGTTCCGTTCAGCAGTCACTTCAGACGCTCAGCATCGATTCCAGAGGTCAGTCATGGCGAATTCAGACAAGGAAATCCAGACACCGGTCCCTGACCATTCACGTCTGGGGCACGAAATTCGGCGGGCAGCAATCAGGAACGATGCGCTTCCCATCGAAGCTCGACAACGGGCCTTACAGGAAGAACTTTACGGCCTGATCAGCCTCGTCGGAGCAGCCCCTCTCGTCGAGCTCCTTCTTGAGCGTGCTTTTGAACTGGGGGCAACCGACATCCATTTCGACCCTCAACGCGATGGCCTGCATGTCCGCCTGCGATTGGATGGGGTCATGCACCCCATTCTCAAACTGGAGCAGCAATACACGCACTCGGTGATTTCCCGCGTCAAGATTCTGGCGAACATGGACATCACCGACCGGCGCTCTGCGCAGGACGGGCGCATCTCCTCGCAGATGCTCCGCCACCGCCGTGACGTTCGTGTCGGATCAGGTCCCACAGTTTATGGCGAACGAGTCGTCATGCGGTTGATGCCCAACGAGGCCCAGTTCGCAAATCTCGCTGATCTCGGAATGACACCGGCGCAGATCACAAAGGTCGAGCAGGGGATTCATTGCCCGTTCGGCGTCGTCCTGAGTGTCGGGCCCGTCGGAAGCGGCAAAAGCACGACGACATATACATGTCTGTCCGCCTTGAATGATCCAGCGCTCAGTCTGGTCTCGATCGAAGATCCTGTTGAGCGACGCGTTGACGGAGTGAATCAGGTCGAGATCGACCAGAAGGTCGACTTCGGGTTTGTCGAAGCACTCCGCGGGATTCTGCGACAGGATCCAGACGTAATCATGGTCGGGGAGATTCGCGATTCAGAAACCGCTCACATTGCGATTCGAGCCGGACTTACAGGAACCAGAGTTCTCAGCACTTTGCACGCCGGAAACACTGGAGCCACGATCGACATGTTCCGTGAGTTTCAGGTTCCGAGAATGTTTCTGGCCGACTCCATCAAGTGCATTATCGCGCAGCGTTTGTTGCGTAAAGTCTGCACCAGAGATCGCGAACTCTATGAACCAGATGCGGTGACAGCGGAGTTTCTGAAGCTCTCGCCGGAAGATGCACGAAGCACCCGACTGGTGAAGGGAGTCCCTTCAGACGCTAACTTCCACACAGGCTATTTTGGAAGAACTGGAATCTTCGAAGTGATGTCCGTCGACGCCACGATTCGCGAGATGCTGCTGGTCGGAAAGCCGGGAGGAACGATCTCCGCATACGCTCAGGAACAGGGAATGTCTTCACTCGAAGATGCGGCTCGCGAGAAAGTTCTCAACGGAGAAACGTCTGTCGAAGAACTCATTCGAGTCCTGATCTGATCCCGGTTCACGAGAACACAAGAGAAGTCGTTACTTCGAAACCGTCTGTCGGGTCGCAGGTTCAAAACGGGATTCTGCAAATGGCCCACGGCCCTGTTTCAACTGATAAGCAGGGTCGTTGTGGCGAAAGAGATTCCGTTTCATACGCATGTAGCGTAACCAGACGGAATGCTTGAGTCTGGCAAAAAAGTCTGCTGCGCGAATCACATCTTTCGGATCGTGAATATGACGATCCCAGCCAATGTGCCGCACTGCTGGCGGCTCTAACGCCACGATGTGATAGCCCATCGACTTGAAGCAATACGACACTTCACGTTCACCGCGATAGTCCTTAAATGGACCAAAGCGACGATAGTCAGAAATGCGTCTCATCCCCGGGTTGAATGCATACCCAAAGTATTCCGGATGAGCAGTCGGATCAGCCGCGATGAACGAAATTCCATTCCAGACTGTCGAAGTCTGATTTCGGTGGCGCCGGTCGAGATCATCTCGAGCACGCAGAGAGACCATAGAGATCTTCTCGAATTGATCCAGCAACTGCAGAGACGGTTGAACAAACCCGCCGTCAAAAAATTCCCAGTCATCTTCACAATGGAAGATATAGTCTGTCTTCACCACGCTGTAAGCACGGTCAATGCTTGCCAGCTGTCCCAGTCGCGGGGAATTCAGCAGGATCTGAGCTTCGATCCCCACCTTCTTGACGACATCATAGACCGCCGGATTTCCAGAGTCTTCTGCAATCACGACTTCCTGAAGCCCTTCATCCAGTCGGGGCATCAGTGAACGCAGTGTCGCTTCAAGCAGATCGAATCTGTCACAGCTGGTAATAACTAATGTGTACTTCTGCATTTTCACCCTTCTGGATGTGACAAATTCGGTCTCCTGATGACCGTCCATCAGCATCCGTGCCCCATGAAACGCCGATTTCCGAATTCGAAGTACACGCTGGAATACTGTCCAATTCGACCGCGACGGGACGAGCATCGACAACAAGCTTGATCCAACAAACACTGCGAATCGCTGATTGATTAAATCAGGTTACGCTGCACTTTGCCGAATTGCCTGTTGTGGATCTTCATCGAAGGAAAAGCGATGCCCGGCTTTTTCCAAAGCAGCTTCTGGTGTTGCTGCTTCCATATAGTCGCGCTCGTAGAGTTTGACGTTCTTCATCCAGTTATTGTAAGCACAGATAAACGAGAAGATGTACCCTTCCATGCCGCCTCTCCAGCCTCCCTGCAGCAGCAACTTCTTAAAGAAGTAAACAGGGAAGCAGAAAAGAATGCGGTAAGAAAGTGATCTCAAGGACTTCTTTGAAATCCCCTTCATGTAATGCGTTGTCGCCGCTTCCTGCTTACGTGACAAACTGCTGAAAGTATTAAACCCGAAGTGCCATAACGCTCCGTTGAGGACTGGAGCTTTTTCGCCTTTCGGGAAATCGAACTGATCCCAGACAGCGGACTCCGGCATCCGGATTTTTGTTCGGTTATAAAACTTCATTCTCAAACTCGTAGCCATGTCGGGGTGCACAAATCCCGATGGGAACACCTGAGTCTGACGAATGCGATAGGCAATCGGTGTGGGAGGCCCCGCTTCGAACACCTTCCGAATCTCGTTCGCCATCTCGTGACTGACGATCTCATCGGCATCGAGATCCAGCACCCAGTCATATCGGGCGTTCTCTTCTCCCACCCGCTTTTGGAATCCGTATCCCAGCCATTTCTGATTGACAACTCGAGCACCAAACTGGTGAGCGATCTCAATCGTCCGGTCAGTCGAACCGGAATCGACCAGAACAATGTCATCGGTCAGGTCTTTGACTGCATCCAGCACCAGCCGAATACATCGCTCCTCATTGAGTGTGCGAATGTAAACGGTCACCGGAACTTGTTGTGACACAATCGGCATTGGATTGTCTCTCAAAAAACTGAGCGTCTTTCAAAGCAATGTCACGGTTATTGGAACTCAAACTCCGAACCACCTGATCCGGTCAATTCCGTAACATCGCTCCGAACAAGAATGAGGCGATTTCTCATCCACCTCAACCACAAATATCCATCTATTCGATGTCGAAGCATATCGGTTGGCAAAAAGTGGGCCAAGACCACTTTTTATTGCGGAATTTGCCTGATTATCGACGCAATTGAAGGCCGACAGGAAGACTGTCTCCGAAGATCATCGCCGAAGTTTCGCCTGCCATTTCTCCCACTTCGCGAACCAATTCAATGAGCCGTTCCGGGGCAGAATGACTCTCCATCCACTTCACGATTTTGACTCGATCCGCTTCAGACAAGTCGCGATAACGATCGCCGGTTTTTCTGGAGAGCTGCATCATCGCCAGGAAATGATTCTCATTCGGATGCCGCTCATTCAGCAACTTTCGAGCCCACTCTGCTGCAACATTCACATCTACAACATCACCGAGCGTTCCATACATCAGTTCACGAGCACCGAGACGCCCGATCGTCCAAATCAGTGCAGGGGACAACGCGCTTCGTTCCGGCTGAGCAAGAAGCCAGAACGCAATCTCGCCGAGTTCATGCTTCCAACCTGCGGGCAATCGCTCCAGCGATCCCAGAAGACGCCACGGTTCGAGTGGTTCCAATCCCGCTGATCCTTTACGTTCTTTCCCGGTATTGCGAGTCCGTCGCATCTCTTCTTTGAACGACGTCATCAACGGATTTGCCAGTGCCTGTTGCTGACCACCTGTCAGTCCCCCGGCCACCCGACGCCACAGAATCCACCACTCATTCAGATTGGCCGCCCCGGGATAGGCGAGTTTGCCTCGCAGTTGCTTCCAGGTCTCAGCAACGCGCCAATCATCGAGAGCAACTCCATAACCAGGCCGCAGCGAGAACCCCAGCAGATTCAGCCATCGTCCTTCATGTTCTCCGCTCTTCTTACGCCCGGATTCCACCTCAAGCAGAATTTCCCAGATCTGCCGCAACAACGCCGGTGGCCAGGCATCGCGACTCAGATCCAGCATCTGCGCAATCCGCTTCGCCAGTCCCCCTGGCTTTTGAGAAAACGGCGGACTGAACGTCTCCTTCAGCAGTGTTCTCACCTGATCGACAGACGCCTCATCCAAGACTCCAGCAGACTCTCCGGCGCCGGAGTGCCCAGATTGATCAGTCTGAGTCGCAGCGCGCACATCGAACTGCAATTGCCATATTCGAGGGCCATCCACTTCACGACACCACACCTGCATCGTGCCGATTTCCGTGAGACTCGCGTAGAGATTCACGTTTAATGTTGTCGCTTGCTTTTCCTTTCCGAAACGCAGCACCGTGCGAATCGGGGGCAGGGCGGTTAACTGCTCACGCTCGACAGGAACAAGCGTTCCCGGCGGGTCAGTCAGTCGCAGACTAGAATGAAACAACGGGAATTCAACTGGCGCCGCTACTGTCAGCGTGAAAGTGTGGTCAGGTAACTGGACCGTTACACCCGGTTCCGTCCCCGCTGGCAACAAACAGAGAGCCTGCAGCTCTCCGCTTTCCGCTCCGACTCCGATGTAATAGGTTCGAGGCAACCCGGCTGCGATTCGAATCCCCTGATTGCGACGGACCATCCCGTAATAGGCGGCGCCACGAGCCACTGCCAGGTCGTGTCGCGGATTCTCCAGCACGATCGGAGCCCATCCGGTTCCTCTCTCGGAGTACCACTCGCACACAACATCCAGCACACGCTCTTGAATCAATGGAGAAAGAAAGGCTCCCCCGTTAAATAGGATGATGTCTGGTCGATCAGATCCCTTCTCATCGAGATCAAGCCCTGACTTCAGATGGGTCGAAAGGAACGAAGCAAGATACTTCGTTACTGCCGGGTCAGTGGCATACGGAAGCCCGAACTCCTGAAACCCGGATCGCTGCTTTTCCGGTCGATCTGTCAGTTTGACCTTTGGAAAAAAACCTTCCAGCAACACCCCAATGGCCTCGTCTCGCGTCAATTCAACGCTCAACGCACCGCCAATCAGACGTGTCCCGGACCCCGGAATCGTCACGACATAAGACTCTGGGGCATTCTCCGAGAACAAAACTTCTTTTGCATGTCGACAAATGCGAACGAGGCTTCCCCACTGGCGCGGCTCCAGTTGTTTGCCTTGAGCCAATCGTGGTTCCAGAAAGTGAGCCAAAGCCAGATCGAGGTTGTCTCCTCCGAGAATCAAATGCTCGCCGACCGCCACACGATGAAATTGAACCTGCTGCGTTGCATGTTCCCGTACGCGAATCAAAGTAAAGTCGGTCGTTCCTCCACCGATATCGCAGACGAGAATATTCTGCCCTGGCGAAACAGTCTCCTGCCACCGATCCGCATGTTCATGTAACCATGAGTAGAACGCCGCCTGTGGTTCCTCAACCAGCATGATGCGAGGAATTCCCGCCCGTTTGGCGGCATCGACAGTCAGTTCTCTGGCGACCTCATCAAACGACGCCGGTAACGTAACCACAACATCCTGCTGCTCCATCGGGAACTCAGGATTCGCGGAATTCCAGGCTTCCCGCATCTGTGCAAGAAAGCTGGCACTCACTTCCACCGGCGAACGCCTCGGCACATCTTCCGACGCACGCCACGGGAGCAGGGCGGAGGTCCGGTCGACACCGGAGTGACACAGCCAGGACTTCGCCGACTCTACCACACGCCCGGGAACAAGCTTCCCCTGTTCTCTGGCAAACACTCCGACCGCATCATTCCTGTCATTCA
Source organism: Planctomicrobium limosum (assembly GCF_051465645.1). Taxonomy (GTDB): domain Bacteria; phylum Planctomycetota; class Planctomycetia; order Planctomycetales; family Planctomycetaceae; genus Planctomicrobium. The sequence continues at coordinate 203,599 of NZ_CP195790.1, read as the reverse complement.
CGTCCCAGGGCATGTTGAGCGAGCCGACCGGGAACTCATGTGCCGCGGCAATGTAGCTGAAACTCGGCAAGGTCTCCCGAGCCTCAATTTCGCCGGGGGCGATCAACTGCGGAACCGAGAATGTCTGTACCTGCCATTTCTCAACCTGCGTATCAACAAAGCAGACCGCCGAATTCGTAGTCCCCAGATCGATGCCGATCACAAAGCGACTGGGAGTCTGTTCAGAAGAATGGTGAGCAACGGAAGCAGGCATACTCAACAGCAATCAGCAGGAAGACAAGCAACAAGTAAACAGACAACAAGTGAAACAGGGGCGGCCATTGACAACCAAACCGCCCGGCAGACAATCGATTTGCAGGTCCATTGTCTCAGATGACGCCCCTGAATGGGAGTGAACCCCAGCCAGCAGTTCATCCCTGTGATCTCCGGTGACGTTCTCGACAGTCTTCGCTCTGAAACGAACTTCCTGACCACAACTTTTTCAGCAAGGGGGGACTTTCCTGAAGACTTGGCCTATCATCAAGCCTGATGAGTTGAGTGTTCAGAAGAGATCTGTCACAGGGAAAATTCCAATTTCCTTCCTGTGACGCTTCGTGATGACGTATCACACAGACACTCATGGAATGACATCTGGCAACGAGGCTCCAAATGAGTCACTGGTCACGTTTTTTGCTCGCTCACGTCGGACTGATGGTTTTGGCAAGTCTTTCTGCCCCACTCGTCGCCGATGACTGGCCTCAATGGATGGGCCCCAAACGAGACAATATCTGGCGTGAAACCGGGTTGTTAGAGAAGTTTCCTGAAGGTGGACCGAAAGTCCTCTGGAGAGCGCCTGTTGCAGGTGGATACGCAGGCCCAGCGGTTTCCGGCAATCGTGTGTTCATCACCGACTTCGTCAGTCAGGACAACATTAAAACCGACAACTTCAAACGTGCTCCGGCTGTTGGAAAAGAGCGAATCCTGTGTCTTGATCAGAGCACAGGAAAAGAACTCTGGCGGCACGAATATCCTGTCAGTTACGAAATCTCCTATCCAGCCGGACCTCGCTGCACACCAACCGTAGACGGCGACCGTGTCTATACATTGGGAGCAGAAGGGAACCTGTTCTGCCTGAATGTGTCAGACGGGAAGGTCCTCTGGTCGAAAGAATTCAAGAAAGAATATGACACCAAGTCTGCATTGTGGGGTTACGCGAGTCACCCCCTGATTGATGGAGACAAGATCATCTGCGTTGTGGGAACAGAAGTCGCTCACGCTGCCGCTTTTAACAAATTGACCGGAGAAGAAATCTGGAGAGCCGGCAAAGCGACCGAACAGGCTTATTGTCCACCGACCATCATTGAGGCAGGGGGGCGCCGACAGCTCATCTTGATGAAGGCTCTCGGCATTTATTCTGTCGATCCGGAGACGGGTAAGCCGTTCTGGGAGTTCCCGTATAAGGCCGACAGTGGTTCCGTCATCATGACACCGATCAAAATCGGCGATTACCTGTACGTGGGAGGTTTCCAGGAAAGGAATCTTCTCCTGAAACTCAATTCAGAAAAACCTGAAGCTGAGGTGGTCTGGCAGGACAAGCAGCGACACGGAATCTCACCCGTCAACACACAACCATTTGTTGTAGAAGACGTGTTATACGGGTTCCATGAGAAAGGGGATCTCCACGCAGTTCAAATCCCCAGCGGTGAAATCCTCTGGCGATCACGCGACCTGTTAAACGGGCGAGCCCCTAACTCAGGGACTGCGTTCATTGTAAAGCAGGGTGATCGCTTCTGGATGTTCACGGAGACAGGTGACCTCGTGATCGCCAACCTCACTCCCACCGGATTCACTGAACTCGATCGAACTCCGCTGTTGAAGCCAACCAACTTTGCCTTTGGTCGTGAAGTCGTCTGGTGCCCACCGGCGTTTGCAAACCGCTGCATCATTGTTCGAAATGATGAAGAATGTATCTGCGTTTCACTCGCCAAATAGTTCGTCTTACGCTCAAGGGGATCATCAACAGAGGTGATCCCCTATTCGATTTTGAACCCTCAAGACCCGACCAATGAATTTCCGATATCGCACGTTTGAGACATCGTTCACCGTCTTCCCCCACATGACTAATTACATGTACCCGATGATCTTCGGTGGGGAAATGCTCAGTCAGATGGACATTGCCGCTGCCATGTGCGTTCGGCGAGCCTTATACGATTCTCCAACTGGTTGTGACAGTGCCGTCACAGTCCATTGTTCGGACATCAACTTTCTGGTCGGGGCTCAGGTCGGAGACCTCATCCTCCTGAAAGCCAACATCTCTGATGTCGGAACAAAATCAATCTCTGTCCATGTCGAAGGGTTCAGAGATCAGGCCATCGAACCAGTGAAACTCTGCGACGGCCGCTTCATTTTTGTCTCACAAAAGCAAGGAGAGCCACACCCTCACGGGCTGACTCTCACCGAATAACCAAAGATCAGCCAAAGGCCATCCGAAGATCAATTCTTCACGCATTCAATGAGAATAGCAGGGGGATTTCGCAGGAAATCACTCCAATATTCCTGATCATTCTCTCCCTGCGGATTCGGAGACAGCTCTGGGTCGTGAATGCGAAAATCGCTGAAGCCTGCCTTCTGAAATGCCTCTTCATAGGAAGAAACAGGAAGGTAGTAGTTTTCGATTTCCAGTACTGAATCCCCAACAGGAATTCGCCACTGGATCGGTGCGCCTTCTTCGACGTCGTCTGCAAGAGCGATTTCAAACCCGTACTTACGATAGTCGGCCCGTTGGTCAAAGTGATACAGACCTGGGTTCGTCGTGAACGTCACGAAACGCCCGCCGGAGCGCAGTCTGCTGGCAAGCCCGTGGCACATCTGATCAAGCTCGGCTCGTGTTCTGGCGTAAACCAGCAGCCATGCTGACGCAACCAGATCATAGTCCTGCTGAGCAACCGCATCGCGAGCGTCCGCAACGCAGTATTCAATCCCCAGCTTTTGCTGCGATTCCTGTGATCGAGCCAGATCGATCATTCGCTCAGAGATATCAAAGCCAACCACTTCGGCTGCACCGGCGTTGCGCAATTTGCGAGTAAAGTGACCTTCACCACAGGCCGCGTCGACAACTCTCTGCCCTTGAAGATCACCCAAAACTTTCATTAGCGAGAAGGTTTCAATCCGGGACCGCCAGGGATCTTCTTTGGCCTGTTTGTATTGCTCAGCTGTACTTCCCTGATTGTAGTCTGTCGTCATGTCTCGCTCCCGCGGTGTCGATGGCTCTGAGGCGTGAATACTACCCCAACCATCACTCAGCGTCGATGGAATCTCACCTCTCCACGGAGACCGAAAATTCCACTGGAAACAAGGCGGACGTCACACCCCAACAGACAATGCCAACCCATTCACAAATGTAAATTCATGGATCAAACCACAGACTTAACCACAGAACTCCGAAGACGCAAACCATTACAAAAAAGGACATTACACCCACAACAAGAACATGCACGCATCTCACTTTCAACATGTAATTTACGCAAAATTAACACTTAGATCGCATACGGCTAGTTACAATCCACTCATTACTGAAATCGCGTCGACGAGCCTGAAATCGACTGCTCATCATTTTGTCTCGGCAGGCACCCAATTCGGAGTTTTGAGGAAATGGATTCACAGCTGACACGTCACCACCGCGCTCATCAACGTGGATTCACTTTAATTGAACTGCTGGTCGTCATTGCCATCATTGCTATCCTGGTGGCGCTTCTGCTCCCGGCAGTTCAACAAGCTCGCGAAGCTGCTCGACGCAGCCAATGCAAAAACAACATGAAGCAGATCGGGCTCGCGTTACACAACTACCACGACGTCTACAATCTGCTTCCGGCCGGATCACTTGGACCAACAGTTCACCAGACCTCAGGTATCAAAAACTCAATCAACTGGCGAGTCTCGATTCTGCCGTATCTTGAACAATCAACGGTCTATAACCAGTTGAACTTTTCAGCCAGCTTTGCGGCAGGCCGAACCGCAGCCGACGCTTACCAAGGAAACCGCGTCCTCAGCGGTCTGGTCGTCGACGCCTTCCGTTGTCCTTCAAGTGCTCTCCCAACGTTTCCGACGGATTACACCAACCGGGACGGTGAAAACATCCTCTTCTATAACCCAGGGCAAGGGATGGGGATTCACTACATCGCCATCTCAGGAGCCGCTCCGAATTTCAGCTGGACGCAGACCACTGGATACGTCGACTGCGGAGGAGGCTGGAGTTGCAGCACCGGGGCAATGCCGGTCAACATGTCCTTTGGATTCTCCCGCCTCACCGATGGCCTGAGCAACACCATTCTGATCGCCGAACAATCCGGGCTCGTCGATGGGGAAGACCTGACATCGAATTACTATGGAGGCTGGCACGGGGCACGCCGACTCTATGACATTAACTCTCCTAGTTGCCAATCGGGAGGGACACGCGACTCATGGCAAGCCGGCGTGACATGCGTTCGCTGGCTTCCAAACTCGTCAATGATCCACAAAGCCAGCTCTGGTCGCCCCTACAACAACAACACCATCCTGAACTCGTTCCACACAGGGGGAATTCACGTTGTCCTCGGAGATGGCTCTGTCCGATTCGTCTCAGATAACGTCGATTTCCAGACATTCAAGAAGCTGGCAATGAAAGACGACGGTCAGGTGATCGGCGAGTACTAAGCCACTTTCAGTCTGACATGTAACCACGCAGCAGTCTTGAAAAGAGAATGCTTGAATGCCGCATGTCAGACACGCCTTGGCATTCCGAAAACCACTCTCGTTGAACAGCTCTCAACTCAGGAAAGTCTCTGTTTCATGTTTCGCTCTTTCTTGGCTTCTCTACTTCTGGTTGTTTCCGTTGGCTGCTCAAAAAGCGGCGAACCGATGGGAACAGTACAGGGGACGGTCACTGTCGCCGGACAAGCTCCAGCTGAACGCCTGAGAATCGCATTCTACGACTCAATGACAGGGAAGGGCGGAACAGGCCGGACTGAGCCAGACGGTCAATTCCAGGTTGAGCGTCCCCTGCCAGTCGGAACGTACAAAGTGATCGTGGACCGCCTGATGCTCAATGAATCCGACCCAGCAGAAGGAAGCCTCGCCTCCTTGAAGATCGATAACGCATACGCAAACGACGTCAGCACTCCGCTCTCACTTGAAGTCGAAGAGGGAAAGAACAAATACGAAATCACCCTCCAGCCTCCACAACCGAAGAAATCCAAAGCGAGATAGCTAAGCAGAATTTCGTAGCGACGTCTCCCAATGTAGTTGATTTTTTGAAGATCCGACTTTGCTTTCGCAATCTTCCACCTTCAAAACGAAATCACGATCACCGGCAGGAAATGTCACGTCGCGAATCCGACATAACTCTCGGCCAATCCAGCTTCCTCGAGCGGTACATCCCCCTCGCCTCTAACAATCATTCGCGGGAACCCATCTGGATTTAGTCTCTGAAATCGGCACAAAAGCAGCGCTGAAGGTTGGTGGAAAGAAGCACGCTACCGCTCACGATCTTCGACGATCGTTCGGGACACGCTGGTCGCTCAAAGTGCGTCCGCCAGTACTTCAGAAGCTGATGAGGCACGCAGACATTACGACGACAATGACCTTTTACGTGAGCCATTAGGCCGACAACATTGCCGACGAGCTATGGAAAGATTTCGCCCAGTGACACTTTCCGTGACACTGGGCGAAAATCGCAAAGCAAAATTGTCGTAAGCCGTTGCGTTACAAGTCGGGACGACGTGATTCGAACACGCGACCTCTTGACCCCCAGTCAAGCGCGCTACCAGGCTGCGCTACGTCCCGATTTTGCCTGATCGACGAAGTCAAAATTCAACTTCGACAGCTAGCGGATAGTAGTCGTGTTCCGCAGTCGATGTCAAAGCAGTTGAAACCTGACCGTCGGGAGTTGTGGATCATCGTGATACAAGCGTGTCGTACAGACGTTCAAGACCACATTTCCCCACTCATTGCAGGAATCAGGACCTTCAGGAAGATTTGCGGTTGCCGCTGCAGAGGAGCCTGCCTCTCTCCCAAGTCTGGTTTGCTCCCTGCATCTCTCTGGAGCTTTCGCTGTTGGAAGCGAAACGACCTTCCATTGGGTTGCATGATGAGGGCCCGTTCGGCATTCTCCATGTATCGACACGATTCAATTTGTCGCTGCCAGTCACACGATCGTGGCACACGAAGAAAATTCGCTCTAAGCCTCCAAGTTGCATTTGAACAGGACCATGCTCATGAGATTTTGTCAGTGGGTTGCAGCCGTTGTCGTGGCAGGAGGAATGGCCGGAGCAGCGAGCTCCGTTCAAGCACAAGAAAAAGGCTTGCTTTACGCACACCGTGGTGGGGCCCATGAGTTCGAAGAGAACACAATGGACGCCTTTCGTAGCTGCTACGACAAGGGCATTAAAGGCTTCGAGACCGACATTCGCATGACGAAAGACGGGGTTCTCGTCATCCTGCACGACGACAGTCTCGATCGCACACACAATGGCACCGGGCCTGTCGAGCACAAAACCGCAGACGAACTGCGTTCGATCACATCCAAGAAGAGCGGACAGAAATTTTTGTTTCTGGAAGAGTTTCTAACCTACCTCGAAGACAAGCCGGGCATCTATCTCGAACTGGAAATGAAGACCAGCAAGAAGGAACTCTATCCAGACGAACGCCTCGAAGAATACTGCAAGAAGATCCATGCTCTGGCGACGAAAAAGCAGCCAAAGGGTTCATACTACTACTTCACATCATTTGATGATCGCCCTTTGAAGATCCTGCACAAAATGGATCCTCAGGCAAAACTGCTGTACATCACCGGTGGACCATGCACACCTGAGTTTATCGAGAAAGCCAAAGCACTCGGCGCCATTCGAGTCGGCTGCAAAATGGACGGGACATCACGGGCTGCTGTCCGTGATGCACAGAAGGCAGGCATCAAAGTGAACGGGTGGCCTGGCCATACCGTTGAGGATTACTACCTCGCTGTCGGGTTAGGAGTTGACGCAATTTGCAGCGACATTCCACTGCAAATTCAGGCTCTCCAACAGAAGATCGCCAAAGAGTAGGGGATCGATTCCGAATTCACTCCGCCTCAGATAAACGTCCGGCCTGAGGTCCTCAGAAAACGATCCATCGAGCTCGCACACTGTGTCCGGCTCGATGGATCTTTCATTAAAGCAATGCTGCAATGCGTTGATACGGCCGCAATTATCGGAGAGCAGGGGAGCGTGCAATCAGTTCATCAACGTGCCGACGAATGTTTCAGACATTGTCGCCCCACTCCCTGAGCCTGCGCGGACACCGAGAAACGCGAGAAACTCATCAATCTCGTGGAAGACTTTGACACCGAGGACCGTTTCTAACTGGCGTAATGCGTTTCGGTGCTCGACCCGATCAGGTGCCGAGACCAGTTTCGAACATGTTGCCAGGTTATGAAACCCTGCGCGCGTCTTCAGGTCATAAAGCAGGTAATGCACCTTCACGTTCGTCCAGACCCCGATCACACCGACTGGAACTTCAGCACGGGAATGATCATCAACAAGTGCTTCAAGAGTGTCTGATAACGGCGTATCTTCAAAGTCATTAATCCCCGTCGCGTCGACAATTGCCGAACGGCCGCGATCTCGACTAAATGCTTCCACCGCATCGACGAACTTAGCACCATGCGACCCCATGATGCAGTGTGGTCCGAAGAATTCGAGTTCCGCCTGCTGTCTTGGATCGTCCGGATCGTGCCAATCGCGAATGTGAACGACCCGTACATGTTCGGCCGATGCGCAGGCAGACAGAGCACGAACCAAGGGGCCCTTTGAGGGATCAGCGCCGACCAGACGCAAGGATTCTTCCCGTCCAATATGGAGCTTGTTGGGAATCGGCTGACCAGACGGAATGGGAGCGATAAAATCGTTCTGCAAGCACTCACAAATCAGCAATGATCGTGACTGCTGAGTTTGATACGTCGTTACTCCGACCGGGTTCGATTGAATCGAATTCGGTGAAAGAGTTTCGGCATTAGGGCTCGCAAAACTCGTGGTATCAGATCGCTTCAAAGGATGGTCAGGCCGCGACGCCGTGAGAATGCTTGAACGAAACGGAACCGACGTTGCAGGAAGTCGCCCGAGCAGCTGGCGTCCATCGTTGATTCGTTCCGACATTGATTTCACAGTCAGAGACGCAATCAGATCAATCGTTGATTGGCTTACTCCTGCCTGTGCCAGAACCTCAACCGGTAGCGGCTGATTACAAATGTTCTGCATTGTTTCAAAGATATTGCCTGAAGAATCGAAAGGGCGTTTCCCTGTCAGCAAATAAAAGGCCGTTGCCCCCAGCGAGAAGAAGTCGGACGCCGAACTCACATCGTTCGGGCTGCGAATCTGCTCGGGACTCATAAATGAAGGAGTCCCCATGATCCCCTTCGTCTCGGCCGAATCACCAGATTTTTCCATCTTGGCGATGCCGAGATCCGTCAACTTCACACGGCCGTCATCAGCTCTCAACAACAGGTTTGAAGGTTTGATGTCCCGGTGAATGACGCCGCCTCGATGCAGCGACATCAAGACTACAGACATGTCTCGGAGCAGAGTCAGGACCTCAGCTTCTGTCATGGGGCCCGACGCCGCGATCACTTCGTCGAGATTCTTCCCGGCGACATACTCCATGACAAGATACGCGCCTGCCGCGATATGATCGAAGTCAAAGACACGCACGAGCCCCGGTTCGTCGATCGAAGCACAGATACGTGCTTCTCTCAGAAATCGGGCCGCTGCGTCTCCCCCTTCAGAGAGAGTCGCTTTCAGAAGTTTGACCGCGACAGGGATGTCCAGATTGGAGTGCCAGCCTCCATAGACGACGCCCATTCCCCCGCGCCCCAACTCCCGCAATAGACGGACTTTTCCCAGTAAAGGGGCACCATCCTGCGTCGGCAGTTGCTGGATCCAGTCAAACATCCAGAGTCCCTTAGAGCAAAATCCGAATTGATGTCACAGGTTCTGAAAGACAGAAACAGGACAGACAAAAACGATCGAGTCCCGGAAGCAGTCCAGATTTGCCTACACTCAACCTGTGTGAGACGCTCATGAACCAGAAGCAAAGTCAACTTTAGTAGTCAGTTTCACCTGACAGGCCTTAAAAATATCCTAATAAATTCTCAGTGTCAGACACAGCCATTCCCGCCAGAGGCTGACAATCGCCCTCACTCAACAGGAAGACTCCAGTTGAGCTCATTACCATGAATAGCGAAATCCCTGCCTATAAAACAACAATCACTCATATAAGAAGATAACAGATTTACTAGAACGACCTGCCTATTCGTTCCAGCCCCAACAAGTTCACACCAGGAAGGCCGTCCACGATGCGTTTCAGCAAAACACTCAGCCAAGAGCGTTTGGTTTTCCGCACAATCACCTTCCTGTAAGCATGACAGCTCCATTCGACACCAGTGGAAGTACATTCAGCTAATGCGAACAGACGACAAACAATCATGCCACAATTCGTAATCCTGACCCACGATTGGCCGGACCTTCACTGGGACCTCATGCTCGAGTCCAATGGAATTCTGAAAACGTGGCGACTTCTATCGCAACCGACTGCCGAATGCGTCATTGAAGCAGTGCCAATCGCCGATCACAGAATTCACTATCTGAACTATGAAGGCCCAGTCTCCATGAACCGGGGGAGCGTCCACCGATTCGAGCATGGGGATTATTCCGAGCAGCCCCAAGCCTTAAACGCGGAACCAATGATTTTCTCCGGGAACCTGCAGCTGAACGGGAAAACGTTCAAGTGGAACGCAGAATTCATCGAGAATGGAGAAAAAACGATGATCAAATTGACACAACAAGCTTTAAAATAGGAATTTACAGTCGACGAAACTTCGAGAAAGCACCAGTCTCGACCCTCGAAAACGTTCGCATTACCGAAATGAATGTGACAAAATCTATAAGAAGTCTCGATTTGAAGCGAACAGTCTGAGGCGAAATCGTGGTATTCATTTTGAAGGGAAGATCTTTTCAGGGGAATGGCGCTAACCATGTCCTGAAATACACTTTCCATCTGAAAGGGACATGAGATGCAACTGGACAACATGATGCACAAAGACAACATTCTCAAAGCGAGTCAATTTCTCGCCGTGCTGGGGGTTTTGTTTGCAGCGTCAACTGTTGTTGCTGCCCCTCCCCAGAAGTTCAGCACTGGACTTTCAGATCGCGTTGTTCAGTTCATTGATGGTGAAATTGCACAGGGTTGGGAAGACAACGAAGTCCAGCCAAGCGCGATCGCTTCAGATGAAGAGTGGATTCGTCGGGTCTATCTGGACATTGTCGGGCACATTCCACCAGCCCAGAAGGTGTTGGCGTTTCTCGATGACAAGTCTGAAGACAAACGCACCAAACTGATCGAAGAACTGCTCGCTGACCCCAACTACATCCGGAATTTCACCGAAGTCTGGACCAATGTTCTGATCGGACGAAACACTCCTGACCGGACAAGTCGGGTTGGAATGCGAAAGTTTCTGCGAGAAGCATTCGCTCGAAACCGTCCATGGAATGACATTGTTTACGACCTGCTGACTGCAGAAGGGCACTTTGAAGAAAACGGTGCCGTCAACTTCCTGCTGGCTCAGCTGGCCGGAAACGTGAACTCGGAAGAGTACCACGTCGAAGCGACCGCAAACACAGCCCGAATTTTCCTGGGGATGCAGGTTCAATGCACACAGTGCCATAACCACCCGTTCAACGAGTGGAAGCAGAATCAGTTCTGGGAATTCAACGCCTTCTTCCGTCAGGCCCGTCGTCAGGATCACGACAAGTACGATCCTGAATCCGGCCGCATGGTCGACGATTACTCGGAACTCGTTTACCGAGACTTCTCTGGTCCAGTCTACTTCGAAAACCGGGGCGGTTTGGTACAGGTTGCGTACCCAACCTACCTCAGCAACGAAATCGAACGAGACACCCCGGACCGCCGCGAAGAACTCGCCAAGTTGATCTGCCGTACTGATCCGCAGCATCAGCTAGCCCGAGCGATGGTCAACCGAACATGGGGCCATTTCATGGGTTACGGTTTCACCCGTCCAATCGACGACATGGGACCTCACAACCCTGAAAGTCACCCGGAAGTTGTTGAACGATTGACAGAAGAATTCGTCGCTCGTGGCTATGACGTAAAACAACTGATCCGTTGGATTTGCAATACTCAGGCGTATAATTTAACGAGTCAGTACAACAGCAAGAACGAAATCGACAATCCGTCAGCCGGCGAAGTTCCGCTGTTCAGCCATATGTATGTCAAAACCATGCAGGCCGAGCAGTTGTACGACTCGCTCATGATTGCCACCAGTGCAGACGGCAGTGGAGCAATCTTGACAGGCGATCAGCGAGAACGCGAACGATGGTTGACTGACTTCCTCCGTATTTTTGGTGGAAACGAAGATGACGAACCAACTCTCTTCAGCGGAAGTATTCCACAAGCTCTGTTGATGATGAACGGTGCCTTGGTACAGAAAGCGATCAACGGAGAGAAGGGAAGTTTCGTCACGTCAGTTCTGTCTGACCCACGTCACAGAAACGACGCGAGCCGTGTTGAAATCATGTTTATCGCAGCACTTGGACGACGTCCTGACAAAGGCGAAATCCGTCAGCTGCAACGATTGATGGCATCAGAACGAGATCCGGTCCGAGCCTATCAGGACCTGTACTGGGCTCTCCTGAACTCCAACGAGTTCATCGTCAATCACTAAGAGACTTTTGAATTTCAGTAGTACAGAATCAGGATCACAGGCATCAGCAAGCAAGCCGTGCCATTGTCCTGATAAAGAAAAACGGTGCGGGCCAACAACGGTTGCTCGAATCTGACAATCAGATTCGAGCAACCGCATCGGACAGACGAAATCCAACAGGTTCGGCTGTCTCGCACTGACAATGTTGTTCGTAAAGAGCAGAAAGACCTCAAACATGTTCGACACGATTCCAACCGGTATGTCTCGACGCCACTTCCTGAGCCACATGGCAATGGGAGGAGCAACGGCATTAGGGGCATCGCACTTCCTGTCGCATCTTCAGGCAAATGCTGCGGAAGTGAAGTCCAACCAGAAGGCGTGCATCCTCATCTGGTTGAACGGCGGAGCTCCGACAATCGACATGTGGGATTTGAAGCCGAACTCAAAGAACGGCGGCGAATTCAAACCGATCAGCACCAAGGGTGACCTGCAGATTTCGGAGCAGCTTCCGGAAATCGCCAAGGTGATGGACAAACTCTCGGTTGTACGCTCAATGAGCACCCGAGAAGCCGATCACATGCGTGGTACTTACTACATGCATAGTGCTTACGTTCCAAACCCAACCGTGGTTCACCCACCGTTCGGTTCGGTCGTCAGCTACGAACTCGCTCCAAAGCGCAAAGAGCTGGAAATTCCGGCCTTCATCTCCATCGGAGGTGGAAGCATGAATCCAGGCTTCCTCGGAATGTCACATGCCCCATTCGTGGTGGATGGACGCGGCAATATTCAGAACGCCAAGATGGACGGGATGGACGCTCAGCGTTTGAACCAGCGTCTCCAGATGCTGGGAACGATTGAAACAAACTTCATTCGCTCCAACCGTGGCGACGCCGGACAGGCGCACCAGGACGTCTATAAGAAGGCCATCAACCTGATGACCTCTTCGCAGATGTCAGCATTCAAAGTTGCCGAAGAAGCGCCTGAAGTCCGCCAGTCATACGGCGGGCACCAGTTCGGTGACATGCTGCTGATGGCCCGTCGACTGGTGGAGAAGGGCGTTCCATTCATCGAAGTTCAGTTCCCAGGTGGCTGGGACTTGCATGACGATGTTTTCAATCGTCTGAAGAATACCAACCTGCCACAGTTGGACACCGGAATTGCTGGCCTGACCCGTGACCTTGAACAGCGCGGAATGCTGGAGAACGTCACGATTGTCTGTATGGGCGAGTTCGGTCGTACTCCACGTATCAACCAGAACGTCGGGCGAGATCACTGGGCAACCAGCTGGTCGCTGCTTGTCGGGGGTGGTGGACTGAAGGGCGGACAGGCAATCGGTGCCACCAACGAAGACGGTGACCGCATCATCAGCGAGAGTTACCTTCCAGGTGATCTCTGGGCAACAATCGCTCATGCACTGCGAATCCCGTTGAACACCGTCCACACGTCAAAACGTGGTCGTCCAATGCCACTTGCAAATGGCGGTCAACCAATCAAAGGCTTGATCAGCTAAATCGCAGCAGAGCAATCGCCGGTCGAATCGTTCTTCCGGCATTTGACCTGCAGTCACGTTTATCAGGGCCGAGCTATTTGAAGCGAAACGGAACTTGGAATCGAACTGGCATCTCAATTCGTTGAGCACTGTCATTTTGATTGGGGAACAACAGGAAATGAGGAACAGGAGCGGGTACCTTGTTCCTCATTTTCTGTTTGAGTCGATGTAGGAACTGACGTGGCAGACTCAGAGGAAATTCGGCCTCGTATTATTCCGAGCGAAGAGTTTGTCCAACTCTTCACGCGGTCACAGCGAGCGGTGTACCTATTCATTCTTGCACAGGTCGGCAACGTCCACAGTGCAGAAGAAATATTGCAGGAAACGAATCTGGTCATCTGGGCCAAGCTTGACCAGTTTGTGGTCGACACAAACTTCCTCAGCTGGGCGCGTCAGATTGCCAAATTTGAAATCCTCAAGCACAGGCAGCGATTCCGACGAGAGAAGCTCACGTTTTCTGAAGAGTTCGTGGCCGCGGTTGCTGAAGAAGCAGCCCAAATTTCGGGAGAGCAAGAACTGCGACGAGAAGCGTTGCACCATTGCCTTTCAAAGTTACAAGCCAGTGACCGCGAACTCATCGAGCAGCGTTATCAACCTGGGCATTCCGGTAAAGACCTTGCAGTCCAGTTAGGGCGTCCAGCAAATTCGGTGTATCAGTCACTCGGGCGAATTCGAAAGATCCTGCTCGATTGCATTCACAGACAACTTGCCACTGAAGTTCCTACTTAGAAATTTCAACGCAGTAACAGACAAAATTTCAAGACGTGTTCACTGACTGCCATTTCAGTCAGTAGCAAGAGAATCAGTAATTAACGCCTGGGAATTCCAGGGTATTTCAAACCGTTTCATTCGAGTAGTACCGTGACCAGTCGCGAACGCCAATTCATCTTGCAAGTTGTGGAGAATCTCTGCGAAGAGATCGCCACACAGAAAGAGATTGAGCGACTTCAAGCGATCACACTTCAAGACCGCGACGCACTCCGCCTCTACATCGAAGCTATGGAGTTGCACGGGGAACTCTACTGGGATGCCGCTGGAGCGGGCTCGACAGAAATGCCTGTCTACAAGCCATCAGCTCCACCGCAGGAAGAACCGGTATCCGTCAAAAGGCCAACACGCCGCCTGTTTCTCATTCCTGCGATTGGTGCATCACTTCTGCTTCTCGCGACCATCTCATTTTGGCCGCGAAACAATGGACAATCAGCGTCCGTTGACCTTGCTCAGTCTGAACACTCGGTGACGCACTCAGACTCGTCCAACACCGATTCGGCAGGACCATCGATCATCCCAGAGATCACTCTCCCAGCCGTTCCAATGCGAAACGGGGAGAACTCTCAGGCTGACAATATCCACGCAGTCTCAATCCCAAGTCGACCTAACAAACCGACTCGACCACTCCCAAGTTCTGATACAGGCATCGTGCAACTCATCAACAATGAGCTGCAACAGATGCAGAAGGAAGCCGGCGTCTCTGCTGGTCCTGTTGCTTCCGATTCGGAATGGATTCGACGTATTTATCTGGACGTTGCTGGCCGTATTCCTACGACCAAGGAAACAGAACAGTTCCTCAACAGCAATCAAGACAACAAGCGAGCGGACGTACTGGATCGTTTGCTGGTGAATCCGGAATTCGCCAGACATCAGGCATCGGTCTGGACCAATCTCCTCGTCGGTCGCGCTCGCGTGAAGGGAATTCATCGGGAAACGCTCTATGCGTGGCTGAATCGCCAGTTCCGAGAGAACCGTCCATGGCGTGACACGGTTGAAGAACTGATTGCCGCCGTCGGAACTCAAGAGAATGGACCTGCCAACTTCCTGCTGGCCCATCTGAACAATCAGGCGGTCCCCGCAACAGCAATTGCTGCAAGAATCCTGCTATGCCAGCAGTTGCAGTGTGCACAATGCCATCAGCACCCGGAGATCAAGAACTGGGAGCAGTCCAAATTCTGGGAACTGAATGCGTTCTTCCAGCAAACAAAAATCAAAGAGTCGATGGCATTCGATCCTAAGAAGAATGAAACCATCTACACCCGAGAGTTAGTCAACAACGACACATTTGGACCGACGTTCTACGAAAGCCTGAAAGGGGTTTTGCAGGTCGCCTACCCGAGCTACAGCGGGGTCGAGGTGATGACTGAACCTCGATCGCCACTGCGTGATCAACTGGCAGACCTCCTGTTCAGCGGGGATCATCCACAAACCGCTCGTGCGTTCGTAAATCGGACCTGGGCTCAGTTTTTTGGATACGGATTCACCAATCCCATCGACAACATGGGACCGCAAACTCCGGTCAGCCATCCAGAGTTGCTCGAACAACTGACAGCCGCATTCGTTGCCAGCGATTACGACGTCAAACGACTTGTCCGCTGGATTTGCCTGTCGGACGCCTACCAGTTGAGCAGTCAGGTTCCAGAAAAGCAGCTGGGAGATACGCCTGAACTCGGTGATTTCGCCTTGTTCACCCGCATGTACGTGAAACCTCTCACAGCCGAACAACTCTATGACTCTCTACTGATCGCCAACACGGCGAACTCCAGCACACTGTTTGATCGACAGGTCGAATCAAATCGGGAAGAGTGGCTTTCGCGGTTCTATACCTCAGTAGAAACCGAAGAGAACAGCGAATCCAGCACCTTCGACGGTACGCTGACGCAAGCCTTGATGATGATCAATGGCGACCTCGTTCTCAAAGCAACCGACATCGAGAAGAGTCGGGTCCTCTCTCAGGTCATCAACCACAGAGGTTGGCATGAGTCAGAGCGAATCCGTCAACTTTCTCTTGCTGCTCTGTCTCGGGTCCCTTCTGAAGACGAGCTGAACAAGATTGGCGACCTTGTCAAACGCTCGATTCGAGCGAAAGCCGAGCGGAACATCCCGTATCAGGTCGCGCTGGCCGAAAGCCTGAAAGACGTCTATTGGGCTTACCTCAATAGCAGTGAATTCGCCGTAAATCATTGAGCAGTGAACATTGATCCGAGTCCGCGAGACCGGTTCTGGTGACAACTCATTCACTGTTCATGCTTCCCAGAGCCGTCTCTACGCTGTACGGCTCACTCTCCCGTTCTGTTTTCTCGCCTGAACCCTTTGTGACATTCCGATTGCCTCCCGGCAGGCGATTTGTCAGCGAAGTCAGCCTGGAATCGCACGCATTCCAAATTCCTTCATTCTGCTTTCTTGCAGAAATCGCCTGTTGTTGATGCCATCTGGCGATTTCTCGGTCGCATGAGTTCCTTGATCCCTTTTGAAATCCGATGAGACACCGCTACAATATCGAGAACACTACTGAGACTTAGTCTCAACAAGGTTCACTCAACCAACTCCCGGTTTCGAAAAACGTTGAAAATTCCCTTGGATGTTGTGGTCAGCCGACCCGTCGTCCACTCGCCCCAAAGTCAGGATCTGCTGTGGTCATACTCCCGTTGAGTGCGATGAGCGCAGGGCAACGTGGCCACATTGTTGACATGGAGGGGGCAAACGAGCTGAGACACCGACTAGAAGAACTCGGGTTTCGCGAGGGAGCTGTCATCGAAGTCGTGCGACCTGGGGAACCCAGCATCATCGCGATCGGCAATCAACGTCTCAGTTTCCGCTGTGATTCGTCTGTCATGATTCTCGTTGAGATTCACACCGACGCAGTCTCGGCAAAATCCCACCCCTGAACGTTCAATATCCAATCTGCAATCCAGAATGATTGCGGCATTGGTTCTCTCCCACTCCCTCTCTTTGACATCACACCATTTCCATGACACTTGCCGAACTGAATCGAATTGGACAACGGGCAACCATTCTGGAAATCTCAGGAGATGATGCAATTGCCACGCGTCTCATGGAGATGGGACTCACCGATGGCGAAGAGATCACCGTCATTGGTTTCGCCCCATTAGGTGATCCTGTGGAGTACGCCATTCGTGGCTACCGGCTCTCACTCAGAAAGTCCGAAGCGAAACGGGTCTCGATCTCACTCCTGCAATAGACCTGTCCAACTGTTGGATTCAGATCGAAAGAAGGGCAAGGCAATGACCATCTTTCGTCACTCAAAGTACTTGAGATCTTGATCCCGGAACGCAGTTGCCCCAAGGCGATTTCCTCGAAACAAAGCTTGATTATGTCCTCGGTTGCTCCACCTGCTGCGTCGAAGTCACTGACCATTGCTCTGATCGGAAATCCGAACACTGGCAAGAGCACGCTGTTTAACGGCCTGACCGGTGGCAAAGCCCGGATCGGAAACTTTCCCGGGGTCACTGTTGAAAAGAAGCTGGGGAGCTTCAAGCACAACGGGCACGACGTGCAGGTGGTCGACCTGCCGGGAACGTACAGCCTGTCGCCACGTTCTGCAGATGAAATGGTGTCAGTGGATGTCCTGCTGGGGCGTCAGAAGGACGTGGAACGACCAGACACAATTGTGTGTATTGTCGACGCCAGCAATCTCGAGCGAAATCTCTATCTCTTCTCGCAGCTGCGCGAGTTAGGCATTCCGATGCTGCTCGTGCTGAACATGTGCGACATCGCCGAAAGGAATGGAGTCAGCATCGATGCGAAGCTCCTTGAGGCACGCCTGAATGTCGAAGTCGTTGTCACCTCGGCTCACCAGCGCAAAGGATTGAATGACGTTCGAGATGCCATCCTGCGCGTCGCCAATCGAGAACCGGTTGCTCCTCCGAAGCTTTTTCCGGAGATCTTTGGTCAGGAAACACAACTGCTCAAAGAATGGCTTGTCGGACAGGGGACTGCAGAACCGCCAACATTCCTGCTTGAACGCATGCTGATGGATGTTCACGGGGAAGCAGAACATCAGGCGTCATTGAATCTCAATTCTGACCTCAGCGAATACCTGAGTGCGGCCAGACAACGACTCACTGCAGGCGGATGCCGGATTCCACTCGTGGAAACCAAAGCCCGGTATGACTGGATTCGCAAGCAGCTTGATGGAGTGGTCACGAGAACCGAATCCGCCCATGCTCAAACACACAGCGACAAGATCGACAAATTCCTGACTCATCGGTTCTTTGGAGTTGCCTTCTTCATCGTGCTGATGTTCCTGATCTTCCAGTCGATCTACACCTGGGCCGGCCCCCTGATGGGGATTGTCGAGTGGGGACAGGAATCGATTACCGCACAGATCGCGGCTGTCGTTCCTCCGGGAATGTTGCGCAGCCTGCTGGTGGACGGAATTATTGCTGGTGTGGGATCGGTCCTCATCTTCCTGCCACAAATCGTCCTCTTGTTCCTGTTCATCTCAATTCTGGAAGACTGCGGGTACATGGCACGCGCAGCATTCCTGATGGACAAGTTAATGACGTGCATCGGACTGAGTGGGAAATCCTTCCTGCCTCTGATGTCGTCGTTTGCGTGTGCGATCCCTGGCGTGATGGCGACTCGAACAATTGAGAACCGCCGCGATCGAATGGTCACGATGCTGGTCGCTCCGCTGATGAGTTGCTCTGCACGACTCCCGGTTTACGTGCTTCTGATTGGCGCCTTTGTCCCAGCGACAACCTGGCTCGGCGGGCAGATTGGCCTGCAAGGGCTCGTTCTCTTTCTCATGCAGGCGCTCGGGGCATTGATTGCGATCCCCACTGCCTGGCTCTTCAAAAAGACGCTCTTCCCAGGTGAAACTCCTCCATTCGTCATGGAATTACCTGAGTACAAATGGCCATCTGTCCGCATCGTTCTGGACCGAGTCTATGATCGATCCAAGGAATTCGTTGTCCGTGCAGGGACTTTGATTTTCTGTGTCACCATCCTGATCTGGGCAGCTGGATATTTCCCAGGTGACCACACTGTTGTTCATCAACTTGAAGCTCAACAGGAACAGAATGAGGAGAAGATCGACCTTCTCGACAGACAGATTGAGGCTCTGCAACAAGACGAAAAGAAGGAAGAATTCACCAGCAAGATCGCCGAATTTGAGATACAGAAGGAGCAGATCCTCGCTGCATCTTCCGAGACACAAGACCGCATCAATCACATGAATGGTGAGTTGATTCGGGGAAGCCTTCTCGGACAGATCGGACTCGCAATTGAACCGGTCGTTGCTCCGCTGGGATGGGACTGGCGGATTGGTATCGGGGCCATCGCTTCCTTCCCTGCTCGTGAAGTGATTATCGCCACGCTGGGAACGATCTTTAGTCTCGGAGGCGATGTTGATGAAGAAAACCCCGGTCTGATCGGGATGCTTCAGTCTGCCACTCGCCCAGACGGTTCTCCATTGTTTACGCTGCCGGTCGCACTTTCTGTGATGGTGTTCTTTGCATTGTGTGCCCAGTGTGGAGCAACACTGATGGTGATTCGTCGGGAATCAAACAGCTGGAAGTGGCCGATCTTTACTTTCGTCTACATGACCGTGCTGGCGTATGTGGCTGCATTCCTTGTCTACCAGATCGGGACTGCGATAATGGGATAAAGCGGGACAATTTGTTCTGTCCCGTTTTGATTCGGTGAAGTTCGCGCTCTCTCAATCAGAGAGAGCGCCATCGTGGATGAACCGCTTTGAAGGTGATCACCATGATTGACGGCATCATTGACTGGCAAACGCTGATCACCGCAGGCATCGTTGTGATGGCTGCCATTCTGCTCATTCGAAATAGCTGGCGTTCCTTGACCGGATCATCTGCCGGGTGTGGTTCAAAGTGCAGTGGTTGCCCCTCAAATACGAGTGACACCAAAGACGCTCAACGCTCCTCAATCGTCTCTCTTGAAGACTTCACAAAGTCCTCGGGGAAGAAGCGGTAACTGAATGAGTCGTTGTTGACTGCACTCGAAATCGCAACAAACCAGTTTCGGTGGTTCGACGGTCTCTCAGGCCAAACTCGGCAGTCACAGGCAGAGCAGCGCAGGGAGCGTCGTCAATCTTCCTGACGATCGTTCCCCCAATTTCTTATCGCTCAGGTCTTCAGGGTGAGTTCGCTTTACGCTGGAACTCTTCTTTCCAGGCTTCTCTTTCTCGACTTCGGCGTGCTAACCCGTTGCGAAATTTCCATTTCAGCCGCTGATATCGGTTGTGCGCAATATGCCAACTCACTCGCGTCTCCTGACCGCTTGCACCAGCTGTTCTGGTCATTCAGGTTATGACTCATAGAAAATCGGGGCAAACAGCGTCGACATTGCGACGGTTTTTCCGACTGTCACAATTATGCAACGAGCAAACTTCAGCTCAACGAAAAAGTTTACCAGAACAACCAAAACCATCCAGAATCGCCAAAGCTCCTGACGATAAAAGTGAGGAGTCCTATTTCGTTCAGAGCGACGGCAACACGGAACTGTCGCAAAACGAAGGTTGAACAGATCACGCCACGAGCCCCCTGGTCCGTGATCAAAGACTGGCCAGACCGGCCATTTGAGGAGAAGTCTCATGTTCGTCGAATACAAAGAAATCGAACCTGCAGAACTGCGTCGAATCGAGCAGGAGTTCTCCGAGCAGCGGACTGCACTGAATGACGAAGCCGAACAACTCACCCAACGGTTGCTCGCATGGCGAGAACGTCGCGCTGCGATTGACGAAGCTCTGGAAAAACTGCGTCAACGCCTGACGGCCCTTCCTGTTCGGTAAGTCGCGTCCAGAGGTCACGATGTGAAATCCTGACTGATGGCAATCAATCACAGATCTCAGATATCAGGCGTTTCAGTCAGAAGAATACGATGAGATGACGGCGGTAAGGGACGACAACAGGACAACTGCGGAACAGAGCGTTCCCTGTTGCTCTGCAGTTTCATTTAAGCCGTTATTCTCTATCATGTTCGCACTCAGGGACTCGTGACGAACTGTGGTTTCTCTTCCAGAGAACGCCCTTTGTGATCGCAGACATTCCTGAATTCACGGACAACGCATTCTTCTCTGGTATCTGCAGTCATGACATCTTCAAACCAAGCTCCTGTCGTCGTCGGTCTGGGCGAACTCCTGTGGGATGTCTTCCCTGATGGGAAACGGTCAGGTGGGGCACCGGCCAACTTTGCTTTCCAGACAGGACAACTTGGCTGTCACGGCGTTCTCGTCACTCGGGTCGGAACGGACAGTGAAGGGGATGAACTGCTCGACTCACTGAAGGACAAGCAACTCGATTTGTCCGTCGTTCAACGTGACCCGGAACGCCCTACCGGTTGGGTCTCAGTGACGCTGCAGGATGGGCATCCTTCTTATATCATTCACGAGAACGTGGCCTGGGACGCGATCGAACTCACTCCAGAACTTGAAGCTGTGATGAAGAAGGCAGACGCGGTCTGCTTTGGAACACTGGCTCAGCGAAACCCGATTTCACGCAAGGCAATTCAGGCTGCCGTGGCGTTAACTCCGGAAACAAGTCTGCGTGTTTACGACGTCAACTTGCGACAGAGCTACTACCACCCTGAGTGGATCAGGGCGTCTCTGCAGTTGGCGAACTTCGTCAAACTGAACGATGAAGAACAGCCACTGATCGCAAACCTGCTCGGGTTGTCGCACGATCCAGTCGAGTTCTCACGCCAGCTGATCCAGCAATTTGGAGTGCGGCTCGTCTGCATTACTCGCGGAGCACTCGGCTGCCTCGTGATCACAGAATCCGAGCAGCATGACATCGCTGGCCGTCCAGTGAAGGTCGCCGACACCGTTGGAGCAGGGGACTCGTTCACCGCCGGATTCGTCTTCGCTCAACTGCAAGGCTGGCCGGTGGGCCTCTCCGCTGAGTTCGCGAATCGAATTGGAGCGATGGTCGCCTCACGACAAGGGGCAATGCCAGAACTCACCAGAGAATTCGCTCAACTGGTTGAACAGTATCAGCCATAGAGCAAATCGCAGGTACTCGCAGCAGGCATCAGAACAACGATCAAGATGACTGGGATAGGGCTCAAATGCTCCCGTCCCAGTCATTTCTGCATACAAAGCACCCGGTCTGCTGAGCTTCCCCAAAAATCACAATGGCCTGACCTCTGGAATTGTGTGCAAGACGCTGTAACCTGATTTTCCGGTTTCAGTTTCGTCGATCATCAAATCCTGCAAATGATCCACATGATTTATTCGCCACAACATGGATTGATTGGCTAGAATTGATGAAAGGCAGGCGGGCACATCAACAGGTGCAGGTAAGCAGGTGCAGGTAAGCAGGTGCAGGTAAGACGATGAACTTGGCTGTCAGGTGTCGACTCCGCAGTCTGATCGAAAACACATGAGCACTGTTCCGACTCACAAACCCGTCAATCGACGCGACTTCCTCGGCAAGACTGCCCGGAATGCCGCTGGCGTCGCAGTCGGAGTTCTCAGTCTCGGTGCTTCCCAACGAATTGGTCCCAATGAAACAATTCACGTCGGCGTGATTGGCATGGGGGATCAAGGGCGAGATCTGGCTGGTCGAATGTCCTCGCTGCCGGGCGTTCGAGTTGCTGCAATTTGCGATGTCGATGTTCAGGCACTCGCTTCAGCACAGCACCAGATTTCTGATCGTGCCGGATACCGTCCCGTCGCCATGACGCGACATGAACAACTGCTTGAGAAGAATGACCTTCACGCTGTTGTCATTGCCACGCCTGATCACTGGCACGCCGCAATCTGCCGAGATGCCTGCCTGGCCGGGAAAGATGTCTATCTTGAACAGCCTGTTGCGCACTCGATCAACGACGGTCAGGCGATTGTCGAAATTGCGCTACAGACCGGCCGTATTGTTCAGACTGGCTTACCTCAGCGCAGCGGTACTCACTTCCAGTCCGCAATTGAGACACTGCGAGCAGGGGAAATCGGGAAAGTCCATCTGGCAAAAGCTTGGGCAACACATCGTCGTCGCAGCATCGGACACGCTGTCACATCAAACGTGCCTCAAGGAGTTGATTACGACCGCTGGCTCGGCCCGGCCCCCAAACGGGCATTTCAGGCAAACCGCTTTCACCAGCATTGGCCCTGGTTCTGGGATTACGGCTCCGGTGAGCTGGGACAATGGGGCGTTCAATTACTCGACGTGGTCCGCTGGGGATTGGACCTTGATCTTCCCACACGTATCGCCGCGACCGGTGGAAATCGTGTGCTGAAAGATGATCGCGAAACCCCAGACACAATGACCGTTCAATTCGAGTTCCCAACAGTTGACGTAACTTGGGAACATCGACAGTGGAACCATCGCGGGCTCGAAGGCCGGACCGCAGCGGCTGCATTCTATGGCGAACAGGGAACACTCGTCATTGATCGCAGTGGCTGGAAGATCTACGACGGCCCGTCAGGCCGCTTTGCTGATGCAAGCGAGCTCCACCAAAGCCACCTGAGTAACTGGCTCGATTGTATTCGCACCAGACACAAAGCAAATGCTGACCTGTCCATCGGGCAGAAGAGCATGGCAATGTGTCACCTCGCAAACATTTCTTACCGGCTTGGCCGTGAAGTCCGATTTGATCCTCGGGCGATGGCATTCATTGGAGACACCGCTGCTGACCAATTGCTGGTTGGCAAAATCAGTGGAACCTGACCTCATCAGGAGGGGGCATGTCAGGAAAAAAGGTAATCATTGACGCTGATCCGGGAATCGGTGACGCGATTGCAATTGCTCTTGCACTCTTTGACCCAACACTTGACGTGATTGCGGTGACATCCACCGGCGGAACGGTCTCCGGAGAGCAAGCTTACCGCAACCTGCAAACAATCATCTCACTGATCGATCCGCCACGCTGGCCACGGCTGGGTTGGTGCACCTCCCCGCGAATCGCGTTGCCGGATCGCCCTGAGCGGACCGGAATCCTCTTGCACGACGGTTTTCACGGGCTCGGAGATTGCGAAATCATCGAAGCGCTGCCGCATGCGCCGATCGATTCGACAAAACTTTTGGTCGATATTGTCCGGGAGTACCCCGGCGAGGTCACACTTCTCACCCTAGGTCCGTTGACAAATGTGGCACTCGCCATGGAACGTCACCCCGAATTCCTGCAGCAGCTGGAGTTACTCGTCAGTTTCGGCGGCTCATTAAAGGGGCAGGGAAACGTCACTCCGGCAGCAGAATTTAACATCTATGCAGACCCGGAATCGGCTCGTTTAATCCTCAAATCGCCCGCCACAAAAATCCTTGCTCCTCTCGATATTTGCTCACACTTTGGGCTGACGTTCGACCAGTACGATGCCCTTGAAGTTGACCAGTTCTCTCGGCTTGGTCAGTTCCTTTCAAAGTCACTTCCGTACGCGTTACGCGAGAGCCGGATTCAGTTGGGCCGCGAAGGACTCCTGCTTCCGGAAATTGCCGCATTCGTCACACTTGTTCATCCTGAACTTTTCGAACGTCAGTCGCTTCAACTCGACGTCGAAGTCTCAGGCGAACTGACACGGGGGATGACCGTGTTTGATCGTCGCGGATTGGGACGCCATCAGCCGAATATCGATGTTCTTTGTGGAATCGATTCGGTGGGAGTACGCGACTACGTGACCAAGTTAATTCGCGCCGCAGCCAACCCATAACCCTTTATTCTCTCGCTGAATCGAACCAGCTGACGGTCGCAAATGCAGCAAAATTGCACGCAGAACCTCACTCACTGAGTTGCATCCTTCTTCCCTGCGACGCAACTCAAGTCCCCCATGCCGACCTGCGATGCTGCTCAAAGCACACGTTCAAAGCGACTACGAATTCAGTGTGTCTGAGTGACTTGGACCGATATCGCTGCACGGTGTCCATACACTCGCATCTCGCAAACTCAACAGGCCCGTTAATCGGCAGATCGGGTTGAAAGGACGACAGGTTTGCACTGTGTCCGACCTGAAGTTCAGACCCCATCCGCAATCGGGTTGCGGCTGATTCATGGAAGTCAGAATGGCCGCAGATAACCGACCCATCCCTCTTCGATGTCTGCGCGAAATTTGCTGAGAAATCTGATCCTCCCAAGCAGTCTGAAAGGGATGATCAAGCTGCAGTTCCCGGTTAAGCATTCGGGTCATCCAACAACGTGATTTCTGGATAGTGCGAATGGGAACTGGCCCCTATTCGCAGCTGCACATTCACTACATCTCACCTGAATGTCATAAGGTGTCCAATACAGTCCATACGACCAACATCACCAGACGAACGCATCAAAATGGGCAACTACGACCAACTAGTAAACCTAAAACTGGCTGTCAACCTTGCAAATGGGGCATTTTGGTGGTTCTGTTAAGTCGGCAAGAATGGCCGATTTCGGGATTGAACGCGCGGCGGATTAACGCCAACATTCTCTCTCAGGTAGTCAATGAACACACGAATAATTCGAGTGCTCAGGCAACCTCTGGCCCCATCATGGGCGCCAGACGATGAACGCCGGTTCGCGAGAGCGTGTTGCTTTCGGTTTGGAACAAGAGCTGGCATTCTTCCCTGAAAGGATTGAAGTCGTATGTTAAATCTCCGAATGCTCGCACTCCTTTGCTGCACCATGATGTTTTTGGCTGCAACACCTGCGCAGCCGTTGTCCCAGAACTCAATGATCCAGTCGATGCACAGCGCTGCCAGCCAGCAACGTGCTCGACACGGTCTGCCAGCCCAGCGGCTGGACGAGAATCTGTGCAACGTCGCTCAGCGTTGGGCTCAAAACATGGCAGCACGGGATGTCATGTACCACGGTGGGGGCGAGCAAGTTGTTGCGGTTGGCTATCCGAACGCAGCTTCCTGTATCCAAGGATGGATCAACTCCTCAGGCCATCGCGTCTGGGTTCTAGGACGGAATGGATCTTGCGGTTTTGGTTCAGCACGAAGTGCCAGCGGTCGCATGTACTATGCAGGCGTCTACCGCTAATTGATTCGCTCGAAATTTGATTTCTCTACTAAAGAGAGTTGTGCGACACCTCAATCGCACAACTCTCTTTGTGTTGGATCCTCCCTGAGTTCTCACAGCGTCACGCAGTCGACTTCTCTGAGAACCACTCAGCTCCCCCGCCGAATGGGTGGCCGGTCATCAGAAATCATCTCCCGTGATGGATCCATTCTTAGTTTCTCCAGTCAGATTTATACGTCGTCAAGCCACCCGCCAATGTGAGATTTCTGTTAAACTCTCAACGTAGCCATGCTGAAACTGGCGCGTTTGAGTACATTGGTATCGACCGCGAAATAGATCCCTTTTCGTCCCCTGACTCATGGTTTTGGTGTCTCCACTTCTAAAAGGAGCACCATTCCGGAATGCGGCTGATGGAACCAATCGAGTGCAGGCTGAAAATGTTTTCACACATTGAACCTGTCAGCCCTCGAGTTCCTGTTCCTGCCCAACTGATTTCAATTCAATCTCTTACTTCCCGAGGGTAAGCAATGACAAAGTTCGGTCGAAGTATGCTGGTACTCTTGGCACTCGCCAGTCCAGCCATGGCTGACAACATCCGCGACCTGCAAACAGAAGCAATTGAATCCAAGTCCGCCCCCTGGGGATTCTGGGGCCCAGACGCTACGAACTACATGGGTTGGGGAAGTCACTCCAATCGCCTGATTCCGGTTTATACATTTGGAACCGCGAAGGCAGGGCAGGGGATCAACTTGAAGTCGTATCAGGGAAAGAACAGCCCGTTCGCTTCAGAAGAGAAGTTGAAGGGCCTCTTTGATCATGTTCCTAATGGGACTCTGAATCCGGAAGCGCCATACTTCGATCAGACCAACATCTTTGATATCCAGAAGGCCGCGCTGGCCGCTGGAAAGAAGCATATCATTCTCGTTGTCTTTGACGGCATGGACTGGACAACGACCTGGAATGCTGCGACTTACAAAAACAATGCAGTCGCCTACAAAACCGGTCGCGGAACAGGACTGCACATGCAGGACTACACCGCAAAGGGAACCACTGAGTTCGGGTGGATGGTCACTACCCCTTGGTGCGACGACGCCGATCTCGACATCAACAAGCAGAAAGTCTTGAAGGTCGACACTTCCATGCGCGGGGGATATGCATACGAAGTCGCCGGAATCTATCCATGGTCCGTTTCGACCGACCTTCCGTATCTGATCGGGAAATCAGCTCTCCCCGGTCTGAAGCAGGCGTATACAGATTCCGCCAGCTCAGCCAGCAGCATGACTGCAGGCATCAAGACCTATAACGCTTCAATCAATGTGGGCGTTCACGGAAGTCAGGCCGATGCGATCGCTCATCTGGCTCAACGTCAAGGGTACAAGGTCGGGGTTGTAACAAGTGTCCCCATCAGCCACGCCACACCGGGAGCAGCATACGCCCATAACGTCCATCGTGACGATTATCAGGACATCACCCGCGATCTGCTAGGACTCCCATCATCCAGTCATCCAGAAAATCCGCTGCCCGGCGTCGATCTGCTGATCGGATGTGGACACGGGGTCTCTCGGCCAAAGGATGCAAAACAGGGAGAGAACTTCGTTCCTGGAAATGCCTATCTCACAGACGAAGACCTTCAGAAATCCGACGTGCGAAATGGCGGACGATACGTGATCGCTCAACGCTCAGAAGGAGTCGTAGGAGCTGAAGAGATGCAATCCAAGGCACAGGATGCTGCCGCAACTGGAAAGCGGTTCTTCGGGTACTACGGCGTTTCAAACGGACATCTTCCATTCCGAACGGCAGATGGGAAGTTTGATCCAGCAATCGGTCGCAACAAGAAGGCCGAGAAGTACACCGAAGCAGATGTTAAAGAGAACCCGACACTCGCCCAGATGGCAGACGTGGCTCTGAACTATCTGAACACAGATAACGGCCCATTCTGGTTGATGGTCGAAGCTGGTGATGTTGACTGGGCGAACCACGACAACAACATCGACAACTCCATCGGAGCCGTGATCAGTGGAGACAACGCAGTCAAGGCCGTCACAGACTGGGTCGAGAAGCACAGCAATTGGGACGAGACCGTCATGATCGTAACAGCCGACCACGGTCACTACCTGCATATGGTCGACCCTCAGGTGCTCATCCGAAAGCCTACCGAAAAGTCAGCAGCAGAATAGAAACTTGCCAGACCAGCCCGTCAGGGTGACCAACCATCACACCTGACCGTCCCTTAAGAAAATCAAAACGAGAGTGACCCCAAAGTCACTCTCGTTTTTTCATGCCCACTCTGTGCCAACGCCTTTTAAATCACGCTTAGCTTTCAATAGGGAATAAGCATCTAACAAAGACATACATCCCATCCGATTGGTTGCAAGCAAACCTGAGCACAGGATAATCAATCAAATTAAATACGTCAGAAGTGACAGTTTCATCAAATCCACTGATCAGCGTGAGTTCAAGAATGCAAGTTCAATACAAAGTACTGACACAGAAAGACAAATGGTTTTCTGGGAAGTTCGATCCAGAGGCTCTGGAAAAAGCCCTCAACGCTTACGCCGAACAGGGTTGGAGAGTTAAAGGGATGGCAACAGCCTCGATTCCTTCATTCGGAGGAAGCCGAGACGAAATGGTCATCGTACTGGAGAGAGAGCATGTATGAGACAGTCGCAGATGGAGTGCGCTTCATCGAGGGGATGCCTTCCAATTGTGATATCATTGGCTCAATTGAAGTCCGAATCGATGGGATAATTACATCGGCACAACTCAAGAATCTCACTGATGTCAAAAATCTAATGGCTTCGAAAGCAAGAATGCAGGGAGGCAACGCTGTTGTCCAATTTCAGTATGGACAACGCTCCGTTGGCTTAATTGCTTCACTATTCCTCAGAGATGATGTGAGCTGGTACGGTTCCGGTAAGGTTGCCAGAATTCCCGGCGAACCATAACTCTTCCCCACTTCTAACGCCGAGGCTCGGGGTTGTGCTGCGAAAACGCGTTTCCTGAGGGTTTGATGGCGGTTCTGTGACTATGCATACCGACAAGCGGCCCACCAACGGCAGCGAAACGATGGCATCAGATATCAAAATCACGAAAAAGCCCGCATTTCATGGTAGTGTAGTCCATAACAGGCTTTAGAGGTTAACATTTGACAAATGAGTCAAATTGAATTGAAACCACTCAGGAGCCCCATCATCATATTTCTGAATCAACTCCGACGGTGGGGAACGGAAGAGACGGCTCACCAATGAATTGTCATTCAGACCGGATTTTCGGTAATCCTGCCATATCGGTGAATGCTTTTGGAGAAGGCGCAAATCAACCCAAGAGTCATTTGTAAACCAAGGGAAGGCTCCTGGCTGGACGCTGGAAGCGGACTTTTCTGGGCGTCCGAATAACTGTCTTAGCCTCTTTCTGGATTTTCTGATTCGCTTTCGCATTGGACTTGAGCTTGATGGTAATCCATCGTTTGCATCAATGATATTATTGACACTTCCCGCAAGCCTATTGAACGCACGCACAGTTAAAGCTCTAGAATACTTGCGATGAGGCTCTGCTGAGGCAGCGACATCCAACACACTTGCATGCATGAATGGAACGTCGTGCGGAAAAAATCGCATGCAGGAATGCGCATAAGAAATGTGCTCGTGCCGACTTAGTGGATAAAAGTTAAACCACTCAATGGCGGATCGTGCCCGGAATGTTTTCAGAAACCGGAGATGTGAACGAACTCGTTGATGAATGGCTTCGACAATTTCGGGGCGGATTAGTTTTTGGACGTCGGAAATCCCCTTAGTGGTCATATTAATCGGGGAATTCCAGTTTTTGATGCACCAAATGGGGTTGAATTTATTGTGATAGAACCCAAAGAGTCTTCGTGGTACATAAATCCCCTTAACCAACGTGTCAGCCCGATCACCGCAAAGCAGAAGATCGAAGTCAACTTTCGTTTTTGACAATTTAAGGGCATAACCATGACAGTGTCCAGGTCCTCGTTCATATCCCAGCAGGCGGGCTTCTAATGCGGGGATTTCTGCATACATTTCCGGTTGTCGAATGATGAGACGATGATCCACTCCAACAGCTGTCGCAATTGAATTCGCGATCTCGTTTTCAAAGTTGACGTGGTCTCCATAGGTAATCGCCACAGACCTCTTGTCAGCAGGAATACAGGACAGTACGACACGGGAATCCGCTCCACCACTGAGCGTTGCGGCGACTTTTTTAGAGCCTCGCGTCAGGTCCTCGCCGACGAACCGAAGTGCACTTTCGAGTTGATCGACGGACTCTTGCAAAGATGGCCAACGCTTTGGTTCACTCGGCAGCCAGAGTTGGGTCGTTTGAATTTGTGTTTGATTTGTATTGTTCTTGAAAATTTGGATCTTTGAACCGGGTGAGAATTCTTCCATTCCTGTTCTAGTCGTGAACGGAAACGTCACAGTATTCTTGATTAGAATCTCAGCTAAAGAAATCTCGTCGAAATCGCTTTTGCGCCCTGACAACTCGGCCACAATTTCCGGGTGGGTGCCCAAAACGAGCTGATTCCCCGACTTCGAGGGGGCCTGATAGACCGGGTAGACGCCCATACGATCAGTGAACAGAGTGATCTCCCGGGGTGAGCATGCTCCCAGAACAAAAACTCCAGTCAGATTATGGTAATCTGAGGCTTGTGCCGGTGACTTGGCCAGCTTCAAGACCTCTTCCATCATCCCAGATGGGCCGTTTTTCTCGTGCTCCAACCCCATAACTCGCGGACGTCCAACAGAGAAGTAAAGTTCTCCCTGTCGTTCTAGTGGTTCATAGCCATAACATCGAGATTGCTGTACGCTCACTGTCCCCCAAGGGAATTTCCAAGATCGAACAGGGAGTTCTTCAACACCTGGACGGTTCTGTAATGCGTTTTCAATTCGGGCAGTGTCGATGCGATTGGGGTCATCAACGACGATAATAAAATCAGGCATGGATAGAACTTTTTTTCCTGGCGAGGATTTCGTTCAGGTTTTGTCGCAGGCTCCGCAGGAATCGCCGACCGGAGGGAAGTGCGATTAAACTTCCGATTGCGGCAGCAACCGAAACGGCCATTCCCATTGGAAGTGCAAAAGAGACTGGAGTTAGATGTGGCAAAAAATATCGATAGAGGTGAACAGTTGCTAGAACTGACGCAATGACCCACGTGGGGAGTGCCATCGCTCGATAAAAATCGCGTGCACGAACAGGTCCATGCCGCCCGACGAACCAAAACAGAATTGGAATCGTCAGATAGTATCGTACCGCAACAGAGAGACATACGCCGACCAATCCCCACTGGATTCCGAGGAGAGTGAAGCCAATTTTGAGGGGAGTATCAATGAGGTGGAAAGCGAGATGTTCCTTCATTCTTCCCTGCGTGATGAACAGCCACCCTGTTGAATTCCAAACCGGCAGCAGCAGCGCCCCCACTGCAATAATGCTGAAAATCGACGCTGATTCCTCCCATTGCTTTCCGAGCGTCAGAATGACCAACCAGTCAGAACAGGCGATTGCAAATGCAATGCCCACTCCTACGATTACCATTATCTTTTGAATCGTTTCAAGGTACGCTGCGCGATAGCGTTCAGTTTGTTCGACAATTCGGCTTAGGGACGGAATAGCAACAGCCGAAATGGGACCGTTAATTTGACTCAGAGGAAGCGTGACTAGGCGATATGCCCGTTCGTAAAGGCCAAGTAACGTTGGTCCCAACACTACTCCGACGACAACTTTGTCGAAATTTGAGCCGATATAGTTAATCGAAGAGGCGAGTGTAAGATTCCCGCCAAATGTGAGCATAGACCGAATGCCGGTCCCCCGTCGAAAAGGGCCCGGAACCCATCCACTGCAAATCCAGGTCGTAATGGATTCCGTGAGCGATTGGACGACGGGAATCACTGCAAGTGCCCAATATTCGGCTCCTAGTCGAGCAGCAACAATCGCGGCGACGACTGCCAAGGTGAGAGAGACCACTTGAATGGCAGCCAATGTTCCGAATCGCATTTCCCGGCGAATTAGAGCTTGATGCTGTATTGTGGTTCCAGCCAGCACAAATGTGAAGGCGATCGCAAACGTCAGTCCAACAAGACGTGGCTCCCCAAAAAACCATGCCACCACAGGAGCAAGACTTGCCACAATAGCAGCGAGGCATAGGCCGATCAGAACGTTGATCCAGAATAACGATGAGATCTGAGCATGGGTAATTTCCGCCCGTTGAATTGTGGCCATCGAGAGACCGCCGTCTTTAAACGTCATCGCGAATCCGGTGACAGCAGTGACCATGGCAAATAGGCCGAAGTCGGACGGTGAGAGCAGCCGTGAGAGAACGACAATCTGCGTCGCTTGCAGTAAAAAGAGAATTCCCTGCGAACCAAGGGTGGTTAGCCCCCCACGGATCGAGTGACGCTTGAGATCTGCTCGGACTTTGTCAGTGGAAAAGCGAT
Organism: Planctomicrobium limosum; assembly: GCF_051465645.1. Classification (GTDB taxonomy): domain Bacteria; phylum Planctomycetota; class Planctomycetia; order Planctomycetales; family Planctomycetaceae; genus Planctomicrobium. Next base: position 171,219 of record NZ_CP195790.1, on the reverse strand, counting down.
TCAACTCGTCACTACTATTGACCTCCGTTACGGAGGCATCACTTTTAAAAACGGTCCGATCCTGTCTGGCCAATTGTCCGTCCATCAGCTGTGATCAGTTCATTCAAACCCAAAGGTTTTTCCAAAGAACTCAACCGAAATTACTGATCAATATCTTTTCGTTCTCTCGAAGTGATCGGGAGTAACGTTCTCTATGTTATTCCAAACTCCAAAGATAATCTGGTAGAGTCCAAATCGCCAAGCTCTGTTTCCTTTTTCGCTACAGGTTCTCCAAATTGCCGGATCTGAAGCTTAATTTCGCAGGCTGGGGTCACTTTCTCAACCAATTCGCAAACGCTTATATCATTATTCGCGTGTGACTCGAATTGTGGGCTATTTGGCAGCGAAGATCATTAGGTTCTCGAATCCAATGCCACGTATTCAATCCGCAAGCAGTGCGAACGTGCTTCGAAGGTTCCTCACAACCATACCTGCTCACGCTGCTGACGCCACATGACCATGTCGGCAGAATTTCTCCCCCGAGATCTGCACGCCTCCCCCTCATTTTCGCTGTCTGTTCGCAGACGCACGGCGGGGTAGGGATATTGCCGTAAAGTGGCATTTTCTGGTAGAAGGCGGGCCCCTTCACTCGATTGAAATTCCCCCAACACTCTTCGAGCCAGCCCCATCTCCAAAACAAACAAACCAACATAAACCACTCTCCCAAAACCCTTTACAACTCAAATCACCGCTCGCCTTATTGCGAGATCGTCACCGCGTCATGGAGGACGCATGGCATCGTTTCGTGAACACATTACCGTCAGCAGCATGCTCGGAATCGGCTTTGGTGCCATTTCCGGAATGGCTCTAGGCTATACACCGGCAGAAGCTGCCGTTGCTGGCGTGTTGACAGGCATCGGGGGAATGCTGCCTGATCTGGACAGTCCAACCGCACGACCGGGTCAGGAAATCTTCTCACTCACTGCCTCAATCGTTCCGCTGGTGATGGTCGGGCACGTGCTGAAGTGGAGTCAGTTGCCAGCAACGACCGAGGTGATGATCCTGCTGATGATCGGCATGTATGTCCTCATTCGCTATGGATTGGCGACGCTCCTTACCAAAGTCAGCGTCCATCGAGGAATGTTCCATAGTTTGCCGGCAATGATGATCGCTGCCGAGATCATTTATCTTGTCTACCCGAACCCTGACCCGTTCGTCAAATTGTTGATGGGCGGGGGAGTCGCGCTGGGGTTCCTCTCACACCTGATGCTCGATGAAGTTTATTCGGTTGGCTGGAATGGCCCGATCCCGAAATTGAAAAAGTCATTCGGAACGGCGTTGAAATGGGGAAGCGCCAACCTTGGGCCAACGATTTTCACCTGGGGATTACTGCTGGTCACCACTTTCTTTGTCGGTGAGCAGTCAGGGATCATCGGTCCACCTGTTCAGGAAGAAGCCACTCGAATCGCAGATGAGAAGGCACCAAGGCGTAGAAGGAAGAAAGAGACTTCCACAGCCCCGATCGTGAAGCAAGCGGCGATTCCTGAAGACGAACTGAAAGACGCGCCCCCATTCAAATAGAAAAAGAGCGAACCGCGTTGAACGGTTCACTCTCGTTTGACTCGACTGATCAGGGCAGGGCAATCAGTTCAGGGTGATCAGAACTCTTGCGGGTCTGCGGCGACCTATCTTTTCACTCCGCCGGTCGGTTGCACTGCGGTTTTTTCTGCAACCGGAGGCATCAACGCTTCCAGTGTGACAGGGCGTCCCAAGGCACTCAGGCGACGACGTTCTGCTTCCACATAGACTTGTGCGGTCACATTTCGCAGGGAGTTCTTCCGCTCTGGTGACACTCCATCCAGTCGCATTGCGAGTTGTTCTACCCAACCTGGCTGAACGACCATGGCATTGCTCATCAGAGAGACGAACAGACTGATTTCTTCGAAGTTCTTGTCTGCAATCTTGAAACTCATTGGAGCAACCAGCTTGGCAATCGCCTCGACAGCGTTTGACGGAAAACTGACGAACAGATCGCACGTATGTGTCAGCTGATTTTCTCCGGTCAATCGAGGCTGCAAGTGCATCAAGGCACGTGCCTGAATCGGCTTCGGCAGACCATGCCCATTGAGCTGTCCATGACAGAGGATCAGGCAACTGTCCGCAGTCCGATAAAGAACTTCGACTGTTCCGGCTGTCCCATCTTTGGTGTCTGTCTGATAACTCGCTGGGCCGGTTTCGCTCAGTTGGACACGAGAGATTTCCATTGCCCGCCAGATACTGACAGCCACGTCCGGATGTTGAATGAAGTGGTCGTAAGTTCGCCGATCAGTCTTGATGGCAACTTTAGGAAGTCGGCGAAACAGACTCAGGTTGCCAACAACTTCCTGAACGATCTTCTGAGAGCCGGGCGACATCTTGCTCATCGGTAATTCGGCAAGCGCATCCTGCCTCGACCGTCGACTGGAGTCTCCAGGTTCAACGATATCAGCAGCGACAGCTTTGTCTTTACCGGCAAGCTCATTAAATGGAATCACCGATTCCGCGGCTGCGTTGGGCTGAGCCACAACAACAGACGGTATGCCAATCCAGGCGCACGCGACAACAACTGGGACGGACAATGTCCATCCGCGCACGTAAGAGCGCTGCATGAGTTCCCCCTCAGACCACGCGACCCAGCATCCGGCAAGAAGTGCCGAATGCCCCCCTGTTTCGCGGTGGACCAACAACGCCAGAGATCGACGATTCAGGAGAGGTTGTTCTCCCTGTCGAGCCCTTGCATCATCAGGCCATATTCATTTGGTTTGCCGGAATCTGCCGCACAGATTTCGATTTTTCGTCAATCAATTTGGCTGCAGTGCCGCCAAACGACCGTGCAAACTGTTCTCTTTAATAGAATCGACAAATTCAGAACGACCGGCTGAATCGAAATGGTCAGGGAGTTCAAACCGCTCGACCTCGACTGGAATAATGGGAACAACTAAAAAAGCTTGCTCAGTCCACCCATTTTCGAACATAATCGACTTGGCATGTCGTTGATTCACGGATATCTGTTGCAGCAGCCCAGGATGGAGATTTTTTAAAATGCCGATTTTCAAAGACAATGCGGAGTCAATTGGCCGCACGCCGCTCGTCAAAATCAACCACCTGACCAAAGGTCTGAAAGCAACCGTCCTTGCCAAAGTGGAAGGTCGGAATCCGGCATTTTCAGTGAAGTGCCGAATCGGCGCGAACATGATCGCTGATGCCGAACAACGAGGTTTGTTGAAACCAGGGATGTCGGTCGTCGAACCGACCAGTGGTAACACCGGGATCGCGCTGGCATTTGTTTGTGCCGCCAAAGGGTACCCATTGATCCTGACGATGCCGGACACCATGTCTGTTGAGCGTCGCATGATGCTCAAATCGTTCGGAGCATCTCTCGTGCTGACCCCGGGTGCTGACGGAATGAAGGGGGCCATCCGCAAGGCAGAAGAGCTGGCCGCTCAGCCAAGTTTCTACATGCCTCAGCAGTTCAAGAATCCAGCCAACCCGGAAGTTCACCAACGAACAACTGGACCGGAAATCTGGGCGGATACCGACGGCAATGTCGACATTCTGATTTCCGGCGTGGGAACCGGCGGAACAATCACCGGGATCTCATGGTTCTTCAAGAAAGACAAGAACAAAGCACTCTATTCAATCGCAGTCGAACCATCAGGCAGCCCGGTCCTCTCTGGCGGTGCCCCTGGGAAACATAAAATTCAAGGAATTGGTGCCGGGTTCGTTCCAGAAACGCTCGACACCAGCATGGTCGACGAAGTCGTGCAGGTGACTGACGAAGAAGCGTTTCAGATGGCTCCACGTATCGCCCGTGAAGAGGGGATTTCGTGCGGAATCAGTTGCGGGGCTGCAATGGCCGCCGCACTGAAAGTTGCCGCCCGCCCGAGCAGCGAAGGCAAGACCATCGTTGTGATTCTTCCAGATGCCGGCGAACGTTACCTGTCGACCGCACTTTTTGACTCAGTCAGAGAGTAATACTGATAACGTATTGGTATCAGGCCATCGGATCAGGCAGCCTCAGTCCAGAGTTCAACTCCGGGTTGAGGCTGCTTTTTCATTGCGCTGCCGTTGAATCTCATAACACAGAATGCCAGCAGCGACCGCCGCGTTCAATGAGCCTACGTGTCCTTTCTGCGGAATCGCCACCTGGTGATCAGAGAGAGCAAGCAGGGGAGTCGGCACCCCGGTCCCTTCGTTTCCAATCAACATCGCCACACCCTGAGTCAGATCGACCGACGCAGGTGCAACGTCCGCGTGTTCCGTTGCTGCACTCAATTGAAAGCCTGATGCTTTCAGCTGACGGCAGGCTTCCTCAAGATCGTCCACCTGAACCAGGTCGAGATAATTCACAGCCCCCACGGAGCTGCGGACAACGTGCGAGGAGACCTGAGCCTGACCAGAGGAGGGCAGGATTACGGTCGAGACGCCCAACATATCGGCGGATCGCAGAATCGAGCCAAAATTGAATGGATCCTGTATCCCGCATAACACCAGAACAATGCTTTCAGGTTTTAACCGCTTGAGCACCTGATCAATCTGGAGATAAGGATAGGGCGGCATCTTTGCCATGAGTCCCTGATGGTCTCCTGATCCGCAGAATCGCTTCATTTCCTCTGAAGTCGCTTCGACGGAGAGGATATTCGTCCGGCGGATGATCGAAAACAGTTCCGATTCCATCTCTTTCGTCAGAACGGTCGGGTCCCAATAGACTTCAATTGGCGCCCAATGACGCGCACGGAGAGTCTCCATCACGGCGTGACGCCCCCACAGCCAGCACTTCTGATGGCCCCCCATCAGTTCCTGTGAATGTGCCCGACTCTTTTTCTTCTTGCCAACCACTCTGAATCTCTCCAAGAGAACCCAATACGTTGCCACACGCGTGGCAGAAACCAACGGTTCCGCCTCAAGCATATCCAGAAATGTTCCTGCGGTCTTCCTGTCACTCGGGAAGTGACGTGTATCTGGCAAACAGGCTGCTGCTCAGCCTCATGACAGACGGAACCGAACCAGTCGGTATCTGGCAGAAGAGTAAAAGCTGTGCGGACACTCAGACTCGACGCCTCGCACGTAAACCGACACCGACATGTTGCGAAAAAATCGAAAAGCGATGCAAAATTCAGCAGTTTTCCCCAACGAGAACTCTCGCGGTCACTCAGCAGCCTCCATATACTCTTCCTATCAAAATCGGTTGATAATGGCCTTCGTCTCGAATTCAGCCTGATCACGCCTGCGTTTTGCCCGCTCAAGCAGACCGGCCCCGCAGGCTCAGGATGGACGAATGTCCGCTTCTGTCTCGATGACACCGAAGTTTGACTTCCCGCCCCTGAAAGAACCTCATGCCTAATATTGTGCACAACGAAAACTCTCAGTGCGGCCTCCGTCTTTTCCGTAGCCCTCACTGGTCGCTCGCTCATCTGATCGCCATCACAGTGACAGTCACGATCTTCACCATCGGTGGGTCACATGCCATTGCGCAAGATCTTCCAATAAAAGAGTCGACTATCGCTCCGACGGTCGAAACGCCAACAATCACGGACGATCCGCCATCACCGTCCACCTTTGAAAAGATTGACGAATACTTCGAAGGAATCGTGACGGAAATTGATCGAGTCCTGTTCTACCGCATCGGAAGAGTTGAGCGTCAATTTGTTCTTTACGAACCCAAAGTTCAATTCATCCGAGACCGAGGAACCGATGGTCCATTCACAAAGTTGAATTCCGGTAACGACTATCCTGCGAATGCGCTGGACTCGACGCAGTTGGAACTGCTCTCAGTAGAAGGAAAACTCACCCCGGGGATGGTGATCGACGGCCATCCAGAGCTTTACCGATTGGGGAAAATCGGAGATCGGCCGATTGAGTATGTCACCATCAAGCAGGATGAGAAAAGCGACCATTCAATCAAGTACGGCGACAAACTCACGTATGAACCTGATCAGAATCAGTTCCGCAAACTGGCCGCAAAACGAAATCTTCCAACCGAGACCACGGTTCCACTTTCGGTTGTTGAGGTTTGGGCACAAACGGGAGAGATCGGAACAGGGAGTGGCAGCCAGAGCCTGAACGATGTTCTTTCAACAGAGCAGGTCGGTGGAATCCCCCTGATTGTTGCATGGCTGTTTGCTGCCGGGATCTACTTCACCTTCTATATGGGATTCTTCAACCTTCGTGGGATGAAGCACGCAGTGGACGTCCTGCGAGGCCGATACGACAAAGTACCGGGCCCTGGCGAAGTGTCACACTTTCAGGCACTCAGTTCCGCTCTCTCCGGAACAGTGGGACTTGGCAATATCGCCGGTGTCACAATTGCAATGACAATTGGGGGCCCAGGTGCGTTCTTCTGGATGTTGATTTCTGCATTTCTTGGGATGAGCCTGAAATTCGTTGAATGTACATTGGGGGTGAAGTACCGCTACATCGACAAAGACGGCACTGTTCTCGGTGGCCCGATGCGTTATCTGAAGGAGGGGCTTGCCGGGACTGCACTGGCACCGCTCGGGGTAGCGCTTTCCATTCTCTTCTCCATCATGTGCATCATGGGGAGTTTTGGGGGTGGCAACATGCTGCAGGCGAACCAGTCTGGTAGTGCGGTCCTGCACGTTTTCCAGCACAGCCAGTACGAAGAAATGGCAGCACTGCAAAACGCTGCGAAAGAAGCGGCCGAAGCAGGGGATCTGGCGAAACTCAATGAGTTGCTGACGCAGAAAAATGCGCATCAGAAGAAGATGTCACAGTTTGAACTCCAGTTCAAACTTGGCTTCGGCATCGTTCTCGCTTTCTGTGTTGGAGTCGTTGTCCTGGGGGGAATCAAGCGGATTGGTGCAGCAGCGGACAAACTCGTCCCAGGAATGTGCCTCCTTTATATCTCCGCTTGCACGTACATCATCTGCATGCACTTTGACCAGATCCCATCCGTCATCGTACAGGTCTTCACTGAAGCATTTTCAGGAAAAGCGATTGGCGGAGGAATCCTCGGAGTGATGGTCGTTGGGGTTCAACGTGCTGCTTTCAGCAATGAAGCCGGTGTCGGCAGCTCCCCGATTGCACACAGTGCCGCTCGAACAGGCGAACCGATCAGCCAAGGCTGTGTCGCCATGCTTGAACCATTCATCGATACCATCGTCATCTGTTCAATGACGGCTCTGGTGATTCTCATCACAGGCGCATGGGACAATGACAAATGGGTCGTAGAACAAGGCCTGAAGGGCGCCGCATTGACATCACGTGCGTTTCAGGAAGAAGTCAGTTGGTTCCCGATTGTTCTCGCCGTTGCAGTCACACTCTTTGCGTATTCGACAATCATTTCCTGGGGCTACTATGGCGAACGCTCCTGGGTCTACCTGTTTGGAGCACGTTCCACTGTCATCTACAAGACATTGATGCTGGCCTGCGTCGTGCTGGGTTCAGTCGTGAACCTCGGAAGCGTCCTCGATTTCTCGGATATGATGCTGCTGGGAATCAGTTTCCCAAACATCATCGGGCTCTATCTTCTTGGTCCTCGAATCAAGAAAGATCTCCAGAATTACTGGGCTCGCTATAAAGCAGGCGAGTTGGAGACCGCGGACGAAGCGTCCCCGACAGCGTAAGTTGAGCCCGAAGTTGGGATAACTTTATAGCTAAAATAAAAGCGGGCCCTGTTGAGATTCAACAGGGCCCGCTTCTCATTCATCAATGCAGTGGTACGCCGGGCGACCAGAACTATTCGGCAACTTTAAGATCGAAGGTATTGTTCTTTTCGTCGACAACGACCTTGAGAGGGCTGGTTTTCGTGCTGCTGAACTTCTTCGACACTTTGAAGTCTTTGGCGTTCGCTGGGAGTTTTCCCTCTGGCCCTTCAGGAGATGGAGGAAGAATCGTAACGATATATTCGCCGTGAGCGACTCCCTGAATCTTCACCACTCCAGTTGCATCGATGGCACCTCCGCCCCCTTCTCCTGTGTCTGAATTATTGAGGTCAACAATCCCGACCGTCAGCGGCTTCTCACCGTCTGAAAGTTTCAGAACAACGTCGGAGCGAGGAATCCCTGAACGTGGCTGACTGCCGCACCCCGAAACCCCCAGACCTAAGACACTCACAGCGGTTAAACACACCAGTGTACGAACTGCACCGAGAAACATCCGGACCTCTTGATCAACTAAATCTGTTAAAAAACGATAGCAACGAGAACGTAACGCGATTGAGTCCTCTGCGAAGCAGGCCTAATGAGATTCATTAACCTGAAACAAACTTAGGTCTAGAACTCACCCACGACGGTGCCATCATCAACCGCACCAAGACGTCGCAGCGTCTCCATGCTCATATTTTCCGCCAGAAATCGAACAGAACCGTCACCAAAGACGGCATGAGTTCCGCCTGTATGGAACGAGTTGATAACATAGTTCACTTCATAGAGACTGTTTGCGCTGCTAAGAGCTCCGGATTTCCAGAAGGCATTAATCGGATGACGGATCGTCGTCATTCCGCCGGTATAGCCATTACTTGTAATAATCTCCCTGGCAAACATGAAAATGATGCCACTGCTGCTACCGGTATTCAGAACTGTTCCGTGCCATCCCCCAAGTGGATTCGCAGAAAGCTGGAGACCGTTCACCTGCCCGGACTGCTCCGCAACGATCATCACATTTGAAGTTCCGTCCGTGAGATCAGTCATTCTCTTCGAGCGATACGTCACGAACGTTCCATTATCACAGTAAGTCCCGCCTTGCACCACGTTGTCCGGTGAACAAACCGTTGAATCTCGACCAGCAGGGTCTGAATATGCGCCTGAGATCCCCACATACTGAATCAACTGACTTCCACCAGAATTGGCTGAAGATGCAGCATCGCCTGTCATCGAAAAAATACTCGATGGGCAATGAAAGGCGTCAACACGGAGAGTTTTCAGAACATTCTGAAATACAGGTTCATGGCCATAGAAACCACCAGAGAAACTAATCTGATTATAAGCATTCACCTGTTCAATATAGGGAAGAATGCGTACTCGCCAGTTACAACCTCTTCCTCCAGTAGTTCCACCAATCGGAAAGGCATTGTAAACATCATGGTAGTTATGAAGCGCTAATCCAATTTGCTTCAAATTATTCTTGCACTGAGATCGCCGAGCCGCTTCACGCGCCTGCTGAACCGCTGGAAGCAGCAGTGCAATCAGGATCGCGATAATGGCAATCACCACCAGCAACTCAATAAGCGTAAACGCTGATCTTCTCTTCACCTGCACACCTTTAACAAAGCACGGAGTATCAAAAGTACAACATAGGATGCGAAACCAGCAGAAGAAGCGGCAGCCACTACTCCATTGCAAAAGTAAACGTATTGTTTCCCTTCACAACTTCGGCAGTGAATCCGCTGGTGGAACTTGTACGATATTTCTTAGGAATGTTTGGGTAGTCCTTGGGCTTCGTCGTCGTGGGTGCCCCGGCAACTTCTTCCACCAATGGTGGAGTAATATTCACCTCATATGATCCCACTTCGAGACCTTCACTCATCTGAAACTTGCCACTCTCATCCAGATTCATCGCGATAGCGATTCCGGTTGTTGGCGAAGACAAGAAAACTCGCCCTTCGCTGACAGGAGTCCCCTTGTAAGTGACTGTTCCTTCAATCTTCCCTTTGGGGATTCCACGGTCACTTCTCCCCAGACACCCGCTCACTCCGACTACACAGATAACCAGTGAGAGCAGGGCACGGCGGACCAGTGTCGTAGATAACATTTGCTTAAATCCTGCTGATAAACTTTGCCAATAGGCAAAAAGGGATGAACTAGCAGACCTATAAACTCAACACAGACTAAATCGGCGATCATCTTGACTTAGTCGCAGCGGCGAATCGGCAATGCCACCAGTTTCCGCCTAGACCATTAAGAATGGAGGACAGACGCCGTAAGACGTGCTGGATCTGCGACATCACAAAGAAGGGCGGAGCACAAAAGAGGCAGTCGTCACGTGCGACGGCCTCACGAAAGCATCACGCCACCGCGCTGGTTTAGAATTCTCCGATCACCAGCCCGTCATTCTTGCAGCCGAGTCGACCGAGAGTTTCTCGTGCCATGTTCTGGCTCAGGAAGCGGACAGAGCCATCCCCTAACAATGCGTGAATTCCACCAGTGTGAAATGAGTTCACGATGGTGTTATAGCTATACATCTGAGTTGTTCCAGCAGGCAAATTTGCAGTTGGAACATCGAGATTGATCGCGTGACGCAGGGTCGTGATCCCGGTTGCGAAGAGATTCGCATCCGAAATCGTCCCTGGCCGAGCCGTGACGCTCGTATGAAATCCGCCCCATCCCCCTTGATAGTTTGTTCGAAAATCTTGCTTGTCAACCATCCCTGATTGCTCAGAAACGACCAAGGTGTTTGAAGTTCCGTCGGTTGCATCACGCATGCTTGTATGTCCATTGAAATACAGCATTCCGTTCTCACAAGGAGCTCCGCGAGCGGATTCAACTGCCGTCGAGCACTGACCAGTGCGGCCTGCTGGATCTGGATAGAATCCCATCACTCCCACGTAGTCGTGAGTTTGTCCGTTTTGGGCGTTGTTGCTGGCTGGGGTCGTTCCATTGTTGTTTGAAGAAAGCGCCGAAGAAGGACAGGCATAGACGTCAATCTTCAACCCTGCAAGCACACCGAAGTTCGCTCCATACGTCCCCAAGGCAATTGCGTCGTTTCTCTTACCAGCAAATCCATCGAGAGCGGTCGGCTGTGCCTGAGTCAGCCTGTTGTACAGAGCTGTCTGCTCCAGAAACGGAAGGATTCCGACGCGCCAGTTTGGCCTAAAAAATGGAGCTTGCGCCCCGATCGGGAAGGTGTTGTAAACATCATGGTAATTGTGAAGAGCCAACCCGATCTGCTTCATGTTGTTCTTGCACTGAGATCGGCGAGCCGCTTCCCGCGCCTGCTGAACTGCCGGTAACAGCAGTGCGATGAGGATGGCGATGATGGCAATCACCACCAACAGTTCAATCAAAGTGAAACCTGATTTTGAGCGCATAAAACCTCCAGTCACTTCAGCAAACTTGGCCCGCATTCAAACACAAAAGGAAAACAACACACTCTGGGCGCCGGCAATCTGCATCTCCCATGCCGAAACGATCGCCCTCCGTCCCCAACGCGCCATAATCACAGGCGGTCGCGGGCACCTAAAGTCAAAAGCAAACACGCATTATTCGCACGTCAATAAAATCCAAAGTGACTTCAAAAATTCCGCTCTTCGTACCATCTGCATAAAAGAGAAGCACCGCCGCACATCATCGTGGCACTCCCGAAGGACGGAATCACTCTTCACATTGCGCTTTTCAAAACTTCACAAAAAGAAGAACGTAACCAACACATATAAAAGGCCTTACAAAACACAAGCACACTGAAGGAAGGCGATAAAACCACCACAATCTGTGAAATCCAAAGCCGCAAACACCCAAACACGCAACAGAAGTGCCTACCGATCGATCACAGCAAACACACAGGAGATGTGACCTAATCTCATCGGACTAGTACCTTCATTCGAAACACACAATACAGCAAGACGGAATCATTCACAATCACGTGCTCTTATCCGTCGCACTGAGACTCCGCCGAATTCCTCTGAAACACTCCCCGCAAACCCGTACCCTGAGGGCGACTTCTCTTGCTCACATCAAAAGAAACGCAAGTTTCACTATGTTCCTGAGTTGAGATCTCATAAGATGAAATGCTCGAAACCATTGCCAGATTACGTTTCGTCGCCCAAAATTGACGAACCCCGCCTCCAGGTACTTCCCTCGACCGCTTCACCTTCGGACACACAGACAAGTCCAGCCCCAAACAGGTGACAGATGCCAACATCGATCCCACGGCAACTCCTGAACTGGTTCTTTGGAATTGCAGCCATCGCTTCCACCGTAGGGCTGTTCGAGTCGACAGGCTTCGCGGATTCGGCCTCGCCCAAAACGTCGCTGACATTTGAAAAAGACATTCGCCCAATTTTGCGGGCTCACTGTCTGGACTGTCACGGGGCAACTGAAACGCACGAAGGTTCGCTCGACCTCCGCCTGGTCCGTTTCCTCCAGAAGGGGGGAGATTCCGGGACAGCACTCGTTCCAGGGAAGCCAGACGAAAGTCTGCTGATCCAGAGAGTCGAAAGCGGAGATATGCCGCCGGGGGAAGGAAAAGTCTCCGCCGCAGAAATCAAGATTCTGAAAGAATGGATCGCAGCTGGTGCTCCAACTGCTCGACAAGAGCCAGAGACCATCGGCCCCGGGCTGCCAATCCTCCCGGAAGAACGCGCCTGGTGGGCCTATCAACCGCTTCAGCGTCCAGAGATTCCCGCATTCCCAGCTGAAGCACGCGTCCGAACTCCGATCGACGCACTTCTGTTGAAGGCGATGCCTGCTGGCTTGAAGTTCTCTCCAGACACAGACAAAAGCACAGAGATTCTTCGAGTCTCGTTTACGCTGACAGGACTGCCGCCAACCGCAGAGCAGATTCAGCAGTACGTCGCTGACAATTCACCTGACGCCTACGAGCGGATGGTCGACGCGATGCTGGCATCTCCTCATTACGGAGAACGCTGGGGACGCCACTGGCTGGATATCGCCGGCTATGCTGATTCCGAAGGACGCACGACAGCTGACACTGTTCGTAACTGGTCATACCGTTATCGCGACTATGTCATTCGTGCATTCAACGAGAACAAACCATTCGACCGTTTTCTTCACGAACAGCTCGCTGGAGATGAACTCGCTGGTCCACAAAAAGGGGACTTGACCCCGGAACAGATCGATCTCATCACCGCCACCGGCTTCCTTCGAATGGCAGCTGATGGAACGGGCAGTGGAGAGAACACTGAAGAAGCCAGAAATCAAGTCATCGCCGACACGTTGCAGATCGTCTCAACATCGCTTCTGGGGATGAGCGTCGCTTGTGCTCAATGCCACGATCACCGGTACGACCCGATCTCGCACACAGACTACTTTGCAATGCGAGCCGTGTTCGAACCAGCTCTCGACTACAAGAAGTGGAAGACACCACCGCAACGACTGGTCTCTCTCTACACGCAGACAGATCGCGATGCTGCGGCCAAGATCGAAGCAGAAGCGAAAGTGCTGGTTGACGCACGCGCTGTGAAAGAGCAAGGGTTCATGGATGACGCTCTTGAGAAAGAGCTTCTCAAACATGATGAAAGTCTGCGCGAGGCACTGAAAGCGGCTTACAAGACTGCAGACAAAGACAAAACCCCGGAACAGAAAGCACTGCTGGACAAGCATCCGAGTGTGAAAATCACTCGGGGAAATCTGTATCAGTACAACCAGAAGGCGGCTGACGAACTCAAAGCCGACATGGAGAAGATCACAGCACTTCGAGCAACCAAGCCGAAGGAAGAGTTCGTGCGTGCTCTGGTTGAACCCAACGGCAGCAATCCAGAAACTCACCTGTTCCATCGCGGCGATTATCGCCAGCCAAAGCAGGCTGTCACTCCAGCTGCCCCAGCAGTGCTCTGTGCAGAAGATGCGTTTGTTGCATTCCCTGTAAAAGCAGAAGGCGCTTCGACAACCGGTCGCCGACTCGCATTCGCACAATGGCTGACAAGTGCCCAGAATCCAATCACAGCCCGAGTGCTGGCGAATCGGATCTGGCTGCATCACTTCGGGCGTGGACTGGTTGAGACCCCAGCTGAATTTGGCAAACTGGGATCATCTCCAACTCACCCGGAATTACTGAACTGGCTGGCCACAGAGTTCATGTCGAGTGGCTGGAACCTGAAACAGTTGCACCGCACGATCATGCTCTCCACTGCCTATCGCCAATCTTCGGTGCGTGATCCTCAAATGAGCGCCATTGACGACAGCAACCATTATTACTGGCGTCGGAATCTCATTCGTCTCGATGCAGAAATCGTGCGAGACCGCGTCCACTTCGTCGCCGGCAACCTCGACACCAAACAGTTCGGGCCATCTATTCCAGTGACGGTCGACCCCAACGGACAAGAAGTGATCGAAGGGACCAACAATCGCCGCAGTCTTTATATTCAGCAGCGGCGTAGTGTTCCGATTTCCATGCTGCAAGCATTCGACGCACCGGTCATGACAGTGAACTGCGAACGCCGTTCTTCATCGACCGTTGCAACTCAGTCGCTCATGCTGATGAACAGTCCATTCGCGATTGATCAGTCACTTGCGCTGGCAAAACGAATTCAGGGAACTGAACTTCCGAAACTGGCTCCACAGGTCGTTGCAGGTCTCCCCGAATTCCAGAAAGCACTGGGATCTCCGTGGCAGTTTGGATTTGGTGGACTGAACGAGAACAAAGCAGTTCAATTCACACCTTATCCTCACTTTGAGTCGGGAACGTGGCAGGGAAGCAAGCAGAAACCTGACCCGACGATTGGCTGGTCACTCGTGCATGCTCGCGGCGGCCACACAGGCACCGGTGAACAGTTCGCAACCATCCGGCGCTGGGTCGCTCCGATTTCGGGAACAATCAAGATCACCGGGAAACTCAAACACCCGAGTGAGAACGGAGATGGTGTTCGCGGGCGGATTGTCTCCAGCCGAACAGGGCAGGCCGGAGAATGGATTGCCGCCAAGAGCGAAGCCTCAACTGCTGTAAACGAGTTGAAGATTCAGGCAGGTGACACCATCGACTTCATCACCGACTGCCGTGCCGATGTGAACGCAGACTCATACGAGTGGATCGTTGACATCAATATGCAGGATGGGAACGGCAAAACTCGAACCTGGAACTCGATGAAGGATTTCCATGGCCCAGAGTCAGCGACTTCCAATATCACTCACGAGCAACTGGCCGCGGTCTGGCGATTCGCTTATTGCCGCGAACCATCCAACGAAGAACTGAAACTGGCAGCCCAGTTTGTGAATGAACAGATTGTTGAAATGAATACCGAACCACGGGAACTGCCAGCCGGGGTCAACACGACAACACAAGCTCTCGCCAACGTCTGTCAGGCCTTACTGACATCAAACGAGTTCCTGTATCTCGAGTAGTACAGGGAATGACACGATACATCCGATCGATTCAGCACACTGCGGCTTACTGAATTCAGTAGATCGAATTGCGAGCTCAACATGAATCCAATCTTCACACGACGACAGTTCCTGACGCAGACAACCATGGGTGTCGGAGGCGTCGCACTTGCCTGGATGTTGCATCAGGAGAATCTCCTTGCGAATCCGATGCAGCTCCCCAAGGATATTCAGAGTTACGACCTGACTCCGAAGAAGCCGCATTTCCCGGCCAAAGCAACAGCGATGATTTCGTTGTTCCAGCACGGCGGTCCATCTCACATGGATTTGACCGACCCAAAGCCGGAACTCTCTCGGCTGGATGGCACCGACTATGGCGGCGACATCCAGTACAGCTTCGTGAATCGCGCCAGCAAGAAACTGCTCGGAAGTCCGTGGAAGTTTGCCAAGCACGGGGAGTGCGGAACCGAGGTCTCTGAACTGCTCCCACACCTCGCCAGCATCGTCGACGACGTCTGTCTTATCCGGTCGATGCACACCGGCGCGAATGGACATGAAGTTTCAATTCGTTACTTCCATGGGGGAATTCCCGGAATCGTCGGCCGTCCCACACTCGGTTCGTGGATCGTGTATGGATTGGGATCAGAAAGCCAGAATCTGCCAGCATACATGGTGCTGACTGACCCAGGCGGAGCCCCTGTTGACGCGGCACACAACTGGTCAAACGGCTTCATGCCACCGCTGTTTCAGGGAACCGTCCTGCGGCCCAAAGAACCACGTATCCTGAATCTGGATGCTCCACCGCACTTGAAGGGAACACTTCAGGCTCAGAATCTGAACCTGCTGCAAACACTTAATCGACGCCACCTGGAAAAGAACCCCGGTGAAGCCGATCTGGAAGCACGTATTGCCAGCTATGAACTTGCAGCGGCAATGCAGGTCTCCGCACGCGAAGCTCTCGACATCTCTAAAGAGACTCAGGCGACGCAGCAGATGTACGGAATCGACAAACCTGAAACCCGAGATTACGGCACACGCTGCCTGATCTCCCGTCGCCTTGTTGAACGGGGTGTCCGGTTCGTGCAACTGTTCCATGGGGGACAACCGTGGGACAATCACACCGGCATGCTGAATGGCCTTCCTAATGTCTGCCGCAAGACAGACCAGCCATGTGCGGCGTTGGTCAAAGACCTGAAACAGCGTGGGTTACTTGATTCCACCATCGTGCACTGGGGAGGCGAAATCGGTCGTTTGCCAGTCACTGAAGGAACCGGCGCGCTCAAAGAAGTCGGCCGCGATCACAACGGCCAAGGCTTCAGCATCTGGCTGGCCGGCGGCGGAATCAAACCTGGAATGACCTTCGGAGAGACAGACGAAGTCGGTCACAAAGCAGTCAAAGATGTTGTGACCCCGAATGACTTTCAGGCGACAATCCTGCATCAGTTGGGCATCGACTACCGCAAACTGTTGTATCGCCACAACGGACAAGAGCAGCAGATCACCAACCAGCGTGCAGCACGGGTTGTCAGCGAGATCCTGACTCAACCGACAATGATCTCGTAAGCCACGCTCTCTCGGAATGAGCAACTTCAAGGGGTGACACAGAAATGTCACCCCTTTTTTATTTCATTGAGTGGAAGAAACATCACTCTAACAAGACTTCATGCAGGTACGCTCTCCGGCAACTTCACGTTGCGTTTCTGAGGTCAGCGAATGAGAGTCTGATAGAACCAGCGTTTCACGAACTCCGCCGATGCAGCATAGATTGCGACAATCGTCAACATCGCCGCAAGAAACAACGGGGGAAGCGGGGTGAAGCCCAGCCATTTGGCGAGCGGTGTATAGGGAAGCAGAATCGTCATGGTCATCACCAGTAGCGTCATCATGACAAGTGCTCTTGCCGGGCGACTGCTCCAGAGCGATTGTCGGCTGCGGACGACAAGAACAACAACACAGGCTGAGACAACAGACTCGACGAACCAGCCCGTACGAAACTCGTCCATGCCCGCATCGAGCAGCCACAACAACACCCCGAATGTCGCGAAGTCGAATACGGAGCTGAGCAGCCCGAACGTGATCATGAACCGCTGGATGAGTTGGATGTTCCACCGCTGCGGTTGATCCATAAGCACCTGATCAACTCGATCGCGAGCAATGGTCATCTCCGGCAGGTCGGTCAGCAGATTCGTCAAGAGAATTTGCTTCGGTAACAACGGGAGGAAGGGAAGGAAGAGCGACACGCCCGCCATGCTCAACATGTTTCCAAAGTTCGCACTGGTCGCCAGAAATATGTATTTCAGCGTGTTGGCGAAAGTGGCACGACCTTGCCTCACCCCATCGATCAGGACATTCAGGTCGTGCTCCAACAGAATGATGTCAGCGGCTTCCTTAGCGACATCGACCGCTTGATCCACTGAAATTCCGACGTCAGCGGCGTGCAGTGCGGTCGCATCGTTGATCCCGTCCCCCATGTATCCGACAACCTGTCCTGACCGCTTGAGCGCAAGAACGATCCGCTCCTTTTGGTTCGGCTCAATTTCGGCAAAGACACTCGTCTCTCCTGATCTCTGCATCAAGGCTTCGTCCGTCAAATTGCGGAGTTCACTCCCGGTCAGCAGGGATTTTCCATCCAAACCAACTTGAGTCGCGATGCTCGCTGCAACGATGCGGTTGTCGCCGGTGACAATCTTCAGATCGACTCCCAGTTCTCGCAACCGTGCAATGGTTTCGTCAATCCCTTCCCGGGGAGGATCCTGAAGCACCAGCATCCCAGCGAACGTCAACTCCGATTCGTCGTCGTGTGTCACTCGATCATTTTCGATCTCCCGGTAAGCGACTGCAATCACACGTTCGCCTTTTCTCCCTCGTTCCTCGAACCGCTGTTCAATCTGGTCGCGGACTTGATCGAGAGCAATGAATTTCCCGTCGGCCGTCTCCGCCTGAGTGCAGATACTCACAACGTTGGCGAGCGCTCCCTTTACAATCAGTAGGCGGCGGTCTTCCAGACGAACCAGCACGCTCAATCGCTTGCGGATAAAATCATAAGGAATCTCGTCAAGCTTCTCGGCCGAGACAGAGTCAATGGACACCTGACGTTTCAACGCCTCATCGATGGGATTGGTGAAACCGGTCTCGAACGCGGCATTCAACCCCGCCAGCAGCAAGGCCCGTTCATGAACTTGTCCCGCGAAATCGACACATGCCTCGACACGGACTGTTCCTTCAGTCAATGTGCCGGTCTTGTCGCAGCAAAGCACATTCATACTGCCAAAGTCTTCGATGGACGCCAGTCGCCGCACAATCACCTTGCAGGAGGCCAGTTGTCGGGCTCCCTGGGCAAGATTCACCGCAATCACTGCCGGCAGCAATTGCGGAGTGAGTCCCACTGCCAGTGCGAGCGAGAACAGCAGCGTATCCAGCACCGGAAGCCGCATCGCCAGATGAATGACGAAAATTCCAAACACGAGCAGGAGTGTTACTTCAATCAGAAAATAGCTGAACCGCCTTACGCCGTGCTCAAAGTCAGTATCAGGGGACCGTAACCGCAGGCGATGGCTGATTTTCCCCAGTTCCGTTTCACCTCCAGTGAGCACCACCACAGCGCGTGTCGAGCCGCTGATCACATGCGAGCCCTGAAAGACCACATTCTTCCGGTCGGCCATCGGAACATCGGAAGGCAGCTCGCCCGGCTGTTTCTCCACCGGAAAGCTCTCGCCTGTTAACGCCGATTCATTGACGAACAGGTCTTGTGATTCCAGCAACCGGCAGTCACCAGGAATCGTCGAGCCAGCGGAAAGCAGTAGAATATCCCCTGGGACGATACTTTCTGTCGGCAACTTGACTTGCTTGCCATCTCGTAGGACCGTCACACGCGTCGTCACCATTGAAGCCAACGCCGCAAGCGCATTCGACGCGGAGAATTCTTGCCAGAAGCCCAGGATGGCGCCGGACAGCACAATGAACAGGATGATCCCAGCATCCGTAACATCCTCGAGAAAGATCGACACGATCGCCGCTGCAATGAGCATCAGTGTGATCGGACTACGAAATTGGGATGCAAAGAGTTTCAACGCTCGCCAGAATTTCGCTGCAGGCTCAGCCCGCCTGCCTTTCGCCGCAAGGCGATGAGCAGCAGCCTCACTCGTCAAACCCGCCGGAGTGACGTCCAATTCCGCCAGCAGTGCCGGGATCGGGACTGAACCATATGCCAGCCTGCAGGGATTAGCGAATTGCGTGACATCTTTGGGAACCACAAAATTCCACTTCGCGAGCGATGATTGCGTTCACGAGACCGGTTCGGTCTCGCATGTGGCCGCGCAGCAACCTGCTCGACAGGAGAAGGACTGAATCCCACGTGCCAGATACGCTGCATGATTTCTGAAAATACTCTAAAAGCACCCGTTCGCAATATGAGCAATATATTAAAACGGTGGGATAGCAAGAAATCTTGAACCGCAGCCATCGGTTTAATGCAGTGATGAGACGACAGGAAGCAGGTTGCGGTTCGAAGCAAAGACCTCTCAATCGACGCCGCAGGGAGAACCAATCCAGCTTGTCTTCTTTGTCGTTGTTCCTGTCCCCATGCAGAACGCACCGTTCATCGCTTCTGCACCGAGCGATCTTCGCCATGTCGCCAGTAAGATTCGACGACAGAAACTTAAAGAGGTTTCGGTGCGAAGCTTTCGCCGAACTCCTTCTTGATCCCTGGGATCACGACCGTGTTGTGGAACGTCTTCCAGTTCTCGTTCGACTTCAGTGACGGCTCCTCTTTGCGAAGACGTCTCAAAGTGTCACGATCATATTTCTCGGGATCTTGAATCTTGTTCCAGACGTCGAGTGTGAGCTTCATCTGCGAAAGATCCGGGGCAGGCTCCGGTAGTGGCTCAACGGCTTTCTGGCCACACCCGATTTGCCATGCAAGCAATGCAATCAGGCAAAGTCTGAGCGTCAAATGTAGCACCGACGCGACTCCTCAATTTAGCCAACGAAACAATTCGATCGTTGATTTTTTAGCGAACAAGAATGGCTCACCGCTCCTGAAAGGAAGTCTGCAGGAGCGGTGAAATCCTCAAGTACCAGGCAAAGCTTAACTAGCTTCGTAAGACCTGATCTGCGGCTGTCGTTCGGAATCTGACCAAGATCGAGATCACCAGTTCACAATCTCGCTCCCGGCGCGAGTCGACAGATTTCGATAAAGAGTGTTGTCGATATTCTGTGCGAAGAAGTGAACTGAACCATCCATCATCAGGAAGTGAGCTCCACCTGGGTGTTCACTGCGAAATGCGCCGATCGGTGCGGATGTGTGGTTATGGACGTTGAAGGCATGTAATGTGTTCCCGGCAGAATACATGTATCCATATGACCAGACTGCTCCCATCGAAGTGGATGGAATCCCTGTTGGTGAGAAATCCGTTTCGCCGAGTCCAAAGGTGTTAGATGTCCCGTCTGTGATATCTGCAATCTTACGATACTGTTTATTAGGGCTGTTGTTAGTTGTGCCCGCGGCAACCAGTTTCACTGGTGTGATTGCCCCATCAAAGGCAGGTTCCGGAGTCGGTGGATAAGCATAATTTCCAGAATCAATTGTGCCTGAACTGAAAATATAGCTACATGGCGCACGTTCTTCTGTTCCTCCAAGTGGTCCGCTGGGCATAGCCATGGTGGGGCAGAGCAGGGTGTCAATCATGAGCTTCTGAAGTGTCGCATTTGAGTACCCGTCGCCGTCTGTATCGACAGCGCTGTTGCGTGCAAGTTTCGGATCCCAGCGACGTGCGACAGCATCGTCTTCAAGGTATGGAAACAGTGGAATGAACCCTGTGTTGTGCGAAGCGACTGGAGCCCGTGAAGCAGCGGCGGCATTCTCAATCTCAACCTCATCATAGTTCTTGATCGACGCAGGGAAGTGCAGGTGTGTGTCATGGAACATATGGATCGCGAGTCCAATCTGTTTCATATTGTTCTTGCACTGACTGCGTCGAGCCGCTTCTCTGGCTTGTTGCACGGCTGGAAGAAGCAGGGCAATCAGGATTGCGATGATTGCAATCACAACCAGCAGTTCGATCAAAGTGAACCCACTACGAGCTATCTTGTTTTGCTGTAATGACTGTCTGGCCCGACGATTCAGAGTCGAAATTCTCATATCCTCACTCCTGTCAATTTGTTTGATGTGTCATTCACTTGCAAACGAATTGAGATGAGACGCGTGAGGGTGACTCTTTACTCGTTGAAATAATCAACGGCAGGCGTGGTCACCAATGGAGTTCTGGGGGAAGCGTGTCTACTTCTGGGTGTCGTCCAGGACGCAAATCAGATTGGGCCCAACAGGCGGTTCGATCGGCTTTTCCTTCAAGCCAATGAGTATTGAAGGGCCGCGAGCATTTGCTCTGCGTCGACGGATCGGGCTGCGTTCTGATGATGCGTTTGGAAGGACGAACTTCCTAAAGGGGGATTCCCGTGCGAACTGAATCCGCAGGGGTCTCTCACGTCTGACAGCATCACCTCAGCATCGCGGCCTGCCTGAAAGATCTCGGTGGGCTGGCTTAGCCAAGAGGAAACTGAGACTCAGTCTCAATGTTCAGCCAATTTAATATCTCATCAGGGCCCGAATCGCAAGTGGCGAAGCAAAAGATTTCCGACATGAGCGTCACCCTCAACAGCGATCTTCACCTTAAACATCATCTAAATAGTGGTTTACGTCTGCTTCAAATCAGAGAAGCCAATCCTGCAAATTGCCGTCGTTTCCACCGGAATATGTGCCGTCATGCAAATCGCAAATCAGGACGACGAGCAAAAGCGGCGACAATAGCCCCGAAACGTCAGCGCAGATGGGATGATGAACCAGTGACAATGCTCAAACGCCGGATAGATTGGAAAATGAGACATCACCCAATCTGCATTCGTTCAAGTTGCCAGTACTGCGGTAGCCAATCCCTTCAGGACCAGCTGGCTCTATTCGACGACATACAGGCAGGGAGTCGTTGGTGATGTCCGGCGAAGTTGAATTCCATTGAGTTCGGCGATGCAATCCTGTCGGGGGTGTTCCATGCTCTTGAAGACTTGGTACGACACGCCTCCGTCATGGTTCTTGTTTGCGTTGACGGTCTTGCTGGTGCTTTCATTCTCAATCGTGACTGAACTCATGATCGATCTGGACCGGATCTACGAAGGAACCCTGATGGTAAGCTAACAACCGATCATCAACCTCGACGAGAAACTCCATACGCCGACACCCTAAGCTAATTTTGCTCTTATGAAAGTCATCGACTTTGGTCGAGTTTAGCCGAACGTCGCAGGGCGTAGACCAATTCCAGGCTGCGGCTTTCACAAACAGACAGCTCTCATGTATCACGCGAGAGCGTCGAATGATTGATCTGCTTCACCAGCACAAAGCACCAGCGGCTTGATAAAACTCTCCACCTGCCAATCCTCCCGGCAGAACCGATGCGCAGCTTTCGCATCGTATTCGGCTTACAGCAGGGGGGCTCTATTCTTCCAATCAAATACGGGAAGCGAGGATCTGACATCCAAGTCGAAAGAAGGACTTGGATAAGGCCAGCCAATAAACGACATCGCCCGACACGATGGTCGGGCGAATGATCGGTGGAGTGCACCCGAGAGGGCTCGAACCTCTAACCCCCGGTTCCGAAGTCTAAAAGTCCTTTTCTGATGCGTTGCAGATGCTGTCGAAAGCCCGGTTTTTACCGGGCTTTCGTTTTAGCAATGCTTGGCTAATGTGTTGCTCGGATGCAGAAGATCCTAATTTGTGGGGTGAGTGTTGAGGGGAGCAATCGCGTTGACTTCGCGGCAGAGGTCGATATTCAAGTTGTCACTTATTCGACCGAGTGGCGGGATACAACCCGAGCCAAAACTTTGTGCTGAAATATGGAGATGGCAAATGCACTGCAGGGAAATCAGCGCGTCCGTATCTGGACCCCAGATGCGGATTCGCGACTGTGGACTTTGCGATTGCCTCCTAGTTCGCAGGTGTATAGAGAGGTGTGTTGAACGTGCAGAACATTTTTCAGCATGACTAGTTCAGACAATACCAGCTACTCGTATGATAGCCAGCATCGCCTAAGAATTGGCTCCGTACTCCCGGTCCCATCCGAACAACAATTTCCAGAATCAGATTGACTGAAAGTCCTACTGTTTTGTCAGCTTCGATTGGATGGAGACTTGAATTTTGAGTGAATTTGACCACAAATTTCGCCATCGACAATTCGATAGTAGCCACCGATTTCCATATGCCCCAAATAGTCTTCATGGCGATGCGATCCTCCAATGCGATGTTTTTCGCCACTTATCGTCCAGAAGACCTCGAGCCCTTCATCTTGCAGATATTCCAAGAACTTGTTGCGATGGATCAATAATGCCTCGGGGCCCCGCTCGGTGACTGATGGATCAAACGCGATTACATGCCCCAACCGGTCAACATACTCACTGTTCTTTCCTCCCCAGGACAGCCCCATCCCTTCAACGATTTGCTTACAAGGCAGATCTATTAATACCGTATCGTCAACAGAGCAGTCTTCCGTACTGGACTCCCGAAGGTAACGCTCGACGGTACAGGCAATCTCACTCGGCATCCTATCTAATCGTCCTTTCGTCCATCCGTCGCGACCATGGTACTCATTGTCTTGCGACTGGTAAGCATATGACCAATAAAATTCGCCAAGGAAGAGTCGGTACTCGGAGGATGGATAATCGAGCAATGGTCCATAGAGATTTACTTCCGAGAGCCAGTCAAAAAACGCTTTCGATCGCTTCCTTCGAACTAGAAATGACCTTAGACAGTACGTGAGTTGTCTTCTTTCTGTTGAGAAGCGATCTTCCTTGACTGGCGCTGGCTCTTCCCAGACGTAGTAACCATTAAGGTTCAACCACTGAGTCGCGTTGCGATCTCGTCCCACTTGAATCAGTGCTTTAGGATCTGGCAGATCTCTTTGATCCTTTAGCCATTTAAGGTGATTTGTGCCGCCCTCCCATTGCATCGGAGAAAACGGAAACCACCAGCAAGGACTTGATGGCCTCCAATTATCTCGCTCTACCGAAGTCAACAGCATTGATGGGTCGATGTCGCGCCCATGGGACAGTTCCCAAGGCCCCTGAAATTGGAAGCCGTCCTCGTCATCCACAGCCCACCTCATTTGAAAGTTGTCGGCAATGCGAGCTAACAGTTCGCAGTAGGCGATCCACTGATACTTTTTCCCAATCCGCTCCGCTTTGTGGGCTGAACGTCCGTCATACTGGTAGCTATTGACACGCTGATCAAATTGGCCGAATCGCTCAGCGGTCCAACCAATCTCTACTACGCGTTGAAGTATCCATTTGGTTGCAAAGTCGGCATCAAAGCTTCGATCGACGCCGTATGGATTTTCAATGTACGGCAGCGCCTCCGCTTCGAAGAGTCGCGCCTTCTTTGATCCCTTTCGTAGGCACTTCCGAAACTCCTCTTCTGCTAGCTCACCAAGCCGCTTCCGGTCTTCAGGTGAAATCTCACGCTTCAGAACGCGGCCCGAACGTTCTGCGTCGGACGTTTTAAGATCGGTGAATGCGTCCAAGGCAGCCCTCTGACGATTCGTCAACGACTTCCGGTAGGCTTCAAACCTTTCTCTACGAGTAGGGTGCTGATCTTGTCCGAGCGGGACATTAGACCATTCAGAAAAACTACTAATGATATACTTGCAGAAGTCCTCAAAATCCGACGTGATAGACCCGACGAGATGTTCTATTGCCTGATTTGCATTGCTCGGCGTCTTTGTCGCCATTCGTCGGCGAAGTGCCGATTCGGTCTTAGGTTTCTTTTTCGGCCAAGGAGTTCCATAGGGCGGTCGAATTTTCTTGACATCGACTGGTAAAGTAGGATTGAGCACCAGCCCTCGTTCTACAACTCCCCTCGCGTAATCTCGAGTTCGGACATGAACAGGAATATTCTTCCTGTTTCGGAAGACGCGATCATAGACCCGTTCCGCCAACATCCCAACTGCGGTACCGTCAGAACACCTCATCGATACGCCGTAGGCTACTGCAAAAAGCCTTTCTTTTACGTATGGATCGTCTACATCAGCAAAATCTTCAAGTAGGCGAGCAACGACCGAGATGCGATTTTCCAGCAGTCGAACCATTGCTTTCGTGGCCCGATCTCGAAGAAACCGATTCGATGACGTTAGGAACCAAGCAAGCGCAGTTCCCCCGAGCCGGATGACCTCATCCGAGAAGCAATTCTTGTTCGAGTCGGCCCAAGCCCAGTCGATCAGCCGAATAACTGGGCCGACTTCTCCCCATTGGTTGTGAAGAAAAATTGACCACCAAGCATCTCGATCAGGAAGAGAATATCCCATGAGAATCTTATGGAGCCAATCTGCGTTATAGGCGTGATCAGGAATAGCAGCGATCATCAATAGCGCATTCCAGAATTCGTATCTGGTGTCGTAATGTCTCAGTACAACATTATTGATGTACTTATTCGATTCCGCCGAAAAAGCCTTCTTGTCGCGCCAAGCAAAACTTTCAACAAACGCCTGACGGACGACCGAAGTTCCCGAAAGATGTGGTACAAGTTCGAAGAATTCCTTCCCTGTGCGTTCAGGGAGTTGCACACTCATTGCTTCAAGAAGGCCGCTCCACCTCCTACCATCTGCTTCACATTTAAATAGACGTCCAATTTTCCCCTGCTTTTTGAAGGATCGAGCCGGATTCTTGCTATCTAGGTATTGATCGAGCAGGTATTTAGAAACCAGATGATCAGTGAACCGTTGATATGCGAAATGGACGACTTCCTGAAAGCCCTCTGCCGTTCGCCAGCGGTCGACGCTGATCACACCCTCATGTTCCAAGTGTGCAAACAGGCTCTTTGAGTGGCCACTTGCTGGGAGAACTGAGTTGACGCAAGCCTCGGCTTTCGCTCTCTGGACGAACTCGTTCTCTGAAGTTGCGAATTCTACGCAGAGTTTCTCAACAGCTCTATGAACTATGCGGTCATGCTTATTGAAGTCGAGGCATTGTGGTGCTGAGAGCTTCTGGTTCACGGAATCAAGGAATAACTCCAGTAGCGCTGAAATGCCGCGTATTCTTGGCGGCACCTGGTTAAGACCAATGTTCTTAATGGCAGAACAGAAGAGTTTTAGAAACAGCGGTCTTGAGAACTCAGGAGAGAGTAGTGGAAATGTGGGGGCAATCCCATATTCGGTGAAAAAGCGATGCACCGCCTCAGCTTCATTCTCTTCAAACCCGCGATGCTCTACCTCTATCAGAATACCCTCGGGAATCGGCTTCGGGACCACCAGATCCTCATAGGTTGTGCGAACGCTTAAACAAACGCCAATCCATGGGTAATTGCGAAGCCTAGCGAGAAATCCTAGTAGGTGTTTTTTCCACAAGCCATTTCCGGAGCCCTCGTTGATCGCATCAATGAAGATGAGAACTCGGCTCTTATACGCCTGAGCAGCAGCGGTTAAGCCTCCCAGAAACTGCTCCACGGTACAGTTCAAGCCAAGCTGATTCACGATCTGCTGCAAAGGTTCATTATCGTTGAAATGAGCACCATGAAGCAGAAGATGCGGTTGACCTTGCAGCAGTCCGCGCTCTGCGATGTCGCAAAGTAAGTGCGTTTTCCCGAGACCAGCGTGGCCGGTCAGTAGTAATGCTGGAATATTCGCGAGGCGAGATTCGTCGGTATCCGCGAATCCGGAGATATCGTATAGCACAGCGCGCATCTCACGAAGTCGGTATGAGGCACCTCGAAGGTTCTCGACCTCCTCATTTCGGTAAAAAGATTTCCGTTTGGCTTCTGGCAGATTTGCTTCGACTTTTGCGGCCATTTCTTGAAGCTTGTCGCTGATGTCCTCGGACAAGCTCGCCAGCTTTTCGGCCAAGTCACTGACTTTTTCCAGGCAGAGGGGCAAAGGCGCGGCACCAGATCCAGATTCGTTCGGCAGAAGTGTATGGAGAGACACTGACAGGTCAGAGAGCTGGTCGCCAAGCAACGTATAGTCGGCGGCAAGAATGCCTTTGTCGGCTCCACGATCAAGTCGGCGATGCTTTTCGTGCACCGAAGCGATCAATTCCTCGAAGCGTTGAAAGAATTTCGGCCTCCGGCCAAGTCCATCGAAGATCTGAGCGATTGGAAGTTCGACATGTGCTTTCGGGGTATAACGGTCGCCTGCGTTCGCAATTGCCTCGTCAAGTCGATCTTGAAACCAGTGGTGAGTCAGTCGTTGCTCTGAGTCAAACCAGAACCAATGCTTGCCCTGGTGCTCAGGTTTCGTAATTCTCTCGACAAGCTGCGTTTCATCCCAGAGTACTATTTCGATTTTTCGACCAGCAGCGGCAGCTCTTGCTTGCCACTCGGCACAGCGTTCCTCCCACTTCTGCGCTGAACTCTTACGATTCGGCTTTCGATCGTCAGGAAGATTTTGAGGTAGGCAGATAACGTATCGTGTCAGGTTGGGGTGGTTGTCCATCGCCGACTGAAATGAATCCGTCAGTTGCTGCCATTGTGAGGGCCCTAAGCTTTGAAGAAAGAATTTGGCTTGCCAGCACCACTCATCATCAGTCGGGGTTTTCCAATAACATTCAACGCCAGCATCGGGCGTTCCTTTTCGATGGAAAATAGAATGTTCAGGAACGTTCTCTGCATATGCAAGTTGACAGCAGAGTTCCTCAAATGCATGTCTTTGATCTCCATTCCAACTGCGTAGATTATTCCAGTTATTCGACATTGTTCGGCCCGCGTTCTATTGATGCGCATTGTTATGTTGTCCAAGATATTAACAGTTGTCCATCAAAGGATAAATGAGATCAGTTGTATCGAGTGATGTTAATTGCCCCTCTCCCCGGAGCCAGTTGATTGCGACCAGGTGAGAGCGGCATGACCGCAGGGTGAAAAATGCCGTTGCGTTTTCATTGACTCGTGGCACTCGATGGCTTTGGTGTCGAGTGCCATTTGCGTCTCCATTTTTCTCCCGGAGGGCGGGACGGTCTCACCCAGAGCAGCGTGGCAGTCGGGGCAGGGGACTTCCTCGCGGGATGATGCTTGGCCGTCCTGGTTGCCATTGTCGCGGGCCCGGAAAACTGGCTCCGGGGAGTGGGGCACGGGCAGGGAGTTCACGCTCACGAAAGCAGATCACGCTGCGGAGTCTGAGAGCCCAGATCCCTCTCCCTGGTGAAGTTGCGCCGCAGGCA
Source organism: Planctomicrobium limosum (assembly GCF_051465645.1). GTDB lineage: Bacteria > Planctomycetota > Planctomycetia > Planctomycetales > Planctomycetaceae > Planctomicrobium. The sequence continues at coordinate 143,065 of NZ_CP195790.1, read as the reverse complement.
ATCCCCATTCAGGTTCGAGGATTCGGCCTCTTTTTGTGCTGTTAATACGCAGCTGACTTGCCTGGCGTGTTCGTTTGGATCCCATCAACTTTCTTAAATCGGTATTGACGCCGTTTACAATGACGGTAGAACTACCGTTACACAACACGGGAGAAGATCATGGCCAAGAAAAAAGCAGCGGCGAAGAAGAACTCAGTCCCTCAGCCTGTCGCGCCCCAGCTGGGAGAGAAGTCCCGCCTGGAGCTGCGGCTCGATACGCCTTTGGTAGAGCAGCTAAAACGCCTGGCCGATCAAAACGGAATCAGCGTCAATCAGCTCATGCAGGGAGTCGCCCGCTGGGCCGTTGAGAAACTGCAACCGGGGGAACCGGTTCGCAATGCAGACGGACACGTCACCATTCGGGAGCAGTCGGGATGCCTCTGGGCAGGGCGGCCAGGTCGTTACAAGACACTCTCGGAGGAAGAGTATTTCCGGATGTATGGTGACGATGGCTGGATGTCAGAGGAGGACAGGACGATCCCTGACATCTCGGAATACGGCAAAGGGGAGGTCTATCTCTTCCTCGACTTCACCGAACGTCGCGTCGTACGGGAAGACTTTTGATTTCTTAGGGAATGCCTCCACATGGAAGCCACCGGTTGAGCGGCCCCGGTGATTCAAAGGCAGCTAAGTTTTTCGTTAGCTAAAGGAGTTTTTTATGCCTGTCTGGCATGTGAATGGAGTTGAATTATTCCTGATGGGTGTCTGCGGATACGACAATCAGGAGCAGTTCGAATGCAATGAACCGGGGAGCACAGGGATTGCCCTGTTTCAACGCTCTGAGGGTGACGACATCCGCGATTACATCCGGGTGCAGTCCTATGGAAAGTGGGACGACGACCTCGAAGACGCCCCGTTTCACGAAGAATGGTTCGAAGTGAAAGGACCGAACCTCGTCAAAGTGAATCCTGAGAAAGGATTTCGACCAGTGAAGTAGTTTCAAGGACGTGAAAACCGGACTCTCGAGTGCCCCCCTTTGCTTGCCGGCGGAGGGGCACCCGGAGTCCTTACTAACAAGGACGTTGATTCTATGGGAACCCCATTGCGTCGGGAAGAGAGTCTGTTCCCAAGTCCCCCCACGGACTGGGAAAAACGGTTGATTGCAGAGGTCGCGGCCCGCAGCGGATCGCCCGAGCGAGTGAGCGAGGCGAACGCAGCGGGCCGCTCTGCTGCCGTCGGCGAAGCCGCAGCAGGTGCGAGGCCTAGTAACACGCACCTGCTGAATAGCCAATCCTCTCCTCCCTCCATCACCATTCAGGACGGCATTCGACATAGCTACAATCGGTTACTGCTGAACTCCGACGGCTATTCCGGTCCTGTTGAATCCCCTGACCTCTATCAGGGAGCAGTGGCCGCATTTGACTGGATTGAAGAGTCGGGGCTGGTCGCCTGGAACCGTGAGATCAGTGATGGCGAGCTCTTCCTCCTCGACCGCATTCAGGAAGACGCCAAGTCACTCCATCAGCCGCATCCCTATTTGCTGGCGAATCAGGATGTCCTGGTCTCCCCTCGTGGGATCGGGACAGGGCGACAGGAGCGGTTGGAATACCGGATCGAGATTCCCGGGATCACGCTCGCCTTCTCGGCTCGCGAATCCGACAACCGACAACACGCCAACTTCTACCTGAAGATCACCGGGGAAGCCTGTGTGCTCTATGGCGGCTTGAAATCGCGCACGCTGGCCTATGCGATCATGGACTCACTCGGAGGTCATGTGTATGACTCCTGGATTCGGCGTCTGGATCTTTGCCTGGACGTTCCGAATCTCTCCGTCGAGGATTGGATTCGGGATGCGTTCCGCTCGGACCATTACATCACGACGGCAACCGAACAGCAGGAACGCAAAACGACCGGACGGAAGTTCTCCGGCTTCTCCGTCGGTGCGTCGGGAACCTGGCGGCTGCAGGTCTATGACAAATTGGAGGAAGTCAAGAAACGCCCGGAAGACTATCAACTCGCGATGCAGGCCCGGTGGGGAGGCAGTCTGCCGACTTCGGCGACGCGGATTGAATACCAGATCCGCCGCCCCTGGTTGCGAGAGCATGTGTTGAATTCGACGGAAGACACACTCTTGATGGTGCCGTCTATCCTGCATCTGTTCACGGAAGTGCAGAAGCGACCGCGTTTCGTGTTTACGGCGGGACCAGTCGACCAGAAGAACAACCATCAGTCTCGCATCCCGCGCCATCCAGAATGGGCCAAAGTCGTCGCAACGTTCCGGGATCGCATTGAGACGCCTACGGAGCCGGTCAAACGTCTCGATCGGGGCGGGATGGCTTCTGGTAAGGCCACAAACATGGCTGTGGGGTGCGTTCTGTCTGCGGCGGCAAATCGGGGAGCGCTGATCGCAAGTCGTCAGGAACTCGCTGAGCAACTCGTCACTCTGCTGGAGGCGAACGACATCACGGATGAGGAGATTGCAGCCAAGTCCCTGAAGAAATGTCGCAGTAAGAACACGTTGCAGGACGCCATGGACTTCCCGTTCGGCGCCAACGTTACCGGGGAAACACTCGGCACGTCCTCACCTGATTCCACTTCAACCGATGAACCTTTTTAAGCGGAGCCGGAACACGATGTCACGCATCCCCACCGGCGTCATTCACGCCGACGAAGCCTACAGTAAACGGACCGTTCTCGAACGACTGGGGATTTCTCAGAAGGTTTGGGATAAACTGTTGAGCGAGGGGCTCCCTTACACCAGCGTGGGTCACACCCGCTGGGTGACAGGGAAGGACCTCATTCAGCATCTCAGCACGCATTCAGAAAGGAAGGTGAACAACACAATCAGTCTGAAAGGAGATTAGCCATGGGAAGACTCCCGGAAATTGGCAATGTGCAGCTTTACCCGAATCGACCGCTGACGAAAGCAGACAAGAACGGGTATGTGCTCAAGTTTTTCTGTCCGATCCTGAGAACGCGAATTCGTAAGAATTGCGGGACACGCGAGCGACGGGAGGCCCGGAAGGTCCTCCGCGAATGTCAGGAACGACTTCTCAATGGGGAGTATGTTCGATCCGGGGGAGCGATTACCGAACGACAGGCCATCGCCATGGGCTACGTTCCGCAGTCGATCGCCCCTCAGTCGGAAGCGATCCCGGCGGGGAAGTCCTGGCAGGAATGCTACGAACGGTACGCAGAACACCGGAGAACGCGAATTCGAGCAAGTTCGCTGGTGCACGCCCTCTCGCGACTCAACATCGCGGAACGGGTGTTTGAAGCGTATCGGGCAGAGCGGGGAATGACGGAAGGCTTGAACGTGCGTGACGTGTTGACGCTCGACATGCTGGATTACCTTCAAGACCGGCTGCTGGCTGGTGATGAGGGCCGGTATGAAGTTCGATCGCCCAACACGGTCAACAGCATGATGAAAGCCATCATGACGTTTGTGCGATTCTGCTATGAGCGGGAATGGATCGACAAGATGCCCCCCGTGAAGATGCTGGAGGTCGACGAAGTCATGAAGGGACGCCCCGTCACCGGTGAGGAATTCGACCGGATGCTGGACGTCACTCCTCGCGTGGTGGGGGAGACAGCAGCGGCTGACTGGCAGTTTGTGTTACGCGTGCTCTGGGAGAGCGGGTTCCGTATTGCGGATCTGCTCGATTTCTCCTGGGAGGACGAACGGCACATTCATCCGGTGTGGCCGACGCGACCAGGACAACATCCCACCATCCTGATTCCTTCGAGCCAGAAGAATGGACGCTTGCAGGAAATCCCGATGCTGCCTGGACTCGTGACACTTCTGGGATCCATTCCGGAAGCAGAGCGAACCGGTTGGGTCGTTAGTGTGGGAGGAATTCACTATTCGATTCAATCTCGTGAGAGGTGGTATCGCCCTAGTGATGGACTTCTACGTCGTCTCGCGGATTCTTATAGCAATGTTGCCATTGCTGAAGCGTGTCGTGTGACTGATGCGTCGGTCCGCAAGTGGCTTAAGGACGCCGGGATTAAACGCCCGACGGAGTTTCAGTCACGGGCTGGTGGTATCCCTGCGGATGACATCGCTGTGATCCAGCAACAATCTCAGGTACGGCATTCCTATCATGCCATCCGTTCCAAAGCCCGTCTCACCAAAGAACGGGCGAGTCGGATCGTGGGGATGATCGGGAAGGAGGCCGGAATCGTTGTCCGGAAAGCGGATGCAAGGACGCAAACCCGTGAAAAGTTTGCCAGTGCTCACGATCTGCGGCGTGGCTCTGTGCCCAGCGTCTCATCAACGCCGGGATCTCGGCAGAGTCGCTCAAAGTGATCATGCGGCACAAAGATTTTGCGACGACAGAAAAGCATTACGGTGCGATTCGCTCGGCGCAAGCGGCGGCAACGGAAGTCGCTGAGAAGTTGAATTCCGCCGTAGACTCCCCGATAGACGGGGGGATAGGTGGGGGAACAAAAAAATCTCCTCAGCTGTCTGCAGAGGAGATTTCGAAGTTAAAGTCTTTGCTTAATTCGCTTTAAGAAAGTGCACCCGAGAGGGCTCGAACCTCTAACCCCCGGTTCCGAAGACCGGTGCTCTATCCAATTGAGCTACGGATGCAATCAGCTTCCCGGCCGTTCGATCGTCAAAATTCGATCTACCGGTGGGAGAGCGGAGTATGGAGATTGGACGTCTTTTTTTCAAGCGGCTTTTGGATGCGAATTCCCGAGTTCAAAAAAGGTTCTGCAGAGAGCGAATCTATCCGCTTGCAGTCGGATGATTCGAAGATTCAGTTCCTTCGTAATCCTATTCCAATAAACCGGTTGTGTCCCTATCTGCGGCGTCGCTTTCCGCTTTAGTCGTGGAGAATTTCCGATAGCAAAGAGCTCCCGGCGATCTTCGTCGGTCTTGAAGGAAATTTGCTCGATGCATTGGCTTTTGAGGCAAGCAATCCCCGATCGACTTGTGTCCTTGCAACACTGAACAACAGATCAGGACAAATAATGGTTCGGCGGGAATCGCTGTGGCGGGTGGGGCATCACACACCGGGGGGCGAAGGGAAACCCTGATGGCATCCTTACCCTGCCTGCAGGAAGTGAATTTCTGCCCGATCTGTTTCCGAAAAAAGATGTTACAAGACTTTTGGGTCGAGTTTGCCTTGGAACGGACCCTCCCGGAAAGCGGATTGGTACATCATTCGCTCGATTCTCATAAATACGATGTGTCATTGTCGCGACAGCAAGGTGAGAGATCACCTCATGGGAGGGGTTTCTCCTGAGGTCAGGCTGCAGGATGGGTGGACCTGACAATGGTTTCCACCGTCACAGGCGCCCATCAAATCATTTCGAGAGAGAACGCGACAGCGAAGGCACATATCAGGCCGAGTTGGTCTAGACGCCAAAGATGTGCGGCATCAATCCAAATGTTTCGAGGAAAGAACCAATGAAGACATTCCATATTGCAGGGCTTCTGTTGGGCGGTGCGCTTCCGTTGGTCGCTGTAGGACTAAGCGGATGTGTTGAGTCGGCAGACCGGAAGACTCATGAAGTCCGAAAGTCTATCTCGGAAACAGCGCACGATGCGAAGGAAGCAACAGAGAAGGCTGCTGAAAAGACAAAACATCAAATTGAGAAGACAGCCGAAAGTGTGAAGAAAGAGGCCGAAAAAGCTGCCAAGACGAGCGAGGAAGTGAGAAAAGACGTCGAAATGAAGGCTGAGAAGCTGGAACAGAAAGCCAAAGAAAAGACGGATGAGATCGTAAAGGAAGGCAAGAAGGCCATCGACGAAATCAAAAAAGTCGACCCAGCAAAACCTGAAGTGAAGCCTGAAGTGAAACCATAGTCACACTATCACGGCTCAGGATCGAAACCAATTTTCTCGATGAAATCAACGCCAAGTCCGGCGTTCGCATTCACCGACACCGTTGACGACAGCGGCTTGAAATTACCTCTTCGCAAAGATCTTTGCGAAGAGGTTGTTTGCAAGATTAGGGGAGCCGGTTTCATCATCCAAGAACGGATTGCGTTCAGCTTCTATTCTGCACAGCCCATCAAGCGGTCACTGACAAGCGGCAACAGGCGAAACGCCTCAAGCCTTCTTGACGAACTCTGATTTCAATTGCATTTGGCCAAATCCGTCGATTTTGCAATCGATGTCGTGGTCACCTTCTGTCAGGCGAATATTCTTGACCTTCGTCCCCGCCTTCAAGACCGAAGATGCCCCTTTCACTTTGAGATCTTTGATCACTAAGACTGTATCGCCGTTGTTCAGAAGATTGCCGTTGGCGTCCTTCCATACTCTTTCCGCTTCACTGGCCTCGACAGCGATGGGCTGCCACTCATGAGCACATTCCGGGCAGACGTACAGACCGCGATCTTCGTAGGTGTATTCTGACTTACATTCGGGACATGGGGGCAAAGCGCTCATCTGTAATTTCCAGTAACTTATCGCGGCGAGAATGTCCCAAGGACGGTGCAAACGAGGCGTATTGCGACCCTGTTCACAAAGCCTGGAACCAATGTTTCCAATACGAGGTCGACCGGAGCAGCATACGACTCCGTCACTTCATTTCGTATGGAGCCCACAGCACATGGGGACTCTTGTCGGTGTCGATGACACTCGTATCACGTGCTCCATTCTAACAAATCATGACACAACCGCTAACGCTGTCAGATCGCCTCGCACGTTTTCGTTCAGACAACGCTGCGTGACGGCTTAGCGACGCAGTTTCACGCCAGATCGAGAGTGAATGAAGTCAGCAGTTCCACACCTGACTCCGTCACCAGATAGTCCTGTTCAAGCCGCATTCCTGCACGCAGGGCAGGAGAGTACACGCCTGGTTCGGCCGTGAACACATCACCGACTTCAAAGCAGTCGTTCCAGTTCTCATTCAAGTGCGGGGTTTCGTGCGGGAAGAGGCCGATTCCGTGCCCGAGATGATGGAAGAAGCCGCAGGGGACCACATCATCCAGCATTCGCTTCGCTTCAAGAAAGAGTGACTTTGCCGACACACCCGGCTTCACGGTCTGCTCTACAAAATCCAGAACGCCGACAACTGCGGTCCAGACTTTCATTTGCTCTTCGGATGGCTGCCGATTCACTGCGATCGTACGGCAATTGTCAGCGTAATAGCCACGATACGCCGGACCAAGATCAAGAATGAACAACTCACCGGACTCAGCTGGCCGATTCCGTGGGCTACCGCCAGGCGAGTTCGACTGGAAATCATTCCCGAATCCAGTCAGTGGCTCCCCTGCGACATACACGGCAGTCGCATGCAACTGGTTATAGACTTCGAGTTCGGTGATGCCAGGTTCAATGATTTCTCTTGCTGTTGCATACATCGCTTCAGTGCAATCGATCGCCTTGCGAATCAGCGACAGTTCATCAGCATCCTTCTTGCGACGAAGAGTCCAAAGGGATGGTTCAATGTCCACCATGCCGGAACGATTCGCTCCCATTCGTTGACCTTCATCTCCCCGCAGGTGAAGTGCAGGGGAGGTCGAGCCTTCGACTCCGATCTGAGACACGCTTCCGGAGGGCGTCAGGGTATCAGCAAGGACAGCCATCGCCGCGGTGAGTTGATCCTGCCGCAGCGTACAACACCATTGAGCTTCAAATGGACGCACGTCATCAGCGGCAACCCAATCCGGAATCTTGTTCGGAGCCGCCAGAGTCGTTCGGCCATCGCGATCAATGACGACAACGGCCTGATGAACCGGGGCAGGGCGAAAGGCTGTGAAGTACTGAACATGCTCGGCACGCACCAGAACGGCCATCTCAAGGTTGCGCTCGACAAGCACACTGGCGAGTCGCTGCTGCCGTTCCCGACACAGGTTCAAATCGAGATGGATTTCTGAAGAAGCCATGAGCTCACTTAAAGTGAAAGGAACTGAAATCGGCGTCGAGCTTTCCTTGAAGTGAATCACTATGTCAGATCTTGAAATTCGCGAAATGACACAGTCGAGCAGCTCGAATTTACCAGCATTCGATCGATCGACGCAGGATCTTTGAAGCCAGCCCCCGTCACCAGACAGACGATCATGTCGTCAGGTGAAACGGTCCCTTCACGCAATGCTCTGATTGCTCCGGCCAGTGCCACCGCCGCTGCTGGTTCGCAGAAAATTCCTTCTTCTCGCGCAAGTCGCCCCTGCAGTTCAAAAGTCTCGTCATCTTCAACAAGGAACCCGGTTCCTGCGACTCGTCGACACGCTGCGAACGCGGCTTCACCGTCAATCAGATTCGGAACCTGTAACCCTGAAATACGTGTCAATGCACGTGAGCAAGAGCGTGCATTTGACTCCCCATTACGAAGCGGGCCTGCAATCGTGTCGTTTCCAAACGGCTGAACGCAATGGACTTTCGGCAATCGTTCCAGACGCTGATTCGCCAGCATCGTCTCAAACCCTTTCACAAGAGCGACAATCAAGCCACCGCTCCCGGCGCAGGAAAAGACGTGATCGATTTCACTTCCCAGTTCCTTCGCCTGCTCAGTCAGTTCATGGCCTAAGGATTCAACGCCTGCCATTCCCACTGGACTGTGTTTGTAAGCCGACACCTGCAACCGACAATCCGGTCGCTGCCCCAATTCACACAAGTGAGCGAGAACATCCGCCGTGACTTTTGCATCGAGTCCGAAATCATGAATTTTCCAGAGCTTCGCTCCATACGCGAGCATCTGTTTCAACTTGCCTTCCGGGGCGTCCTGAACAACGGCTATCTGACATTCAATGCCAGTGGCAGCACAGAACGCAGCGACTGACGAACCGGCATTCCCACTGGACGAACCGACCATCTTCTTCACGCCATCGCGAACCATGTCATTGATGGCAGCAGCGGCGAATCGGTCCTTATAAGACCCCGTCGGGTTAAGAGATTCCAACTTAAAGTAAAGCCGACTAAGTCCTAATGCTGGTCCAATGCGGCGCGAGCGAACCAGTGGAGTGTTGCCTTCACCAAGCGAAATGCGTTCCGGATTCATCGTACAGCTCAGCCTTGAACGTTTGAGATAATCGAACTTGTTTCCAGTCAAATCAGCATTCAGTGACAGACATGGTCGCGAATCTGAACCGGTAGAATGCAAACGCACTCATACTTGCGCTCGTAAACATGCACCGCAAATGGTCGATCCAGAACCGCACCAGTCAATGTGTCTTAACGACACAGCACTTCAAAGACTCAGCAGAGGGACACAACGACGCTTGCTACGTTAACAACGACAGCATCGTCTTCTTGGCCTTCATCAAATGAGTTTCCAGGAGGTCGATCGCTTCAGAGAGCCGCTTCTCCCGGACGTGCCCCAGAATTTCCAGATGTTCAGCAATCGTCTGAGATTCTGAAGTGCGCTGGACATCGTCTGTCTGCGGCGTCACGACATAAATCAATTGAGCGGAGTGCGAGAACATCTTGATCAGAACAGGGTTCCCTGAGAGCTCCAGCAGCTTCTGATGAAACAGAAAATCCGCTTCGCAGAACCCGGAAATCATTCCGGCTTCATGGCATTGCTGTTGAACCCTGCAAATATCCACGACCGGCTGATAATGGATATCCTTCAGGTTACGACCGCAGGTGATTTTCAATGCCCCCAGTTCGAGAACTGCCCGAGCATTCATCACATGCTCGATATCAATCTCTTCTAATCGCGGGGTGAAGAAGCCACCGCTGTCGCGCCGCATCAACAGGCCGTCGTGAACCAGCAGCACCATTGCTTCACGCAAGGCGGCCCGTTGCACTTTCAATCGCTCAGACCACTCGACCTCCCCCAGTCTGGTTCCGGGAGGGATCTGTGCACAAATCAACATCTTCCGCAAAATTTGATAGCACCGTTCATTGCTGCGAACGGAGGAGGAGCTTTCATTCGGCGGGGTGGTCGCGGCAGTCACGTGAGACATAGGGATGGGCCAATTTGCGAACAATTACCAGTTTGAGCTGCGACATCGACACCACCCGGAACGGAGGGGACGAGTCCCCACCACGAAGGTCATGTCGAGTCAGCTCACAGGTTCAGCGTGTCCCCTGCAAAGTCTGCAGCGAGCACGCATTAAGTCATTGATCGCCTGATTTTCGCAACAATGCTCATTGTTGTACACAATGAACACCGCGAAATGTCCCCACTAATTCTCCAAACATCAATTCGACTGGGAAGATATTTGTGACTGGCCTTCTGACAGAATCGTCCTAATTGCTCAGCAAACGATGCAAAAATGCTGGCAGATCGCTGTCGACCACTTCGGTCTGCTCGCCCTTTTCCAGATCCTTGACGGTCCAGACTCCTCGCTCAAACTCCTGAGACCCTGCAATCACTGCAGCTCGGAAATGCTTGCGATTGGCGTATTGCAACTGCTTTTGCAGCTTTCTGGCGAGAGGATAAACCTCAGCAGAGACTCCGGATCGCCGCAGCTGTCGGCTCATGCGCATGTAATCGCCAAGACGAGTCTCATCGAACATGGCAATCATGACCTGGCAGTTCTGCGTGCCACTTTGAATGAGTCCCAGTTCTTCCATCGCTGCCAGCAATCGATCCAACCCGAGACTTGCACCGACACCCGGCAGCTTTTCCTTCGTGAAAATTCCGGCCAGATTGTCGTAACGACCACCGGAACAAACACTTCCAATCCCCGGCAACTCCCCAAGGAATGTCTCGTAAATGGTTCCGGTGTAGTAATCAAGACCGCGAGCGATCGAAACGTCCAACGCGAGACGTTCTTCATTGATCCCTGACTGCTTACAGACAGAGAACAGCTCTCGCAGCTTGGCAACCCCTTCTTCTCCCCGTTCGTTCCCAGCAATCAGTTTTTCAACTTCATCCAGTATTGCGAGAGGAGTTCCTGAAAGGCCAGCGAACTCCAGAACCTTCTGGGCAGCCGATTCCGTGATCCCGACCGCCTGTGTCATCTCATCAATGACCTTGGCGTGTCCAATCTTTGGCAACTTGTCGAGGGCACGCAGCACGCCGGTCGACTTTTCAAGAAGGCCGAGCTTATCGAGCAGGCCATTCAACATCTGACGATGATTGACCCGAACGGTGAAGTTCGAGAAGCCAAGTGCTTCCATCAGGTCGTGAATGACCATCAGAGTTTCAATATCGGATGCATTCGCTTCAGTGCCAATCGAATCGAAGTCGCACTGCATGAATTCACGATATCGCCCCTTCTGAGGCTTCTCGGCACGCCAGACTGTTCCGATATGATAGCGCTTGAACGGGGTCCCCAGGACGCCGATGTTCTGTGCCGCAAATCGAGCAAACGGAACCGTCAGATCAAAACGCATCGCAACATCGCGATCACCTTGATCGATGAAGCGAAAGAGCTGTTTATCAGATTCCTCGCCCCCTTTGCCGAGCAGGATTTCTGCATACTCCAGGGCAGGTGTGTCGATGGGTACAAACCCGTAACTGCGATAGACGCGTCGGGCAATTTCCATCAGATGTTCCCTGGCTAACATTGCCTCTGGCATGTAGTCGCGGAAACCTTTGAGCGTCTGTGGTTTGATGAGTTCTGAGGACACGGCTGAAACAGTTCTGGAGAAGACTTCGACGTGATTTGTAACTGGGGAGGACAAGATCACCGCTGTCTCGAAACAACGGCGACCAATGAACTCGACGGGTGAGCAAACAGCGCTCAGTCAGATCCCTGAATTTCGACAGACCGATCAGTCACACAGGAAGTCACCTGCACCTGACAGCGACTCAGTCCACACCTGATCAGGGACAGGCTAACCAATGACAGGCAGATTCACGCTGCTTGCAACAACGGGATCAACCGAAAAATATCGGGGGTTCTCCGGAGGCAGAATCGCGAGGGCATACTCCCACAATTGCTCCGGTGTTTCAAAGTATTTGTCGTAGACAGCATCGTCATCGTATTCGCAGTTGTCGGTGGAATACGAACGACAGATATGCGGTCGATCTTCATAGATCCCGCACAGGTTGTCAGTCCGCAAATGTTTGCAGTCAGCGTAGACCATCAGATACCAGACGCTGTCTTCCACAAAAACCGCGACCCGACCGTGAAACATGTACCATCGCAAATGACCAAAATCTTCTCGAGTTTTTGGCTTCTCAATCGGGAATGCGAAGTAGCGGCAACACTTGGCAGAGCAGTATGAGCAGAGGACTTCCCCTTCAGGCAGGTCCTCTTTTCTCATTTTGACAACAGTAGACATATCATCCCTCAGTGGATATCTGACACGCCGCGTAGTGTACTGGTTCAGGACGGTCATCGTCGAGTGGACCAATCCACCTTACCCCCCAGCTAGCTCCGACTTATTTCTTCGAGTGACGAGGATTCATCAGCAGGTAGAAACGCCCGTCTTCAGCTCCCCCCAGAAAATCTGGAATCGAATCCCCGTTGAAGTCCACCACCGTCGGGCTGACATCGTGACCTTCAATGTTTCTGGTGGCGAGCGGGCCAACATGCTCGAACCGCCACTGCCCATCAACCCGCCCGATTCCACGATACAGGTCCGCATTTGCGGAGTTGAGCAGAATGTCGAGGTTTCCATCACCGTCCCAATCGACGACTGAAATCTTCCGGCGACCACTTCCACCTGCGGATTTGCTGTTGAATCGGAGCGGAGAACCGTTTACATCAACGAACACCTTTTGAGGCGGCAGCAACACCAGTTGTCCATCCCGTTTCGCCCGTTCGAACAGGACGAAATAGCCTTCCACATCCAGCATTGCGAGATCGGGAATTCCGTCGCCAGTGAAGTCATGCACCACCGGGGTCGTTCGCCATTGAGTCACCAGTTCCTTCCCGGCAGGATTCCACCAGGTCCAGGCCGGTTTCGGAGTCGGGCCTTCCCAGGCGACTTCGATTGCTTGTGGAGGAGCAAGCCGTGGAGCAGTACGTGTCCCGATGTTCTTCAACCATTCAACCCGACCCAGAATCGAGTTGAACACAATGTCCGGAAGACCGTCGCCATCCCAGTCTGCGACTGAGAATGTGGTATAGCCCCATTTCGCTTCGGCAGGTCCCTGAATGCTGCCATTCGGCCCGGCCATGACACGAAACGGTTTGCCATTCACCTCCAGCCGAACGGGAGAAGCCCATTTAGGAGAAGCCACATTCGGGCCGCTCAGATTTTCGAAGAACTCGAAGTAACCGGCAGTGTTTCCTGAAACGATGTCGATGTCTCCATCACCATCCCAATCGACGCCGACTGGAGTCGCCAGCGCCCCGGACTTCAGCGTCTCGGCTTCTTGCCGAAAGTACACTGGAGCCAGGAATACCGGCACCGTTCCTGCCGGGGATTTAGTCGGAGTCACGTTCTCAACCAGAGCGACGCGACCATCTTCATCGCCGACGATCAGATCGAGGTCGCCATCTTTATCCCAGTCGAATGCGACAGGAACGATCATTTCCAGGTCCATCGTCAACGGCGTGCCATCGGCCAGTGTTAAACGACGTCCTGCAGCGTAACGCGGCTTCAGTCTGGTGCCGATGTTTTCGAAGTAAGTAAAGCCATCCAGAAACTCGCCACATAGCAAATCGAGATCGCCGTCCCCATCGAAGTCGCCAAAGTTCGGGGAAGGGCACCCAAACGTGTCGACAGGCTTTCCATCAGCTTCAACAAACACATATGGAGCGTAATTCGGGGACTCCGTTGTGCCGGTGTTCCGATACAGCAGAACGAACCCATGCAGTGGACCTTTTGTCCACTTTCCATTGGCATCAAACGCGTCGTCCCACCCATACTCGCTCCAGTCTTCAATTCCTACAACAATGTCAACAGCCCCATCGTCATCGTAATCAACGTACTTCCATTGATTGTGACGCAATTTCGGGCCTTTGGGGTCCTTCCATTGCGGGCGATAGAGCGGCACGTTGATCGGAAGTTTCACAGGCTCATTCAATCCGGCCTTCTCGAAGTTCCGGTATTCCTTCCCGACCGTCATGACATGCAGTTTGCCGTCAACATAACTCGGGGAGACATGATGAACCGTCTTACTGACCCACTTGCCCGGCTTGAAGACCGGCATTTTGTTTGTCGCCGTGTCACCAGTTGCGTTCTCGAAATACCAGACTCCATTCGATGGCTTGTCTGGGCAGGAAACCAGCAGATCGAAATCGCCGTCTCCATCGACGTCGTAAGGGACAGGCCACGCCCAGAGTCCGACTCCGAGATCAACTTTCCGGCCGGGATTGTTGTACTTCAGTTGTTCCAGACCGTCCGCTGAAAGAGATCCTCCGCCAACGATGAGCGTCGCCATCGCCCAACAGGTACAAGCAAGTTGAAACGGTTTCGATTTCATCATGATTGGCGCAACCTTGAATGGAGGTGAATACGATTGGCAATCCGGCCCCGAAAAATCAGATCTATTCAATTCAGGCTACAGGACCGCTTCGAGATTTCGCTGCAACGGCTCCAGAATCGCCGCAACTTTCTTCCGGTCTTCTGGATGAAACCGATGGAACGGTTCGCCCATGAAATCACTGCAGATATTCAAGAGAGACAGGGAGCATTTGGTCGCTTTAATGAAGCGTGACCCGTACTTCCCGATCTCGTAAATGCGTTGAAACTCTTCCACCAGTTCACTGAGTTGGCTCAAGCGGTCTGTCTGCTGATTCACTGCTGCGAGATACGTTTCAACAAAGAGCTTCGGGAAGACATTCGCTCCTCCGGCAACCGCTCCGTGTCCACCCATCTCGATCGCTTTGGGGAGCAGCGATTCCTGGCCGATCATAAAGGACCAGTCAGGGCGGGCTTTTCGAATCTCCAGCAGGTTTCCGAAGTATTCCAGATCGCCGCTACTGTCTTTGATTCCGACAACGTTCTCGATCTCGGCCATCTGCTTCACGGTGTCGACTTCAAACCAGATCTTGGTCAGCGCCGGCATGTTGTAGAGGACCAACGGAAGCGGCAATTCTGCAATCAGATTCTTGAGATATCCGATCAATTCAGTCTGACCGGCAGGGAAGTAGTAGGGCGCCGCAAGAACAACAGAGTCTGCTCCAGCGTCAGCTGCATGCTTGGCAAGATGAACCGACTCTACGAACGCCGTATCAGTGATTCCCACCAGAACCGGCACGCGACCATCGACCAGTTCACAGACTCGGCTGATCATCACCCGACGCAAACGATAACTTAGACTGGGTGACTCTCCGGTCGTTCCAAGAATGAACAGACCATGAACGCCTCCCTGAATCTCATGCTCGACTAACCGCTGCAGACCATCTTCATCCAACGTATCCCGGTCGAGCAGGGGAGTCACCAAAGGAGGAATGATGCCGTGATATTTCGGAGTCGACATGCAGGGATACTTTCAAGATGAAATCAGGCTTCCGTCGCGAGTCCTGAATCGCTGCATCTGCATCACGACGCTAGAACATTCACGTTTCGAGAAGTCACCGGGAATTCGTAGTGAAGGCAAAACAAGCGATTGAAGCGAATCTGCGAATCTGGATTAGACATGGAATTGCACCACTTTAACACGATTCGCCAGCCAGGAACCAGTTTGGAACCGCTGAGATTCCATGGCCGGCAGAGCATCGTTCTTTCTCGTCCAGCGCAGAAAAATTCCCCATCGCCAATATCTCAGCGATAGGGAACTGGATTATCAACGAAAAGCCGACTCACATAACTGGATAACCCAGTCGGAGTGGGCGATCTAAACTACGCCTTGGCGGCAGCCAGAACGGCGTCGTAATCAGGATGTGATCCGATTTCAGCACAGTATTCAACGTGCTTTACAACATCGTCCGCCCCAACGACAAACACTGCTCGGGTGAGGCAGCGATCGAGTGGACCGCCGTCAATCAACACACCGTAGGACTTGCCGAATTCAGCAGTCCGGTGATCGCTCAGAGTCTGGACGCTCTCAACATTCTCCGCTCCGCACCAGCGCTTTTGCCCGAATGGCAAGTCAGTGCTGACAACGAGGACGGCCACGTCGGCAAGCTTGGCTGCTTCGTCATTGAAACGCTTGGTTTCCATGTGGCAGACGCTTGTATCCAAAGATGGAATGGTCGCGATGATGCGTGTCTTGCCAGCCGATGAACCAAGAGTCACGTCGTCCAGGCCGGTTGACTGCAACGTGAAATCAGGTGCCTTGTCTCCAACTTTCAGCTCTGTTCCAGCCAGTTGGACAGGATTCCCCTTCAATGTGACTTGTGCCATCGCTGCATCCCCAAATTTTGACGTGCGTTTTGAGTGAATACCCGATGTCGACCAACTCAAAGACGACGAGTCAGAAAACAGACAGGCAAGCGGCTCCCGACACTCAAGCATCATTTTGTCAGGGACCCCGCTGGCCGCAGTATCATTGATTCCCCCTCAATTTGGAATTGAACGCATTGGAATTGAGGACAGCCCTGAAACAATGGTCTTGTCACACCGGAACCATCGACGCACCGAACCAATTCAACTGCTCATTACCGTTGCTTTCTGACGCCGGGGCATTGGAAAATGAAAGCACTGAACCTAAGCCGAAGAGTTCCTGACCAGAAACTCCCTGATTGAAGAAGAAACTGCCAGCCCTGGACTCATGCGATGGCTGCGGGGCCTGCTGCCATACAGTCAGCGCACCCCCATATCAGATTGACCATGTCCGGAATGAACCCGCCGAAAAGGGAGTTCCACAGGCGCTGCTCCTCGACATCCTGCCTGCTTGGGAAATACGATTGCTCGTCGACCACAGCCCATGCCCCTGGTTTGATGCAGCTAATCGACAATGCCAGCACTACGAGATCCGCCCGGATGCTTGCAGGGACTTTGAGATCAACAGCCCATCTTGCCATGCCGTTCGCGAACAGTGGCTTCGACCATAAGTAGGCGATCGATCAGCAGGGGAGGGCGCCGCAGCACAGAACGAGTGCCCCGTCGCAGCAAAGCGACTCTGGTACAGATTCAGCCTTCACCCGCCGAAAGAGCTGCTGCGCCACCACATGAGAGATTGAACTTGTGCTGATCGTGCGCGCATAAAAAAGCCGCTTCCCTGACATCAGGCAAGCGGCTTTTTAGGTGATTCAATCGGAGCTCACCGCACACACGTGCGCGGGATTATCATTCACCAGATGTGAACGCAATCACAGGAGGACACGCAGACTTCAGCTGACGTTCACGAACTTGCCGTATGACTAGCGAATACCGGATGCGGACGGATTCAAGCTAGCCAGAACTTCTGCCCCATGCGGTTCCTGCTGCGTCAACAACACGAACCAGGACAGGAGACAAATGAAGAACGAATTGCCGAAATCAGTGATCCCTGTTGAACGGGTCGTCACCGCTGCCAAACAAGGTCCCCGCAATGCAGGAACCCAACTGGCAGACAGAAATTAGATCACACCACCATGGGTGCGATACGGTGTTTGCAAATCCGGCATATCCAAGAACCAGACACGCTCCCAGATTTCCGGGATCTGTCGATAGTTCTCAGACTGATAGATCATCTGACGGACTCGGTCATCTGGACTTGCACTCCAGATCGGAATGATGCAACCGGTTTGGACGGACAGGGTCGTCGTCATCGCGATCAGCAGGAACAGTTTCCGCATCGGTCTCCTCCATGAGTCCGGGATCGCAGGAGGCACACCCAGGCATTCTGCACTCCCGATTCACTAGAACCGGAAGTACCAGCCTGACTTGTGTCCTGAACAGCAGCATACAGACCAAGCGATTTCGCCTGCCTGCACATTGCTGAATATTTGCATTGGGCCTTGAACGCCCTACTCGGCAGGTTGTGACGAATAGGGTGACGGGTTCGAAGGAAATGCTGGAGAAGGCGCTGGAGCTGTCAATGGTGCAGGAAGAGCAACCGGTGTTGCAGGAGCTTCAAGCCGTACTGGTTCAGATGAATGGAGTTCGGTCGCTTGTTGAGCTGCAGCTTCCTGCAGTTGCAACACGCGCTCTTCCATTTCCTTACCTGGCTTGAAGGTCACCACAAACTTTTCAGGCACATCCACTCGCTCACCTGAACGAGGGTTGCGTGCCTTACGTGCGGCTCGCTTCTTCACCTCAAAGACACCGAAGTTACGGAGTTCAATGCGACTCTCCGTAACAAGCGTGTCAATGATCGCTTCAAACGTCTTCTGAACAATTTCCTTCGTCTTGAGCTGCGTCAGACCACATTCTTCGGAGATCGTTTTGACGATTTCTTTCTTGGTCACGATTGGCCACTCCCGGCTATTTCTGACGTTTGAATTGCTGTCGACCGCGATGTCGGTCTGTTCTCAACTGTAAATACAACAGCAACTTACTGTCAAGTAGCCAGTAGTAAACTCAACCTCGGCCACTCGAAGAATGGCGCGAGACGAAACTCATACTTTCTCATCGACATTGCAGGCGCGGCAAATGAGTGCAATTCCGGAAAATCGTTAGACTTTCGCCAACCCGCAAATTCAGCCGTCCCATGCCACCAGACAAAAATCAACAACAATCGACACAAACGCTATACTGAAATGAACTTATCGCAACAGTGACTCAGCACCAATGAGAAGAAGCCGAAGCCGCAAGTGAGCGAGTCACGGCTGACAGAGAGAGAAATAAACGCAAATCCGGGGTAAGCCATTACGCTGAATGCAATTGCGATCCCTGCAAAATCTTCCGTTCGCCGCAAATAAAAAAATTTTAAACTTGTCTCCATTTCGATCCTGTTTCCTTGCCCCTCAGCAGGAAACAGGGGAGGGTGGCTCGTCGAACATGAACCAGACGAGAAGGATACGTGTCAGCGACTTCGTCCTCAGACATTAATACGTCGCGACATTCCATTCACACATTGCTGAGCACCAGACCGACCCTTCAATCGCATTGTCCACGACAATAACGGTGCGACAGTCAAATATTGATCAGTCGTATTAATGAGCGGCCCACAGGGTTCGGCAAACCAAGATCAGTCACTTCACCCCGGAAACAGCTTCAGGAGCCATCCGTATGTCAGATCCACGAACGTTAAAGCTGGAAGAATACATCCAGGGAGCGGAACAACTTCGTCAGGCCGTTGCCGGAATGACCCGCGAACAACTCCTTGCCAAACCGATCCCCGGAAAGTGGTCGACACTGGAAGTCGTTTGCCATATTGCCGATTTTGAACCGATTTACGCTGACCGGATCAAACGAATTCTGGCGGAAGAGAACCCAAAGATGATGTCAGGCGACCCTGACCTCTTTGCAGCGAAGCTCGCATACGAGCACCGCGACCTCGACGTCGAACTCGACATCATCACTTCGGTCCGCAAACAGCTTGCCCGGATTCTGGAAGTCCAGTCTGCCGAAGCATTTCAGCGGACAGGAATTCATTCCGTCGATGGCCCTGTCACAATCGAGACACTCCTCAAGCGCGTGACCAATCACATCACTCACCACTTACCATTCATTCAGGAGAAACGAAAAGCACTTGGGGTATCGTGAGAGCACAGATTCCCGTCACTTGCTCGCACGAGATAAGTGGCAACTTTCGAAGCCATCTTCTCCATACAAGCAGACAAGCAGGGCAGGGGATAACAAAACAGCCTCACTCGAAATCGGGTGCGGCTGTTTCAGTTTCGTATTCTGGACTCAATCAGCCCGGCTTAGAACTCGCCTGTCACTTCGCCACCAGCTTTGCTTCCGAGTGCTCCCCAAGTTCCGAATGGACTTGTTGAAGTCACTGAAGTGTAAGATGGGTTCGCCCCAAGATTCCCGGAATCAATGTTATCACTGACGAATCGAATGGCACCGTCTGCCATCAGGATGTGTGCGCCGCCAGTGTGCGAACTCCCGGCTGAGTGGTAGCCGTCCCTGGAATCTGCTGTTGAGGTAAAGTTACATGACGGGGAATTCGGTGGGAGAATCGTATTCATGATGGAGCTGTCTGTTCCACCGTCCGCCCAACGCAGTCCAATTCGCGGCGCAACTGTCACACCGCTGTTATAACGTCCCCCGCTTCCCTGTTGCCGACACAGATTTGGTGTGGCATGGGCAGTCTGAACAACGTTTCCGAAGTCGTTCGCGCTTGTAGGAATTCGACGTTCGCCCATCATGACTGTATTACTGGTTCCGTCAGAAATCGCACCAATACGAGTGCTTGACTGCCAACCGAAGATTCCGCGTGGGCGACGACCGTACGCCTGAACAGTCGTCCCATCGACACCGCCCACATTCGCTGAGTCACCTCCATTGAACATGTAGCTTTTCCGTCCAAAGCGATCCCCGCTGACTCCGATGTGGTCCCCAGCTGATGGGCAGACCAGAAAAGGAAGGGTGGCCAGCCACGGGGTGTATCCGCCGACCCAAGGTTCTGGCCCCATTGCAGGATAGGTCGTCCCGGAAATCGTCAGTGGTGAACTGATCTGATTGTAGAGAGCTGACTGTTCGAGGTAGGGAAGCAAGCCCACCATTCCGCTCAAACGCAGGGAATTTGCAGCCGTCCCACCAGCGCTGTAAGGAAACACGTTGAACACATCGTGGTAGTTATGCAAAGCAAGGCCGAGCTGCTTCAGGTTGTTCTTGCACTGAGAACGTCGGGCCGCTTCACGCGCCTGTTGGACTGCTGGCAGCAACAATGCAATCAGAATCGCGATAATTGCAATCACGACAAGAAGCTCGATCAACGTAAACCCTGACTTCCGCAGCGAACGCCGCGAATCGTGATTCAATTTAGCCATTGTTCTGATGTCCTCTTAATTCAGAATGAGAAAGCAATTCACAGAGTTAAACGCTGGCAATCCGTCGCTTAATAGTTCTGAAAGGCCTCAGCTGGAACCTCGACCGCATGTGCAGAACGACAAAAAGACTTGATCAAATCTGAGCAGGCACAAACGGCACGAACTCCGACCTCACCAGCACATAGAAACTTCACCACCGCGGACAGAAAGCATCATCCGGGGACCAGATTTTCAAATTGAGCCATTGTTCAACAAAATCAACTTTGATGGGTGATCCAATCCGCAACATTCTGGTCCTGTGACGGCCAAAATGGTCAACCTGAATCGCCCACCAGCATCATTTACAGCGGTGCTGCAATATGAAGCAACAATAATACAAATTTACGAAGCACAACAAATAATCGAATGTACATAATCTTCTGTCAACCACATGAGAAATCACAGCCGAATCATCCAGAGTATTTACAACACCCAACACCTTACCAGTACACGCGTTATAGTAAGTTCTACATTTTATTCACGACGCAAAGCAGGAGACTCAAATCGCCACATTCTTATGTCAATTTTCAAGCTGAACTCCCTGACAACAGTCGCTGGAGATATGTCACTACTCTTACGCGAATATCTATCGATGTCATTCTCAAAGTCGTGGAGCTCATTGGGCACGCGGATTCAGCCATCCCCCCATCAGAATGACCGCTGGGCAGCCGCATTACGGATCGCGACCCCGGTCGAGCGAGATTTCGGCCACAGAGCATCACAGAAGAGCATGATCGTCTCAGATGAATAACGCAGGTGAGAGACGTCGCTGTCGCAGACACCAGATGCAAATTGCTTCTGCCAAGGAAGAAGGGCAGGGGATCAAAAGCGAGTTATCGCTGTATTGCAAGAGTTGGTGATTCGCGAGCACATTCCGACAACGGCCAGCGCAAGTTTGGAGTCCAGGAATCAGGCTCTCATGCGGCCGCGCAGAAGGACTCAAGCGGAGACCTTGGACGCGTTTGAAGATTTGGACATCGTCACTTCATTTCCACGGTCATTGTATTTGACGTGATCCATGAAGGTACGCATCAACAGAACGCCGCGACCACAAGGTCGTTCCAGATTTGAAGGATCGGTCGGGTCTGGCAGGATCGCGGGGTTAAACCCCGGGCCTTCGTCTCGAACAGTGTACTCAAGGCCGGACTGACTGATCTTCACATTCACATAGATGCGACGATCCTTATACGGAGACTGCTGAGAGCGCTGTCTTGCCAGTTCGTAAAATCGAAGGTGATCGACTTCGCGAAGCTCACTGCTGACCTCCAGATTGCCATGATAAGACGCATTCAACAACGCCTCTTCCAGAGCCACACCGGTCCGCAATCGATCGTTCTCTGCCAGAACATTCATGTCCCGTAAGACATCTCGAAGATATTCCACCAATGACACGAGTTGGGCAGTGTCGTTCGTTAACACAAACGAGCATTCCATCGTCTGCATATACCCAACAAGCGCCCGCTTTGTTCGCTGTTCTCCTGCAAGAGCAAGAACCTGCTGAACAGTGGGGACCAGGAGAGAAGCGAGTTTCGACTTGGGGACGTAACTGGCGGCCCCATGCTGCAGGGCCTCGACGGCGATTGTTTCGCTCCCCTGAGCCGTCATCAGCACAACAGGAGTCAACGGGAACTCACGACGAACTTCCTGAACAAGATCCAGTCCGTTCATCTCCGGCATCTGCAGGTCGGTCAGAACAACATCAGGCAGGGGATCGGAGCGGTCGTGGATGCGTTGGAGCGCCTGACGTCCGTCTGATGCAAATTCAACCTCCCAGCCGGTCGCTCGTTGCAACAACCCGGCGGCGATTTTTTGATCCATGATCGAATCGTCGACCACCAGAATTCTGACCATGCACGCCTCTGATCAATCAGCACGGAGATCGAACAATACAAACGATCTGCGAGAATCCTCTGATCTCAATTCCTACCTAAAAACACTTTCAAAGTGAATTGAGCCCGGAGACGCCTGAATCTCAACAGGCGCTCCATAGGCTTCAATACGTAATTATAGATCGAACCTGATCAAGTCGACGGACTTTCCACATCACGAATCGGCACATGACGCTTTCGCCCGTCTTCATGCTTCGGCAACCGCACTCGTAACACACCATCCTGCAGAAACGCATCGACCAGGGCGTCCGAGACAGGGCAGGGGAGTGAAATAGATCGGGTAAAGCCACCTAACCGACGTTCTTGTCTATAGTAGCGGCAACTTTCTTCAGGAGCCGGCACCTCCGAATTTCGCTCGCCTGAGATGACCAGATTATTCGCCGTTAAATCGATAGAAACGTCACTCGAGCGATAACCCGGAAGATCAACAATGATTTCTAGATGTGAGTTTTTTTCCACAACATCCACACGCGGAATGGTGTCTGCCCGAAATTGAGGAACAGATTCTCCAAGAATCGACTCGACCAACCCGGTGACCTCATTTCGCAGCGCCCCGAGTGACGGGGGATTAATCCACGACCGGGAGGTCCGTTGTTCGCCCTGACCAGTTGATGTTGAATTGTCCATATTTCACCTCGGCCCCTGATTCCGGCCAAAATCGCTTTTGGCCTTAAAAAATTTAGTCAATCAGTCGAATTGCCACCTGAGATCGCGACACCATGCTCCGCCACACCAGGCAACCTTCACAAATTGCGATTGTCGGCGTAGGCACAGGAGCAGGGGGGCAGACAGAAAACAGGTAACTCTTCAATCGATTATCATACGTGTCGGTTTTCGATGGAGGAATAAGGGACTTTGAATCCTGAACAATTTCCTGATCAGGAAGTCACCTGAGTTATTTCCGATGCGACCAGACGATTCTCCTGTCCACGCCGAGGGCTCTGCCATAAAAACACCGCCGTTTCTCTGGTGAAACCACATCAGAACGGTCATGTGACAAAAAGAACAGGCTCGGGAATAAACCGCGATCCGACGAGGAATTCGGATGGCCAAGGCTTGATTAACTTCTCGATGATCGAAAAAATCGCGAGATCATCAAACTGGATGTGATTGCGCCCAACTGGCGAGGTCACACCAAAAACGCTGAACGGCTTCCTGCGTTTTCATCCACGGTAAGATGTATTGAAGCCTTACAGAGCATCCAGCTCTCAGTTATTGAACCCTGCCCGAAAAAATCGGGCGATGCGCCTCAGGTCACAATCCATGCGACTTTCCTCAGTTGTCCAGGCTCTGAAACCTTCCGCCACAATTGCCGCCGCTGCCAAGGCGAAGGAATTGAAATCGACAGGGATCCACGTCCACGAGTTCACGCTGGGCGAACCGGATTTCCCGACACCTGCACATATCTGTGACGCCGCGAAAAAGGCGATGGACGCTGGCCACACGCACTACACACCAGCCACTGGGATTCCAGAGCTGAAAAAAGCTGTCGTCGCTGCTTACCAGCGCGATTATGGAATCACTTACGACGCAGCTCAGGTGATCATCACCAATGGTGCCAAACACGCGATCCACAACGTGATCGCCTCACTTTGCGGCCCCGGCGACGAAGTCATCATTCCAACACCATATTGGGTGAGCTACAGCGCCCTCGTCGAGTTGACCGGAGCGAAAGCAGTCCTGATCCCGACAACTCAGGAAAGCGGGTTCTGCCTGTCAGCAGAGCAGTTCGAAAAGGCCATCACACCGAACACCCGGTTGCTGATGCTCAACAATCCATGCAATCCAACAGGGTCTTCATACCCCGTTGCGACACTCGAAGCTCTGGCCCAAGTCGCAGTGAAGCACCAGATCCCAGTCCTTTCAGACGAGATCTACGAAAAGCTGCTGTACGGAACGACCGAGTTCCGCTCATTCGCCACTTTGAGCGAAGACGTCAAGAAACTGACGATCACCGTGAGCGGAGTGAGCAAGGCCTACGCGATGACCGGATGGCGAATCGGCTGGACCATCGCTCCAATGGATCTGACGAAAGCCATGAGCAATCTGCAGAGTCAGCAGACCTCAAACCCTTGCAGCATCAGCCAATACGCTGCACTGGAAGCACTCGCCGGTTCACAGGATTGCATCAACGAGATGGTTGCCGAATTCTCAAAGCGCCGCGACTATGTCGTACAGCGTCTGCGAGCAATTCCTGGCCTGAGCTTTGCCGATCCAACTGGAGCGTTTTACGCGTTCTTCAACGTCAGCAGCTACTTTGGAAAAACACTGCCTTGCGGCAAAGTGACCAACAACGCCACCGAATTCTGCGACCTGCTGTTGAGCGAAGGTCACGTCGCGACTGTCTCTGGGGACGATTTCGGGGCACCGGGCTATGTTCGTCTTTCATTCGCGACCAACATCGCCGCACTTGAAGCTGGTTTGAACGCTCTGGAAGCATTCCTCGGCCACAAAAAGGCTTAGTCCACACTCCCGCTGACAGGAGAAATGCCTGCCAAC
The DNA here is from genome assembly GCF_051465645.1 of Planctomicrobium limosum. Lineage (GTDB taxonomy): Bacteria > Planctomycetota > Planctomycetia > Planctomycetales > Planctomycetaceae > Planctomicrobium. Next base: position 118,103 of record NZ_CP195790.1, on the reverse strand, counting down.
TGGGCACAATTCGACAACCGAACTGACCGCGATCGAAGCAATTTGATCGCGGTCAGTTTCTTTTTCAGGCTCGCCACAGGCTGCAACCCGCCGCCGAGATCTGCATTCTGAAATCTATGTTTGGAAAAACAACGTAATCTGGATCGATCAGGTAGCCATTTCGGCCTTTACCAGTCAGTCAGGCGATTTCTACACTTCCGAAATGGAGTGAGTCTCGGTCTAAAGCAAATTTTGTGTCGATTGTATCTGTCTTTGATACTTCGAAACAAAATTGCCTCCGCTGAAAAGCTGCGGCACGGCCACGGAAAAGACCGAACCGATCTCGCAGGGATCGGAGAAGTTCGGAAGGAGTCGAGTGGTGATTTCGTTAACCTGGTTCGACCTTGTTGCTGTTGGAATTCTGATTTTCTTCACGATGCGAGGAGCAGTGAAGGGGGTCGTTTTTCAGCTGGCAAGCCTGGCAGGAATCGCGCTGTGCTTCATCTTCGCCAACGCCATTTCTCAGGCGGCCGGACCGTACGTTCATCTTGAACCTCCGCTCAACAACTGGGTGATTTTCGCCGCCTCTTACCTAGGCTTTACGTTCATCTGTTATCTCGTCGCCCGAACAATGGATGACTGGCTGCAGAAGAACAAACTGAAAGACTTCGATCGTCACCTCGGGGCAATCTTTGGCCTTGTCAAAGGGGTTGCTCTTGTCCTCGTGCTGACGTTCTTTGTAGTCACGATGTCGGCCTCGGCACGCGAAGCTTTGAAAGGCTCGTACACCGGGAAGTACGCCGCCATCATCATGGACAAGTTACACGCTGTCATGCCGGAGCGATTGCACTCGGCTGTTGAGGACTACATCCACCTGCTGGATGGAGATCATCTCGACCTGGATGCCCACAAGCATGACCATTCCCATGCATCACAAGGGCAGGGGAGTGACTCGCCGTTCGGGCTCCCATCCCCATTTCCCCCGATTCCGAATTCACAAACTTCTGCCCCCTCCCCGATTCCGTTGGGATCAAATTCAAACACGGGTAGCAATTTCTGGACTCAGTTGCAGGGGCTTCTGAGCAACGAATCTCAGCGAGTCGTGAACGAGGCTCTGCAGTCATCCGATCCACAAACGCGAACACAGATCGAACAGGGATTGCAGTCACTGATGAAGTCCGTCCCGGAAAAAGATCGGGCGGCACTTCAACAACAAATCAGTCAGGTCGGAGCATCACAGTTGAAGCAGTTTCTCGACTGGAAACTGAGCACGCTGACAGCACCGATACAGCCGGCTCCGATTCCAACATCCCCGACGAGTCTCCCACAGCCGACCCAGACTCAGATTCCGGGCATGCTGCCGACTGCAAACCTGGCCGCCAAACGAGCTGAACAGATGAGGACCATCGCCGCTGCATATTCTCCAGCGGCAGCGGTTCAGCAAAACATCGAACTCGATATCACCCAACGTACGGCTGGGATTCCAGACAATGTTGTTGTGGCCGCATTGGATGACTGGATTGCAGATCTACAACGGCGAGTTCCTGATCCTGACCCACAGACGACGCAGGTTCATCCGGTCGAGATTCGCATCGTTCGCCAACTTCAGGTTGCTGGCATGCGAGTCGAACAACTCAGCCTCGACGTTCAGCAACGTTTGCGTGGCGTGCAGGCTCCGGCATCCTCATCACAGCAAAACCCACTCTAAGCAGCTCCCGGATGCTGTAGCGTTTCACGAGACACCTGACTCAGGCAGACAGCAACAAAGCTGATCCGAAACAGTGCTCCTGTTGCGCACTGGATCGACTCATGGAACGTGATCGTCTCTCCCGTTGAATCGGTCGCGTTCTATGAATCCTCGTCAGAGCAGGGGAGTGTTCCGCGAGCAAGAACCAGCCAGCTCAAAAAGCTTTCGCCGCCGAGTTCCTGAAGCAACGCGTCTTGGCACACCTGCAAACGTCAGGCTCGGTTGATCGACCTTGCGTCTCCCAAAATCGCAGTCTGACCCCACTGCTTCATTCACTTACATGCGGACGGTCAAACCGGTTCTTAGGTTTCCGCCGACCGCAGGCTTTGGGAAACCAACGCAGAACACGTAGTAGCGAGTGAGACAATCAACTCATAAAGTCCACGTCTTCGCGAAATCCCACCTCAGCTACGCCAGCCTCAATTTCCACAAACTCACTGAGACATCGAATTTCTTCGCCGGCCCCTCAATTCAGACAATTCCGTCGATCGACAACTGATCCTCAAACCAGCCATCTCACCCGATCTGCCTACTCCTCAAAAACCGACAAACCTGAGAGTCGGACAAATCCGGTGAATCCAGACTGATCGCCTTGATCGGATCAACCAGCATTGCGTAAATTCGACGTATCTCATGACCGATGGCGAACCGGAACTATCGCTCGAATTTCACCACTGAAGATGCAACGCAACCAGCGTTCAGGTGGAAAGCAAGTTCCAGCTGTCTTTTTAACGGGGTCGAAGCACGAGACCGACTGAGCCGACGTAGTCCAGCCGCAAGCACCTCCCGCGGTCAACAAACTCCTCAAAGACCATTGAACCGACGAACCAGAACGACTGCTGAAGATTCATCGCGACGTCCGATTACGGTCGCTTCGCAGTCTGTTCGTCTCGTGTCCTGGCTGCTGCTGTTCGTATCCGTTGCGAGCACAACACTCAGAACGTCCGTTACCAGAATCGTGAGAAGCTGCGCTCGCTCACAATTATCTCGGGGCCTCGCATGCCAGCGAGCGTTTCGATGGATCGCCACACGGAGTTCGTCTGAGCCGGTCGCGTCTGACGTCCACATGGACTTCAACGGAATTCGATTTTCACTCCCGCAACAGTCCCCACGAGCCAGTGAAAGTGTGACCGGTTTTCACACGCTCGTAGTTCGCTGCGAGGAACCAACAGAGCAGGCCACATCCCACAAAGCTCAGCGTGATCTGGCGATCGAAATCACATCGTCTTGGTCATCAAACACCGGACATGTTCGAAGCCAAAATTTGCTCGACATCACCAGCCAGAGGCAACAAACACTCCTCCCAACAATCTAAACCAGCCCCACAACCAACGTCCGATAATGTCCGATACGCCAACGGGTTGCGTTGACTTGAATGATCTTGAAGCGGGGCAGAGTGCTTTGTAAACTCTGCCCTAGTGATGCAGCATGCATCAAAAGAAAACCCCGAACGCCGGCAAGCGTTCGAGGTTTGTTTCCACTCAGCGAGCCGGCAAGCTCCTGAGTTGTGATCCGCAACAGAGATAAGCTGTGCAGATGTCTCCAATTCTAGCTGTCAATCAGACCGCACGCAATCCCGACCAGTTTCGGGGCGTGCGGTCTGTTTTTGCTGACGCTCGCAGCTGTTGCGGATCTCCATTTTCTTCATGGGGGTCCAGAATGCAGAAAACAGTCGCTATTGATCGTCGTTCACCTCTTGAACGCAACCTTGATGATGGTTCCGACACGCTGGAAACCATTCAGCATTTCGCTGACAAGCTCGAGCTGTCGATTCCTGACACGCTTGCGGTACTCGTCGAGTCAATGAATCAGCTTGCAGATCTGGATCTGATCAAGCTGCATGCAAAGCGTGATGCGGTCGGCATGTACTTGTATTGCCGCCTGTTTGTCCGCAAGGACAAGCAAGACGACCAACCGGCCGATATCAGTTTTTCGCTTCGCTAGAAACACCACCCGTCGCGGCAGAGCACACCCTTCGATCTCTTTGATCCTCTGTTCGCGACGTTTTCTCACTCGGCACGTTGAGCCCCGAACGCACGGAATCGCGAACGCCTCAACTCATGTGCCTTTCACGCCAGCCAACGCATGAAGCCGCGGCGGCGTTTCTTTGTTCTCTCTCTGATCTTCTCTCTTAAAGGATTGCTTTCGATGACCAAGGAAGAAATTGGCGTCATGTTCATGGACCCCGCACCGCTTCAGATGGTCGGCGTTAACTGTCGACCTGAGCAAAACGGTGGAGGGAACGGGAAGCCGATCAACTACAAACTGCGATACCAGACACCATACGGCGAGATCGTGTCGAAAGTGGATCTGTTGATTTATGACGAGGGGCAAAAGCTCGCGGAACACGAATACGGCGTCCTGCTGACTGTGGTGCCCAGGTACGAAACGCCTTCAGGCCAACAGTACAAGCATGGTTCTTGGTTTCAGTTCGACATCACCGGCGTGGAACGCATGCCCGCTAACTTCGGTAAAGCGGCTCCCGCTAATCCGAAAGCTCCTGCAAGCCACTAAGTAGGTCTGCTAGCCCCTTCTTCCTGTCACCATCATCCCCCGCCACACCTGCCGGGGCGTGATGGTGATGGGAAAAGGGGCGGCCCCCTCTTTCTCGATCCGGATTCTTTTGTTTCGCATCAGGGATCGCAGCGGAAAGCCCGGAATCACGTACTCGTGATGAGGACTTGCAGCGTAGAGCCCGACCCCGAAGGGGGGATGCCCAAAGCCGTTTTAGCTGTGACGTCGAAGCCTAATGACCTTGGCCGCTTATCAATGGCCCGCAGTGGTGTGCGTGACGACAGCTAACAGTGTTTCTAATCAGGGTGTGATCCTTAGCTATAGGATGATCGATCATGAGTGTTTCGTTTAACGTTGCCGAACTTGAAGCCGCCCCACTGGATCCAAAGTTTGCACTGAAGAAAGGCGATAGCGAGCCATGTATCACGCTATCGCCTAATCCACATAATAATCTGAAGGATCTCGCCCCAGTTGCAGGTGTAGATTCGTTTTCGGTAGCGGTTTGGGCATGGTTCAGGGAAGGGTACTTTGAAGAACTCATGGCGGCTCTGGAAGAGCATCAGAAGCAAGCCCGCGAGATTCATAAAGACGTTGCCCTCGACTGGCGGGGAATCACCATCCAGCTGAGTCCTAGCGGCACACCAACCGGCGGCGGTATGCCATTCAAGTTCATTGTGGACGGGATCTATTTCGCTCTCGCTCGCAATGGAAAGCCCGGCAGAAAGCACAACATGATCATTTCCGTAATGGGCGGTGTGATGATGCAACACAGCTGGAGAATCCATTCCGCGTGGTGGGCGGTGCGGAAAATCATTAATGCTCTCGGTGCTGATGTCTCCCGCCACACTCTGAGCCGTGTGGACCTCTTCTCAGATTGTGTCGGCCTGCACGTCAAAAAGTTCCAACCGATCATGAAGCGGGGCGGTTTCGTCTCTCGTTGCCGTTGGGTTGGGCGTTTTAGCGGTGTTGATAAGCACGATATCGCGGAAGCCGTCAAGAAAGGATTTAAGCGGGGCTTTGAAGCCGTAGTGGCTGAACTCCGTAAGCTCTGGGGGCAAGCGGAACTGAAGACGATCACAGAAGCTCTGACACAGGTGGCAGACGGTACGTTCGACCTCGCTGAGTACGGCAAAACGAAGGAAGATTTAGGATACCAGTTCGGCAAAGGTGCCAGCGTCTGCCGCATTTACAATAAGGTTCTGCAGCTGGAGAAATGCCGTCATTCAGAGCGGCTCAAGCCCATGCGTGATGCGTGGGGCGTGGCTGCTGATACGCCTGTGACTCGTGTTGAGTTCCAGTTGCGTTCTGCTCCTCTTCGTCTTCGTGGTATCGAAACTATTGACGATTTTCAAAAGTCTGTGCCGTCTCTGGTCCACGAGTTAACCCATGAATGGATCGTGGGAACCAAGAGCTATGATGGTAAAAACAAAGATCGCCGTGAAATCCATCAGGTGTGGAAGCGGGTCCAAGCCAACTTCCTCGTCGGCTTCCGATTCCGATCAGAAGAACATCAGGCACGACTTGACCGTGTGAAGCCGGAGCCAAAAGACAACGGCTCGCAGCTGGCTCGCATGTCTCTGGGGTTCATTACGTCGGCAGTCGCTCGCACTGTTGGCCCGTGTGAATCGCCCTGGGATCTTCGGGCGACGGTCATTGATCAGCTAGACGACGCGGCCGGTAGGGTAGGGGGCTGGGAAGCCATCCATCCCGATCAAGTCAATCGTGCGTTCCGTTGGCAAAACTCTATCGGCCTCCCGTTCAGCGGGAAATCCAATAAGGCAATTATGGATGCTCTGTTGGGTCGCCTTGATGCAGAACTGAATCAGGAAGCGGAATCCGCTGTTGGTGCGTCGTTCGTTCAGAAATCAATCCTTGCAGGGGCGAACTGATGCAAGGCTACATCGCTCATTTACTCGTACAAGCTGTTGTCGGTCTCCTGACCGCAATTGGCACCGCATTAGCACTAACGTTAGTGCTGATCCTCGTTCGACCTGTTTGTCGGCGAGTGTTTAAAGGGAAGGGGAGTCATGGAAGAAACGACAATACTTAACACGTTCGGTCTGTTCGCATGGCTTCACCTTCAGTTTCTTCTGTTCCATATGGCGTTGTATTTGATGTTCTGGTTCACAGGACCAGCGAAACATCTCAGCGTCTTGAAAGAATGAGTTTTATGAACACTGCAATCGCAAAAGCTGTCTCGTTTGTCCGGTTCTATCTCCCAGTGTTGCTCGTTTTGGGCGGTTTCGCTCTCGGCGTTCCGGCAATGGCACAGGAAAGCGGCCTGACTGTTACCGATGTCGTGCCAGCGGCTGACTTCACCTCAGCGATTACGAACATCGGCACCACTATGGGAACCGTCATCAAAGCCGCCGTCGGTCTCGCTCTCGGTATCTTCATCGTCGGTTTCTTGTACGGAATCGTTCGCAAGTTCGTGAAGAAATAGCCCTTTCCCGTCCGTGATCCTTTAGCCACGGGCGGAGGGCCGGAAGGCCCGGAGCTGAGCCCCCCGCAAGGGGGGCGACCCTCTCACCTCGATACTCCTCTCTCCTCAACTCCCCAGCGTGCTGTCATGGATGACCCGCAAACTCTTGATGCAATCCTGCTCTTGCTGCAAGCCATCAATCGACAACTCTCTGTCATCTGCTTCGCCACTTGTGCGACCAGTGCGGGCATTAGCTTTCAAGTCATCCTATACGCCGCTCGCAATAAGAATTTCTGGGGGTAGGCCGTGCGTTATTTAGCTTTCTTCTGCCTGCTTCTCGCGGCACAAATCTCACACGCTGGTGTTCAAACGCTAGTGATCTATCAGCCTGGGTACTGCGACGATGGCGGCCACTGGATGACGGAACGCAAGTTGCTCCTATGGCCGGATGAAAATCCGGCAGACACTTATCAATTCGTCTTCCGTTTATATGTCCGTTGCGACGGAACAAAGCGGATCACTTATCAATACTCCGGGCAATTTATCGACATTCCGGACCACTATTGGTGGAATCAGTTTCGTCCCGCACTTCTAGCTCTGATCCCTGGTCCGTGCGCAGATTGCCCCAGCGAATGTGATCCCGTTAACACCTCTCTCGTCGGCCTGAATTGCTGCCCATCACCGCAATTCGGTGCAACATATACCGTGGCTCAGAACGAAGACGGATGCGATTACCTCGCCTGCAACACGGCGAATTGCATGACATGCCCGCCACCGCCGTCAACGCCCGAAGGTTCCACGTGTCCTTGTGGGGAAGGGGAGTCCGGTACCGGGACCATTACATATGTTTACGAAAACGGTTGCCCCGTCGGCACCTTTTGCGACGGCTGCGAGCCTTGCCCCGAAGTCACAGGCGACGGCGGAGATTGCATTTATCGCGACGTGGACGGTAGTGATGTTCCCGGCACATACCAACGGGAAACCGGGCCAGACGGTTGCCCTTATTTAGTTTGCAAGGGGACGCCTCCGGGCGGATGTAATGAAGACTATGACGGGAATGGGATCGAAGATGTACTGGAAGGCAATCCCTACCGTGAGATGGATGAGGGGGCTGATTGCGAATGCGAAAACGGTGATGCTGGGACCGTCAAATGGGAAAACAACGGATTCGGCTGTCTCGTCCCCAGCTGTGACTGCAAGTGTGAGGATAAAGATAAAGACGATTGTTGCGATGATGAAGACCCCGACCCGAACGATAAGGATGTGAACTGTAATTCGTGCGAGTTCAAGATCCCTGAGAAGATTGCAGCGATTAAAGCTCTCTTCCTCGCGAAGATCCCCGCCACTTCATCGACTCAGACAAGTCAGTACGAATTCGAGTTCGATCTCGGGGCAACTCCCATATACCTCTTTGGGCGGCCTGTCGCCTTCGGAGAACGTTTCGGCGGTGACCTGAGCGATCTGCAAATGTGGATCGGATCACGCGATTCTGGCGGTACGGATGAGGAGGGCAATCCGACTCGCCCTACGAACCACGAAGTCTTTAATTGGTTCGGCGAACGTCGGACCGAATTCCGCAACCTCCTTTCTCTGATTGCCTATGCGTTCGGCCTGCGAGCCATCCTGTTTGCGATCTTCGACCCATCACGGTGACCTATGGAAATGTTGCTTAGTCTGTTGGCGGAAGAAGAGTCATGGACGGACTGGCTCAACCCGAAAAAGTGGCTCGACACATTTATCAAGTCCGTCTTTAAAGGTGTCAAACGGTTCTTCTGCTGGGTCATCCTGCAAGGGCTCGATTGGGCCACGTCTCTGGCCCAAATCTTGGCAGGGTTCCTGCCGACTATGCCGGATGTCTTCGTGCAGTTGGCTCCGTGGTTCGCCCAGGTCAATGCGTGGATACCGATTGACACTTTTCTGTGGTGCTTTGTGACTTATTTAACAGTGTGTGCTTCGATTGCCGCACTGCGTTTTGTGAAGTCTTGGATTCCAACATTAGGAGGTTAATACATGGCGAGCCGTCCGCAATTGGAGTGCGTGATCGGAGAGAGCGGGGCAGGGAAGTCACTTTACGTTTCGGCGTTTCTGTGTGTCTCTTTTCTGCGGGATGAAGCTGGTGACTACTGGCACAATCTTCCGCTTAAACCAGAAGGACTTGCCAAGCTCTCAGGCAAGTCAGTTGAGGAAGTCGAACGCCGATTGAAGCTGATTCCAGCGTCAGAATTGCAACTCTGGATCAAGGAAGAATCCGGCCCGTGGGACTTCTTCAAAGATAGAGACATCAAAGGGGCTCACGTCGCGATCGATGAAGCTCATCGCTACTTCGGCAAGAAACACAGCAAGCAACATCTGGCGAAACTCGGTGAATGGACTGGTGGACTGCGGCACTCTGGAGCAACCGCCCAACTGATCACACAGCACGAATTTAAGCTGGCGACCGATGCCAGAAATGAGGCAGGGGTTCAGACGCGAATTTATTCGCCGAACCAGTTGCGGGAACCGCTGACCGGTGCCAAGTGGTACGACTGTTTGCAGATCATGGCGAAGATTCGCCGCAAGAAAGTCGGCCTGACGGTTGTCAGAGAAGGGGTCCAGCAGGGGAAATCCGCCCGGGATTTCAAGAGCGACAACAGCCAGTACATCTTTCATCGCCGGGAGCATTACGAGTGCTATGACTCGTACAACACCATTGAAGCGGAAGGGCAGGGGGACGGTTCGCAGAACCGACCGAAGGAAGAGTGGGAACGATACAGCTGGCCTCGTCTGATCGTTTGGTATCTCGACCGCAACATTTGGCCAACGCTGCTGCGGGTTTCAATCGTTTCACTGGTTCTCTGGCTCTTTGCGTTTGGCGGTCTCGGTTGGATTGTGGATTCGCTGTTTTACTCCGCATCGTCCACGTTCGGAGTACTCGCCTCAGATCCGGCATCACCGGAAGCGAGAACGAAGTCAGGCAGACCGGCAACGCTGAATGCTCGTGATCCGCAACCAACGATGGCGGCACTTCCGGAAGACAAGGCGAAGCTCGAAGAACTCGCCAGAACAAATCAATTCCTCGCTGGACACTTAGCCAAGGCATCCGAATATGCGGAATCTCTTACGTCTCTTGTCGGTGTTGTCCGTGATCGGGCATATTTCTCAGACGGTTCAAATGTTGGAGTTGGAGAAAAGATATCGTACGGCAAGTTTGCAGGGCTTGCGGTTGAAGAGATCGACGCGAAGGCGGGCGTGGTCAAAATTGCTGGGGAAAACGTCCTGCGTGTTGGCGTTCTTAGTCCTCGGCAACATCAGCGGCTGCGCAACTGGATCTCAGAGATCGAAGCCGGTCCCGGTGAGTCCTCCCCAGGTGCAATTCCCGGAACCCGGTCACTCCATCCCGTCCCTGACCGAAATCTACAAAGCGGCCCCGGCCCCAGTGATCCAGCGGGAAGTCAAGGAAGCTGGAGACCGACACGTAACGGCGTCCCTCAATCAAATGCCATTACGCCAATTCCAGAAACTCCTCGCCGATCAATTCGATATCTGCGTGGGGGCGGCACAGGACTTGGCGGAACTGACAGTGACAGCCGACTTCAGGGAAACACCACTCCGAACAGCCCTGACAACAGTGGCCCGCCAGTTGGGGGCGGAACTGATCGAGATTAAATCCGTTTACTTCCTCGGAACTCCGAAGCCTGAAGACAAGGTGGTTTTAGTTCGTAAGGTTCGCCGGTTGAACGAAGAACAGGTAACAGCGGCCGTTGGTGGGTTCCTGAGTCCTGAAGGAACCATGTTCGCCAGTCCTGATGGTCTCGTGGTTGTTGGCGACCGACTCGAAATCGTTGAGCGAGTACTTGATGTCTTTGACCGTCTCGAAACCTCTCCGAGTGTGACGTGGTGCGTGCAGCTGCACATTATTTCCATGTCGGATAAAGACCTCATGGATTTCGGACTCGATGTGAACCCTGCTCTCGAACTCGCGGCCGGTTACGCGAACCTGAGCAATGTCACACGTGATCTGGCCGCTGGTGCAATTCAAGGCATCAGAGGGGAGGGCGGTTCCTCAGTCGCTGATGTATCGCTCACGGCAGTCCTTCGAGCAACCCGCGAACGTTCGACGATGCGGATCATCTCCGATCCGGTTTTCACGTGCGTTGATGGCAGTGACACTACAGTGACAAAGGGCCTGCGAATTCCCGTCCGCAACTCTGTGATCACCGGCCAGAACGGCAACGTCGCCAACAACGTCCGTTACGTGCAAACCGGTTTGGAGGCAACTGCGTCCGTCCGGGAACTCTCTGAAAATGTTGGCCGTCTGTCGCTCAAACTGAATGTCAGCGACGTTCAGGGGATCGACCGCGAACTGGGGCCGACAACTGACGATCAGGGGCTGACCTGTCAGACGGATGTTGAGACCGGTGGCGTTTATTTGCTCGGTGGACTTCGTCGCGGAAAACAAGAGCAGGGGAGTGGTGCCCTGCTCACCCTGGGCAAAACGAAAAACAAAGAAGCTGATGTTTGGCTGATCTTTGCGAAGTGTTACAGAATCAAGAAAGGACTCTGAAATGTGGTTTGAACTCACCAGCGGATTTTTCTACGCCTGCGGATTCGCCCCCGTCTTTTGCCTCTGCTATGCAGCCATGAAACTCGCTGAAGATCGATATCGTCAACCGACAGAACGTGACATGTTCGATCTGGAAACCGAATCCTACGATCGGGGGTTTCAGGACGGAAAAGACGATCAGGTGAGATCGGAAGTTCTGAGAATCCTTGACGAATCGATTGACCGCAAATTGTCTGAACTGGCATCCCGCCGAATGGAAAAGACGGAAGTCTGACGTAAGGAAGAACCGGACTTTTCCATTCGATCCGGATGAACTGACAACAGAAAGACGGTAAGATGAATCACTCAACGATTCTCTGCCGTCTTTTGTTATTTGAGGGCCAATGATGATTTTACGACTGGCAACGGTGATTCTCGCTCTGACAACATTCGCCCAGGTGCGTGCAGCTGACAAAGTCATGCTGCAACCGCAGCTCGCCCGCGAAGCTGCGGCATGGAACGCATTCAAGCTCTCCGGAACTGAAGCTCAGAAACAAGCACGCTGGGAAACTGCCGTTGAAGATTTCCAGAAACAGTTCGGCAAGGTGTCAGTCAAGATCGATGGATTTGTTTCTGAGGTCAAGTTTCTGCCTCAATACAACATGGCACACATCAAGTATCGATCGCCAGCGGCAAAGGCATTTTCCAAGTTGGTTCTCACACCGCAGGCTGCAATCCTCAGTCTGCAATGCACGTCTGATGAAGCACTGAGCCTTCGGGTCGGTGATCGTGTTCAGATCTTGGCTGATCTGGTGTACGTCAAAGAATCAGACATTAAGTACCCGCATGCTCTCGTTGCCTTCTACAGGGTGAACGCAACACGTTCGAGTGGTCCAAATCTCTATCGACTGGAGGGCCGTCTATTCGCCTCGACGTACACCGCCGAAATCGGCAAGCTCAAGCTGAACTACAAAGCAACACCAACTGGAGACTGACATGGGAAAGCACCGCCATCGCGGTGCAAGGAGGCTCGGAATCATTGGCTCGAAGGAACGTTTGAGATGTCAGGTCTGCAATCGTCCATTGCTGCACATGTACGGGGCAGGTAGGAGACGCGAGACATGCTCACTGAAATGTCGTCAGCAACTGTTCAGAGACCGTCAACGGGTGGAAAAATTCTTGAAAAATAATTTGCACCGTAACGGAAATAAAACGCTTCTTTTGAAGCATCGCGAAATCGCAAGTGCTTTCCTCGTCTTGCTTTTGGACCTACTGCAACGTCCGATAATGTCCGTTATGTTCATTTTCGACGTAGATCAGGGTCTGGCGGGAGCGATTTCTGGCTGCTTGGTCATGTCGTGGTCCGTCCCACTCATTTCCAAGAGAGTTGCGCCGGGAGACTTTGAGCACATTGACATGCCCAATGCGGAATCAATGTCGAACGAGAGCTTCAATTCACACCCATCCAACTTCGGACGACTCTCAATTCACAATCCGAATTTTAGAGTGATTTCTTCCCGAAGCTGAATTACGAAATTCAACGCGAATCGCAAACGGGCGTCCCAACCAACGATCCATTTGTCGAGCGATCATTGATCGCCGCAGAGGAGATTTTCAGAAGCTCGTTCTCTGAATCTCCCCTGTTTCAAAAGCAGCGCGCATAAAAAAATGGAGAGCGAATCTCGCTCTCCATTTCATCTTCAGCCTGAATAAATTTTCAAACGGCGATTGCCCAAATCTGACGTTTGAAGTTGCACTATGCCTCTTGAGCGATCACCGCTTCTTCGAACTCGCCGATCTTACGGAACTTTCCGTACCGACGATCGAGCAGCTGATCCTGTGGCAGGTCGGTCAATTTCTTCAAAGCATCTGACAGCGACGCTTTCAACAACGTCGCCATTTTCCGGTGGTCGCGATGAGCGCCGCCAAGTGGTTCATCAATCACTTCGTCCACAATTCCAAACTTCAGCAGGTCACTGGATGTGAACCTGAGCGACTTGGCCGCTTTGTCTGCATGCTTGGCGTGCTTCCACAGAATGCTGGCACAGCCTTCAGGGCTGATCACCGAATAATAGGCGAAACGCAGAATCGCAACGTGATCGCCAATCCCGATCCCCAAAGCTCCGCCGCTGCCGCCTTCGCCGATGACAACGCAAACGACGGGCACATTGACCCGACTCATTTCGCGCAGGTTGTACGCAATCTGGTAAGCCTGGCCACGTTCTTCGGCCTCGATTCCCGGGTAGGCACCAGCCGTATCGATCAGGCAAATGATTGGCAGATTGTACTTTGCGGCCATCTGCATCTTGGAAAGAGCTTTTCGATAGCCCTCTGGATGCGCCATCCCGTAATTGTGCTCAAGTCGCTCTTCGAGATTTCGCCCCTTTTGCTGGGCAATCAGCATCACTTTTCTGTCGTCCAGCTTGGCGAAACCGGTGAGAATCGCCCGATCGTCGCCGAACGCTTTATCGCCATGCAACTCCACGAACTCGTCGAACACAAGCTCAATATAGTCCAGTGATTGCGGACGAGACTCGTGACGGGCAACCTGAACGATTTCCCATGGCCCGAGTTGCTCATAAATCTCACGTCGCAGCTTCGTCAGTTCCGTTCGCATATTGCGAATGGATTCAAGAATTGCTGCGGTTGGATTGGGCTGGGCCTCCAGCGTTTCGAGCTGCTTTTCCAAATCGACAATTGGCCGCTCGAACGGCAAAGGGATTGGGGCTGACATGACTTATTTATACCTTAAGCAAATTGCGAATTGGTCGATATGCTTTCGCCATTCCGGCCCCTTGCAATCACAAGGATGCCTTGGTTTATGGCAACGTTGCAGCCAAACACCGGCTCTGAACCTGTTTGCACCGCAACGCAATTGAGGACGGACTCACACTGGCCAGCAGCAGCCCGACGGGCTTGCGGAATCGATCCGGCCGCTTCCAGTCAAAATCCACTCAAGCAAATGTCTTCAGCAGAATTCGAGCATCGCCCGACCCCGGCTGTCAGATGCAAACTTTACCCAGCAACGAACTTCAGGGAAAGACCGCCTGACCGTTGCCGACTGGACGAGACAAAAATCGCCCCGCCAGAACGGCCTAGTCATTTAAAGAGCCCGCGGTCAAGCTCTCCAAAAACTTGAACGCGTTCCTAAACCTTTTCCAGCATATAGGTTACTCAATGTCGAAGTCATCAATCGACGCCATGGGAGCTTCCTCCTGCGGCGGTGATTGAGGAGCTGGCGGTGGACTGGCTGGCACTGGTGGTCGCGGCACCTGCTGCTGCGGAGCCTGCCCGGGAATCGGTCCCATTCCCGGTGGAAATGCTCCCGGCATCCCAAATCCCGGTTGCGGAGGCATCCCTGGCGGCATTCCCGGCTGTGGCATTCCCCCTGGCATCTGCATCCCGGGAGGTGGCATCATCGGCATCCCCGGCGGCATCCCCGGCGGCATGCCTTGTGGTGGCATCCCCTGAGGTGGCATCCCCTGAGGTGGCATGCCCGGCATCTGCATTCCCGGGTATCCCGGAAACGGCATCTGGGGCATCCCAGGGTGCATCGGATAGCCCTGCATTGGCATTCCGGGCTGCATGGGGTAGCCAGGTGGCATCCCATAACCAGGCATAGGCATCCCCGGAAATGGAGCAAATTGCGGCGGCGCTTGAGGCGGAGCGGCAGCGACAACGGGCTTCGCTGTCGGTTTCGCTGCTGGCTTCTCTTCTGGAAGCACAACCTTTGGCTTGGGCCTTGGAGGAAGTACGTCACCGGACGCTGTCCGCTCTGCATCGCGGCGACTATTCAATCGATCGTTCTGTGTCTGAGCATCCGATGCAGCAAACTTCAGTTGCATCTTGCGTGCGTGCTCAATCGGGTCCTCATGGAAGAGATTCAGATTGCGAATCTCTGCATACACTTCCTGCATGTTTGCATGTCGATCTTTAGGAAACTTCGACATCATCTTGGCGACCATTTTGTCCGCTTCCGGTGTGATGTTCTTATCGAGCATCGATGGTGGCGGAGCATGATCGCGAACATGCATGATCAACAATTCGTTGGGATTCCCGTGCCGGAATGGAGGGTGTCCGACGAGCATTTCAAAGAACATCACTCCCAGACTGTAGATATCCACAGACGGCGTAATCACCTCGCGGCGAATCAATTCCGGAGCCAGATACGTTCTGGTCCCCTGAATGACGATGTTCTGTTTTTTCTTCAGAGCGTGTGTCACGATACTCCCTGCCCGGCCTGCCAGAGAGAAGTCAATCAGACGAACTTCGCCTCCTTTGGTCAGCATGACGTTATCTGGTTTCACATCTTTGTGAATCCACTTCTTGTCATGCATGTAGCCAATGGCTTGAGACATGCATTCCATGACCCGTTTGGCTTTGGCCTGCACCTGAGCATGCTCATTGCGGATCATCGTCTTCAGATTGCCACCGCGGAAATACTCCATGACAAGATAGCCATGCTTCCGCGTGAACTTCGATTCCAGGACGCGAATGATATTCGGATGCTCAAGAGACTTGGCGATACTCGCTTCGTGCTTGAGCGAGTTCTTCATCTCAGGGTCTTTAAACGCTTCCGGCAAAAGGATCTTCATTGCCAGTGATTGCGTCGTCCCGGTCTTCCTGACTTCCCAGATTTGCGTCGCGCTTCCGGTAGAAATGCAGTTGATCAGTTCGTAGTCGTCAATTGTTTCTGTGTCGGCCACGATGAAGCCTTTGAGATATCTAGCCGGCTGAAGTGGTCAGGATATTCTGAGCAGAATATTTCGATTGGACGTTCTTTTATTTTAGGCAACAGAACGCAGGAAATGAAGATAACAACGGTCTTTCCGATCGCGAAAAGTCTTCCGGTCTCAGAACCACTGTCTCCATCGGCTTCTCAGGCGGGAGGTGAGCTCCCACACTTTTGCAGCCGAATCCTGAATCCATCTCCATATCGATCGGCGAAAGCTGACACATGTAACGAGTTAAGAACCGGGCGAACCGAAGATTTTGGATTTTCGACGACTGGGGCATCAAAACCGCCTACGACACTCTGCTCTGGCGCCATTCGACATTCCACCCCAGAGCAATTCCAGAAATCATTCAGCGTTTCAGGCTCTCGGGATTCAGTATTTTCAGTAAATGCGACTGCTGCGCGGCCAGCTTCCAGACCGAACCGGGTCTAGAACAGCGGTGTTGGCCGATTCGTTTCAGAACAGCTCGTGAATCTCTTTATGACCGAAGTCCACGAGCGGAAACGGGCGCCCTGCTGGACCGGGGAGATGCGTCTCGAGTTTCATCCCGAGGCTGCGGTAAATTGTCGCAACCACATCCCCAGGCCCGACTGGACGATCTGCCGGAACTCCACCGATCGGATCACTCGCTCCGACAATGCGTCCCCCCTGCACTCCGCCTCCGGCAAAGTAGACAGTGAAACACTGCGGCCAATGGTCGCGCCCACCGGCGGGGTTCACTCTTGGGGTCCGTCCAAACTCGGCCAGATTGCAGACGAGCGTGGAATCAAGCATTCCTCGATCAACAAGATCTCCAATGAGAGCGGAATACGCCTGATCGTACATTGGACAGACGTTTTGCTTCATTCCTTCAATCGAAGTGAACGGTTTTGAACCGTGTATATCCCACGTAATCTCATCGAAGACGGTGAGAAATGTGTTGATGGTCACAAATCGCACACCAGCCTCGATCAGTCGTCTGGCGAGAAGGCAACACTGCCCGAATCGGTTCATTCCATAACGTTCACGGGTATCTGCTGACTCTTCATTCAGGTCAAATGCCTTGCGTGCCTGCGGACTGCTCATCATCCGAAACGCCGCATCGAAATTCTGATTGAGCATCTGTGCCGATTCGGTCGCTTCGAAACTGGAGATTGCGTTATCCACAACCTCGCGCATTTGACGGCGACGCTCCATGCGTGCCTCTCCGATCCCGGCCGGCGGCAGCAGATCAGGAACCTTGAAGTTGGGCTGAGACGGATCGGCATTCAATGCAAACGGGTCGTGTGCTTTCCCAAGAAAACCACCTGCCTGACCGTTTGGAAGGTTCCCCCCTCCCCTGCCCATCAATTCTGGCAAAACCACAAACGGAGGAAGATCGGATTTCCGGCCTTTCAAATAACTGACAACGGCTCCGGCATGGGGAGAATTGACGCCGCCAGCAAACATGCGTCCAGTCTGCAGCATCTGCCAACCGGCATCATGTACTGCTGCTCCGGTGTGATGGCATGAACGGACGAGCGAAAACTTGTCTGCAATCTTCGCGTGACCGGGAAGCAATTCGCTGATCTGGATTCCCGGAGCAACGGTATCAATCGGACGAAAAGGCCCTCGAACTTCCGCAGCCGCCTGCGGCTTCATATCGAAAAGATCAATATGGCTCGGGGCGCCAAGATTAAAAATCATGATGCAGGAACGATTATCCTGCCCGTCTTTCACCTGCCCTGCCTCTTTCGCAGCGAGATACTGCGGCAAGCCAAGCCCAATGGCTCCCAATGCTCCGACCTGCAGAAAATCGCGACGAGTGACTCCATTGCAGGTATGCGCCTGACCCCGACCAGTCAATGACAGCATTGATTCGCACCTCGGCTGGGAAGATCTGATTGCTGCAGAACAGGATCAAAATGACCTGCCCCACACGATCACATTCTAACCAAGACGCATCAACACATGCCAACCCAAACACGTAACGGAGCGTAACGCGATCGGACTATCTGAAGAAACTTGCAAGGGAGACCAACGAAGCCGCTGCCCCGATCACAATCACCCCGCAACCGAGAACGACTGCCATCACCCCACGAATCGGGGGGACATGGCGATTCACGACAAACTCGCGTCGCTGAATAGCCCGCCAGCCAAAATAGACAATGACCAGTCCAATCGGGATCACCAGTCCGCGAAAAATCTGGTCGTCTAACCGACTCACCTGGGCCAGAAGCGAATTCATCACAAAGAAACCTTCCAGAGCAAATTAGCTCGCAGGCGTTTTTACAGCCTTCTTCGCGAAGACCCCTCTCAGCAGCGATGCCAGACAACCGGCAAGGCACATCACCGCGAACCAGTCTCCCCAACTGACATATAGACTCGTCCGAGGATCGAGTGGAACGTCCGCAACGAGAGCACAGTTCAGCTGTTTATAGAATCGCCCTGACCGCGGGTCGCGAACAGACTTTCGTTGCGGCAGATCATCGCCGGGGCCGTTCCCGCCATCGATAAATTCATCCGGCTCGCGAACGACGCCGTCCCCATCAATGATCGCCGAGATTCCTGTATTCACAGCACGGACGAGTGGAGTTCGGGTCTCGACCGCACGAAATGACGAGGTGATAAGATGCTGTTCGAGTTCGCTGGAGCCATGAAACCAGCCGTCGTTCGTCAGATTCACCAGGACCTGAGACTGCTCTGCCCCGTTCACATTGGCGGACGCCGCAATTCTTCGAACCAGATGCGGGACAGTATCTTCGAAGCAGATCGTCGGGATCAGCTGCCAGTCTTTGTACCGGAAGACGTGCGCCTCGGTTCCGCGATCAATTCCGAACTTCCCACGAAACGGCGTCAAAGCCTGAAGAAACGGGACGGAATCACGCAGTGGAATATACTCACCAAATGGAACACGATGGATTTTGTCATAGCGATTGACGACTCCCACTCCCGGCTGAACCATGACTGCCGAGTTGTAAATCGCCGAATCGGTCGGACGCCCTGCGAACGTACTAAGTCCAATAATCAATGCCGCGTTGCTCATATCAGCAAGGTCGGTCAACGCCTGCTGAGACTGGTTGCCACGCCAGAGGTCTAACGGAATCTCAGGGACGTTCGCCTTGAGCTGCTCATCTGTGACACCCTTCTCTGGAACGTACATTCCATAAGGGAACATCCCTTCCGGCCAGACAATCACGTCAGGCGATTCGCCAACGGTCATCCCTGTCAGGTGCCGATGTGTCATGAAGATTTCGCGGGGATCGTCCCGATCATTCCGCACCGACGCCACGAAGTTTCCCTGAATCAATGCGATTCGCGGACCACGCGGGAATGTCTCGCCGCTGCGCCGAGCAACTCCATAAACATGACTTAGCAAGACGACTGCAAAGGCGGCCCCTGCCCCGATCCACTTTGCCTTCACGGAGAGCGAAAGGGCCGATTCTCCATCGCGTTTCCACACCAGTTGCCACGTCTCAAGCCATCGTACGGGCACAAACAGAGCCAGACTTGCGTTCGCAAGAACGACAACAAAGCTCACCAGATAGGCCCCGCTGAGGTCACTGATCTGAATCAGTTCAATCCAGCGATACTGAGTATGTCCGATGTAATACCAGCTGAATCCGGTGAAGAGATAGGCTCGCACATATTCCAGCCCCGTCCAGATGACAGGCGCCGCGAGAATCAAAGGGACCTTGATCTGATGAACAGCAACCCGCATCAACCAGAGGAATCCAACCCAATAGAATCCCAGATACAGAGCCATCGCCACTAATGCGATGTACATCGTCGGATCACCTAACCGCATCCATTGCAGAGTGATTAACCAGTAAACCACCCCGACCGCATATGTGCTGCGATACATCCAGCAGGTCGACAGTTCAGGGCGAACCAGTTGCAATAGCGGGACGAGACAGACCCAGGCGAGCGGCCCCAGATCAACTGGCGGGAATGAAAGCCAGCTCAGAAATGCAGTCGCCAGCAAAAACAACAGTGTTGAGAACGCACCGGGGCGACTTCGTTGTCCACGAGAGATAATCGCAGCCACCCGTTGTACCTGCTCACCTGGTGGCGAAACTGACTCAGGCGCTGGATCATCCGTGACCGAAGCGTTCATGCCCTCTCAACCTTCCTGAACCTGAAATGCCTGCTCAGCAGCAGGCCTGATGGAGTAATGAAATCGCTCTGAATCGCATATTTAACCGGAACGAATCGTCACAGACCATAGTGCTGCTCTGACTTTCAGGCAACCCGAAGCAGAATCCCCTCCCCTGACGTCACCTGAATTCAGAAGTTGCCAACAGGCAAAACAGACTCCTGTTTCCATTCAGAAAACCCCCGGTCGCTCCCTGGATCGCTTCACTCAAACGTAGACCGAACGTCCGGCGACGATCTCAGCACCAAAACGAGAAAGCCGCTTCCCGACATGGCGTACCATGCTGAGAAGCGGCTTATTTTCAACTGGGCTCTATTCTGGACATCGTACTGAAACCTGCCAGAACCAAGTCGTCACATCACTATCTGGTTTCCAGATTAACGAGTGTGACGTTCTTCTGAATCTCTCGCGCCTGATCTGCATCAACATAGTCGCTGTGGCAGTTGGCCTTCCCGGAGTCGTCTGCACTGACCCCTTTCTTAGTCTTGCTGGCGAGCTTATGGATTTCGTCCGGAGACAAAACGCCTCGCTTGGCAAGAATCTCCTGCTGTTCAGGAGAGAGTGCAGCTGTCTTCTTCGCACGATCCCACTGGTAGTCTTGATCTTTCCCGGATGCAAACTGCACGATCTCTTTGCTGATCCGGACACTGCACCAGTCGTGTCCGCACATCGCACAGAAGTCGGTGTCGACGTCCAGATCTTCGTCGTGGTAAGCACGAGCGAGATCGGGATCGAAGCTGAGTTCGAAGTGCTTTTCCCAGTTCAACGCGGCTCGCGCCTTGGTCAACTCGTCGTCGGCATCGCGTGACCCTGGAATTCCGAGTGCCACGTCCGCAGCATGTGCAGCAATTTTATAAGCAACACACCCCTGCTTCACGTCGTCCTTCTTCGGCAGACCAAGGTGCTCTTTTGGAGTCACATAACAGAGCATGCTCGCTCCGTGGTATCCAGCAGACGTCGCACCAATGCAGCTCGTAATGTGGTCGTACCCTGGGAACATATCTGTCACCAGTGGGCCAAGCACATAGAACGGAGCCCCGTGGCAGATCTGCCGCTGCAACTTCATGTTGTATTCGATCTGGTCGAATGGGACGTGCCCAGGACCTTCGATCATCACCTGCACGCCTTTTCGCCAGGCACGTTCGGTCAGTTCACCGAGAGTGCAGAGTTCTGCCAACTGAGCGCGGTCGGTCGCGTCTGCCAACCCGCCCGGTCGCATCCCGTCTCCGATGGAAAACGTGACGTCGTATTCTCGCATGACGTCGCAGATTTCCTCCCACAACGTGTACATCGGGTTCTCGTCGTCGTGGTCGATCATCCACTTGGCCAGCAACGATCCCCCGCGAGAGACGATTCCGATCAGTCGCTCTTTTACAAACTGCAGATGCGCACGCAGGACGCCAGCATGGATCGTGAAGTAATCGACCCCCTGCTTTGCCTGATAACGCAATGAATCGAGAATGATCTCTGCATTCAGATCATAAAGCTTTCGCCCGATGATCATCGAGTAAATCGGCACTGTTCCAATCGGAACGGTGCTGTTGCGAATAATGGCGTCGCGGCATTCATCAAGGTTCCCTCCGGTGGAGAGATCCATCACCGTGTCGGCTCCCCAGCGAACCGCCCATTCCAGCTTTTCAACTTCTTCCTGAGTCCCTGACGAGATCGGGGACGCCCCCATATTGGCATTGATTTTGGTCTTGGAAGCGCGGCCGATCGCCATTGGATCGAGCTTGTATCCAAGGTGCGTCTTGTTCGCCGGGATCACCATACGACCGGCAGCGATTTCGTCACGCACCTGCTCTGCAGTCAGGTGTGGCTCACGGGCAGAAACCCGACGCATTTCGGCAGTGATCTTCCCGAGTCGTGCAAACTCCAGCTGAGTACTTGGCTCAAAACCGTTGGGGTAACTGACTGAACGAAGAACCCCATTCGATTGAGAGAATGTAATCGTCGAACACTTCCCTGCCCCAACGACATCAGGACTGCCTGATCGATGAGACAACTCCGTAGAAACCCACCCCTCCGGGAGGAAGTCCCAAGCGGTTTTTTCTGAGGGCTGTGGCATGCCCGGGGTGTCTGGAGACGAGAACGTCCAGCGTCCTTCCGCGCCTGGTGCAAGACCGGGCTTCTTTGCGAAGCTGCCGGGAGTCGTTCCTGCGCCGGTCGAAGATGGATTGTTCCCAAGTTCTGGAAGTTCGTAATTCATGATGCAGAAATCCCTTCCGCCGAATCTGTCAATCAGCTTCGAGTGCGGGCATAAAGTGTGCGTTCTATTGTCAAACGCAATCGTACCTATGGAGCGTTTGACCGTCCAGAATGTTTCCGCCTCATTAAAAAAACAGGCAAAAAGGGCAATCTAAGCAATGTGCTCCACCTCCCATAAATGATCGCAAAGACAGGACGTCTGAGACCTCTAGGAAAGATTGAACGAATATTCTAGACTTCCGATCATCGGCATATTTTGCTATTTGAATGGACATCCTGGGGTGATTGCTCTTGCGTTCCCCAGAATGAATGACGTCCGAGTGACAATGAGTTTCACTCGACGTGATTTGGAATCGAAGTTGAGCCGTCAGGGAAGGAAGCCGAAGTGGCTGATCGCCGATACATACCGCGCCCGCGTCATCTCTTCCCAGAGACAGCGGCATTCTTTATCCGGTTGCGACGCGCGGCGCTCTATCTCGGGTTCGGTTCAAGGGCCTTCATCGGGCACATTCCTGCTTGGATCGCGGGAGCCAGTGCAGGTGTCGCTGCGTTTATGCTGGCTGCTTCCCTGTTCTGGCTGCGTGACGAAGTGCAGGCCGCACCGCTCGTTCAAAAACCGGCTCTGCCAGCATTCCAGCCTTCAATCACAACGACGATCCCAGTCACGCAAACACAACCGACGAAAACCATCCCCACTGCACCAGTGATGACTCCTCAAGTCCCACTGACACCGCAGCGGAAGCCAGTTCAATTGTCCATTAAACTGGAACAGACCAACTTTCCATTTCCATTTGACGAACTCCACAACTCTGTCACTTCGTCTTCTGAACTGAAACCACAAATTCCGACGCAGCTCGCAATCCGCGATCTCTGGCGTCTGGCTGGTCAACGTGCCGTCATTACCCAACCGTTCTCCTCATACATCGCGAGTGCAAATGGACTCCCGCTGATCTGGGGAATGCTGGTCGCATCAGAAACTGTCCCACTGCAATTGGCCCCGGATGCCAGTCGCGGAATGGGAATTCTCGTGAAGAAGACAGAAATCAATTCGTGCGTGGTCGGCGAGCCGGTCAGTTATGAAATCTCTCTCGTCAACATGTCAGACAAGCCCATCGAACAGTTGATGGTGCGAGAGAAAATCAGCGACCTGCAGCGAGTCACTCAGGTTCTCCCCTCGGCAAGTGTTTCAGACAATGAACTCGTCTGGACCATGACCTCGTTCGAGCCGGGCTCTGTCAAGACAATGCGAATTACACTGATTCCGGAAGTCGAAGGTCCAATCGTCACGGAAACCCGCGTTCTGCCGGCATCTCGCATCAGCCGCACCGTCAACGTTCGACCACGACCTGTTCAACCAGCTCCAGTCGCTCCGCAACTTGAACCAACCCCGGACCAAGGGGCCCCTGAGTTGAAGCTGACCTACACTTCAATTCCGGCGTTGAAGCAAGGTGATAATCTGTCGATGACGTTCTCGATCTCCAACGTCGGCACAGCTCCAGCAACGGATGTTTGCCTGTACGTGCGACTCTCTGGAGAGTTCGAACATCGATATGGCGAATACGTCCAGCACCGAATCCCTGTTATTGAACCGGGACAGACCCGACGGGCACTGCTGCAGGCAACGGCTCGGGATGCAGGCCATGCCCGACTCTCTGCATCTCTGACGATGAAGAACTGGGAAGTCCTGGGGCGGGAACTTCGAGTCCCGATCACACCGGAATTGACCGCTTCCCGCAGTTCAGGAACCGTTGTGAATCGCACACTACAAGAGAGCGAGTTCCAACCGGTCTCCGGCTCTCGCTAAAAGATCAGGCCGTTGGAGTTCATACGAAAGTTCATGCGAACAGCGCCAATACAAACGATGCCAAACTGAAGGCATCGCATTCGCCCTCGACATGAAAGTCGAGGGCGACGCTAGAGCACCTTGCGAAATAATTTCCACGTTTCCGCCACGCGGCGAGTTGCATTTCATCAATCGAAACGGCCGCTGCGCGGGCACTCGGTAGAGCAAACTGCTCTAATAACCGCTACTTAGCCTCTTTCGAGACTTTAGGAAGTCGCGTTTTCAGATAGTTCGCAGTCTCTACTGCGAGGACATTGTATCCGGCCTGATTTGGGTGGCGATCAGAGTACCATCCCGGCAAATGGCCGAAGAACGCATCAAGCTCGTTGCCTTCTATCACAATAGTCCCATTGCGAATATAGGGTTCAGCCAATGGCAGCAATTCTGCAGGAACTTTATCAACGGCATATCTGCGATAGTTCAAAGAATTGAGCCCCTGTGCAAGCAACGCCTTCTCATAGGCTGGGTAAACGTCGAAAACTTCCAGCCCCTCTTTTGCCGCCACATCTTTGATGATGGAGTTAATCTGATTGCTCTTCTCTTCACCTGAATACGGGATCACCGTCATTGGAATAATCACAGCCTTGGGATAGTCCCGACGGAGTTGTGCAATCAGGTCATGAATATCGGCAGGAAAATTCTTGCCGAAGTCTTCCCGTCGAGCCAGATCGTTAAGCCCGTAGCGGAAGAAGATGTAGTCCGCATGCGGAGTGCTGGACTGAATCTTCTTGTATCTCCCCGAAGAGACCAAACGATGGATTGTCTCGCCACTCAAGCCCGTATTCATGACATGCACTGGCGGAAGAGTTGGATCAGTCGCCAGGAGCTTTTCAATGTAGTGCTCAAAATGAGGTCCGGCAGGATTTAACTGTTTGGGGATGATGGCTTCAGTTGTGCTATCCCCCAACAAAAGGATCTCAACCTTCTTTGCATCCTCTGCATAAACAGACAGGGGGACTAAGAAGATCGCAACAGTGAGCAAGAGCTTCAGTGATCGCATGGAGAACCTGTCAGTATAGAAATAAAGGTGAGGCAAATCTGACTTCGAAATCGACTCCACGCAGAGTGGCAACATCTCGAACCAATTCCGAAACAATGTCTCCAGCTCCCTGGCTCCGCTCAAACAATTCGACAACAGAAGCGAAGCCCACAGGAACAGTGCGTTCGCGATTTCGATACGCACCAGCATAACTCAATACATTCACAACAACCAATATCACGCCAACCAACTGCTTGAAGAGTCAATGAAAAAAGTTCCGTTGCTGCCTGACGTTGATTGTCCAGCAGCAACGGAACTTGTTCGCAGATGTCGATCGAGATCGATCGTCGTAAATTACGGGAGAATAATCTCGCCGCCGATCGTCAATGCACTGATCGTGCGGTCACTGTATTTGATGTTGGCTCCAACATCCCCCACTGTGCCGCCGAGACCATCGCTGACTTCATTGAATCGGATTGACTTGTCCGCCGCTCCAATCCCTCCGAGCCACAACAGGTTATAGCCCACCCGGAAGCTCAACCATTGATTCACTTCAATCCGGGCATAGACATCAAGATCAAAGCTTGGCGCGAAGGTTGTCTTGTTCCGTTGATCCACAGTCAGATCTGGATCATCAACTGTTCCTGGAACAGTTCCGGGCTCGCGCAGGTTCGATGTGCGGACGTCTGCTCTGGCGATGTTCGAACCAAATGCAAGTCGTTCCTGAACTCCTAATGTCAGGAAGCCACGCTGCCACTCCGTTCGCAACCCCAGCTCCACCATGTCGCGAATGTTGCGAACATTTGAGCTGATTCCGTTCGTCTGAGTCGCAATAATTCCGACACCGTCCAAGTAGTTTGAACGGTTATCAAATGCCCCGCCGAACGACAGGCGTTCAGAGTAGTCTTCGTGGCGATACCCGAGAATTGGCTGCAATCGCCAGCCTTCATCTGGATTCTTCCAGTTGAAGACCATGGCAACATCTCCGGCCTTCAATGTATTGGTATATGAGCTGGCAAAACCGGCGTCATAGAGAATCACGGTTGCCCCCGGCAGCCCATCCGTGGTCAACGATGTCGCAAGAAATGTCGAATTGATCGTGCCGTGAGCGCCATTGGTCGACAATGGCGGAATCCTCGGAGTATCGAGCGTCGCGGTCTGGTCTTCATAGCGCCAGAAACGCCCTTCGATCGTAATCAGGTCCGTGACTGGAACACCGAAACTTCCACGAATCCCTTGAGCATTCTTCCAGCGAACACTGTCAGTCGTTGGGACTTGAGCTAAGCCAACGAAGTCGTCAGCAGTATTAAATATTTCGAACTGCTCTGCAGGATCATTCACGACAAAAGGAGTCGATAGCGGATCCAGTGGATCGGCAGGAATATTGATCGGAGTCCCAAGAACCACCGAACTTGAAGTTCTCATGTTCCCGTGCAGGTACTCAATTCGCCCCCATGTGCCGCGCAACATCTGGCGGACATGCAGATCGAGACGAGATGGCTCCTGATAACGAAACCCGCGATCAGCAGGCAAAAGCTCGTCATACAGGCTGGAATCCACCGGCTGGAATTCCTGCCCTGCTCCATATGGGTCATACCCGTATCCGGCACTCTGCGGGGGAGCTCCGTAGCCAGCTGGCATCACACTATTCGCGGAATTCATCGCCGGATAGCCAGCATATTGACCCGCTGGCTGCCAGTCCTGCCCGTAAGCCAATCGTCCAGCCATGACGCTGGCAACGAACAGCCATTTGCAGGGAAACCGTACGTTAATGAACATCCCTTGTCCCCACCGGCGAGGTTTAGTCAATTCTCAGGCAACCAGACGCCGTATCGACGCTGATCCTGATCTTCTTGCGCAGGCAACGGCGATGTCGCGCACGTTGTGCTGTACCGGATTTATCGGCAGTGACGTTGCGGGAGTTTGGAGGAAAAGTCCGAATTCTCCCGGTCCTTCTGAACGTGCCGGATAATCTCCATGTATCAGACAGACGGACCGGCAGGAATTGCCGGTGAGTAGGCAGAGAAACGGTGATCGTGCTCCCGATTCATTTCGTCGAGCAATTCCTGTACGGAACGTTCCCACAACAGAGTCAGTTGCGACGCTGTTTCTCCTTGCGGGAGCACGAGTTTGGGCTCGCCAAAGCGGACCATTGCCCGTCGCGTCGCCCGAGGACTCGGAGCCTGGAGAGCAAACACGTCTTCTTCGTACCGGTCCACGGTTTCTGCCAGACGCTCCACTGTTGGCTTCTGAGAAACGTAATCTCCATGGTAACTCGATAACTGAGTCACAAAGAAAAGGTCCATGAGATCGATTCGCCGTTGCTCCAAAATCGCCTGACGGTCAGCAGTCTTCTGCATGACAGAAAGTTCCGCAGCTCCATCCTTCAGTGAATCAATTTGTCGCACTACCTGCGAACGCAGTGAACGAACCTGGTCCGTGAGATCATGCCCACGCTGCTGAAAGCCGCCTCGCTGACGTACTTGTTCGAGGACAGCGTTGGCCAGAAACCCGAGCCGCGCACTGACGGTTCCGCTACGGACACCTCCGAGATATTCCAGTTCTTTCAGCGACAGGAGCCCATTTCCAAACCGGGAGATCCGCTCCAGCAACGGTCGCTCTGGTGTCGGCCGCCATCCCAGTCGTGCCTCCAGCTTTCCCATCATCTCGATCAGCTGTGAAGTCGGATCCGAGGTGTAGACGCATTTCATGGCACAAGGGATGACGACAATCGGTCGTTTCTTCTGCCTTGCGGCCATGAGTGCGATGCCGGCTGCACCCTCTCGAAAATTCTTGATTCGATCGTTGGCGTGATAGATATCCCCCTCTGGATAGATTGCCAGCGGATGAGAACTGGTTGTCAGCAGGGAAACCGCGTGCCGGATCGCCTGCGAATCGGTCGCCTCCCGATTCACGCTGAAGCAGCCATGCTTTTGCAGTGACCATCTGGCAA
Source organism: Planctomicrobium limosum (assembly GCF_051465645.1). GTDB lineage: Bacteria > Planctomycetota > Planctomycetia > Planctomycetales > Planctomycetaceae > Planctomicrobium. The sequence goes on along the minus strand of NZ_CP195790.1, from coordinate 90,086 downwards.
GCCGTCCATACATCATGAACACCTGCCACGACGTCATGATCTGTGGATGCCAGCCCCCCCGAAGTCCTGCTTCAATCAAAACATGAGAGTCGTAGTGGAATGAATGATTACTGATCAGAAGGACGCCCTGCCCGGCCTTTAACGCCCTGACAACAGAATCAGCCCCTTTGACATCGATCTCCCGAATTCCTTGTTCCCGTAACTCCCGAAGTCGACGGCGTTGCATCAGACGAATATGCAGCGAACTGAGCAAAGACGGCCACCACTGAGGTGGAATGTCATAGGGTTGGGGGTTCATGGCTGTCCTGACAGCAGCGGAGCCAATTCAGGGATTCTCTGATGCATGCGATTCGCATTCTGGATCATCGAATGATTCGTTCTAAAACACGCACGACTCCATTCTTACAACTTCATTCCGGTACAGTAAACGAAGTCATTCTGATTCAGAAGAGGGATCACGTGCAATCAGACAGCGACAGAGGGACGGCAAAAAGGAATACGGATCAAGGTTTCTTGAACAGTTCCTGTTGACTATGATTATTAGAGATACTTCGAGCTCCTTGCCTGCCCCCAACTTCGTCCCCTTGATGATGTGGTTTTCGAGATGAAACGCAGCCCCTTCTTGACCACAACTCTGATTCTTTCCGCATTGTTGGCGAGTTCGACGTTCGGGGCTTCCCTCGCATTTGCTGAGAGCAAGGAAGAATATTTCGAAAAGAATGTTCGCCCTCTGCTCGCCAAACGCTGCTTTGAATGTCACGGGGAAAAGAAACAGGAATCCGAGATCCGCATGGACCTTCGGGCTCCTGTCATCACAGGCGGCGCCAATGGTCCGCTTGTTCGCCCGGGAAAAGTTGACGAGAGTCGTTTGTGGCAGGTCATGCAACACAATGCATCTGATGTTCAGATGCCGCCCGACTCGAAGATGCCTGCCGAAGAACTGGCGATTATCCGGCACTGGATTGAACAGGGAGCCTTCTGGCCAGAAAGCTCCACGAAAGAAAGTGCAACTGCCGGCCAGCCACGCAATCCCGATGGAACGTATAACTTCGTCGAAGCAGTCAAGCTGCACTGGGCCTATCAGCCGGTCAAACAGCAAACGATTCCGGAACCAAAGCAGGTTGCTGATTGTCGAACGCCGATCGACCGATTTATTGCTGCCAAACAAGAAGAGAAGAATCTCACATTCTCTCCTGTCGCGACCAGAGAAACGTTGATTCGCCGGATCGCTATGGATCTGGTGGGGATTCCTCCGACGTTCGCAGAAGTCCAGAGCTTCGTCAAAGACGAACGGCCGGACGCCCTTGAAAGGCTCGTCGATCATTATCTGGCGAGCCCTGCATACGGAGAACGCTGGGGACGATTCTGGCTTGATATTGCACGTTACGCAGACACCAAAGGATACGTGTTCACCGAGAACCGCTATTACCCTTACTCGTACACCTATCGCGATTACGTCGTTCAGGCTTTCAACGAAGACAAGCCATACAACCAGTTTGTTCTCGAACAACTCGCGGCCGACCGACTTGGCCTCCCGGAGAACGATCTCCGCCTCCGTGCACTCGGCTTTTTAACAGTTGGAAACCGCTTTCTGAATCGCGGGCCTGATATCATCGACGACCGAATCGATGTCGTCACCCGAGGCTTCATGGGGATGACGGTCGCCTGCGCCCGCTGCCATGATCACAAATACGATCCGATTCCAACAGCAGACTATTACTCTCTGTATGGCGTCTTCGACAGCAGCTATGAACCGGAACTCGGGCCGATCATCGGAACGGTTGATGAGTCCGCCCCGGAATACATCAAGTTCAAAGAGGAACTCGATAAACGGGAAAAGGCGATCACCGACTATGTCGCCGATTCGCACCAGAAACTGCGAGTGCAACTGACAGACCGCACTGCTGATCACCTGTTGGGGGCGGCGAAACTCTTTGAGTTGATCTCGAAAGACAATATTCCATACGCCGACAAAGAACCTCGTATCAAGCTGGTGGAACGCTGGAAGAGCTTCATCGCGTCACGCACCGGCGACAAGGTGAACGATCCAGTCTGGACCGCCTGGAAAACTCTAATGGCCGTTCCGGATCAGGAGCTGGCCGAACATGCTGAGGCCAAACTTCAACCGATCCTTGATGATCCGGCCATTCCGACGTCATTGAAAGAGGCTCTGAAAGCCTCCCCGATCAAGTCACATCTGGATGTCGCCAAAGCATATGGCGTGTGTCTGAGCAAGATTGTTGAAGAATGGAAAAAAGGACAGGCGCAGACACCTCCACTGACCGAACTGGCAGACGCTGGCAATGAGATCCTGCGAAAGACGCTTTTCGGAGAGGGATCCGTTTCAGCGGTCGAAGTTGAGAACAAATCATCCACGTTCTTCGAACGGGACAACATTGACCACATTCGCAGCCTGCGAGCCAAGGTGAATGACTGGTACGCCCAATCCCCTGGTGCTCCCGGTCGCGCGATGGTCATGTTCGATAAAGACAAACCTGTGAAGCCTGTCGTCTTCCTGCGTGGAGACTCGAACCGTCGTGGCCCTGCAGTTGAACGCCACTCCCCACGAATTCTCGAACCTGAACAGGAACTTCCGTACAAGGAAGGCAGCGGTCGTCTGGAGCTGGCAAAAGCGATTATTAACGACGCCAATCCACTGACCGCCAGAGTCATTGTGAATCGAATCTGGTCACGGCATTTCGGGGCTGGCTTCGTGGATACAACAAGCGATTTTGGCACACGAGGATCAGAACCAACGCATCCCGAACTGCTCGACTATCTGGCATGGACCTTCGTACATGATGACAACTGGTCCATCAAATCATTGCATCGCCGGATCATGCTTTCTCGAACTTACCTCCAATCCAGCAATGATCGCCCGGAAGCCAGTCAGATTGATGCTTTGAATACGCTGTTGTGGAGACAGAACCGCCAGCGACTTGAGTTCGAAATGATCAGAGACGCGATGCTCGCCATTTCCGGCCAACTCGATTTACAGGTCGGGGGACGCCCGATGCGAATTGAAAGCGACGAGATCGCTCGGCGTCGCACAATCTATGCATTGATCGACAGGAACAATCTCCCAGGTCTGTTCCGGACATTCGATTATCCATCACCTGACGCATCCAGCCCAGGCCGTCCAGTCACGACTGTCCCTCAACAGGCGTTGTTCATGATGAACTCTGGATTTATGCAGGACACAGCGATCAAGCTGGCAGAGAAAGTCCGCAGCAAGAGTTCCGAACCTGCCGGTCAGGCAAGAATCATTCTGGAAGATGTCTTCGCCCGGCCAGCAACCGCGGATGAAGTCGCTCAGATTGCAAAATATCTGGAATCGCATCCACTGGACCATGTCGCTCAAGCCCTGTTGATGACCAACGAATTCATGTTTGTCGATTGATCGTAGCCAGCGGATCAAATGAAGGACTGGCAGGTGTTTCCACAAACATTCTGAAAGACGACACATGATCGCACGCCTCTGGACATGGACGTTTCTGGTTTGTGCAGCACTCCTGTCTGTTGCGACTCCCACTCAGGCACAGATTTCGTTTCCTGCCGCTGATTGGGAACTCGTCACGAAGAATGCTCAGTGGCAGGCTCGCGATTCACAAGGAGAACTGGTTTTCAAAGACCGGCTCTGGATCTTCGGTGGCTGGTTCAATTCGTATGAAGCTCCACCTCGTGACGTCTGGAGTACGGCGAACGGAAAAGACTGGGAACTGGTCGAACCGAAAGCTCCGTGGATTCACAGTGATCTGCCCATGACACTGGTGTTCAAAGACCGTATGTGGCTGATGGGAGGCTGGTACAACGGGCGACTTCCCGGGCACGCTGCCAGCAATGAAGTCTGGTCCTCGACTGATGGAAAAGACTGGAAACAAGCAACCAAACACGCAGGCTGGACTCCACGACTCGCCTCGGCCATCGTCGAGTTCAAAGGGAAGATGTGGATTCTTGGCGGGACTGAAAACTACTACTTCGGAGACTCCAGCAGTCTGAAGAATGATGTCTGGTCTTCAGAAGATGGCACGACTTGGAAACAGGAGACTGCCAACGCAGGTTGGGCTCCCAGAGCGTACCATCAGGCCGCCGTTTTGAATGGCCGCATCTATGTTTTCGGGGGTGGAAACTACGTCCCTGGGTATCAGGCATTCAACGATGTCTGGAGTTCAGATGACGGAGTGAACTGGCGTCAGGAAACAGCGAAGGCACCCTGGCATGAACGTCTCTGGTTCTCCTCAGTTGTGTACCGCGATCACATTTGGATGATTGGTGGCTGGTCCAACAACCCGTCCAAGAACTGGAACGACGTCTGGTATTCACGCGACGGCCGGGAATGGAAACAGCTGAAAACAGAACATGTCTGGAAAGAACGGCACGAACATTCGGCGTTTGTTTTTCAGGATCAGATCTGGATCGCTGGTGGACATGCTCAACCACTCAGCAATGAAGTCTGGACTCTCAAACTTCCACGGTCCGACAACGGCAGCCCAGACAATGCCACGGCGAAGTAATCCGTCTCTGGCACAATCAGCAGCGAGTTGCAGAGCCATGTCTCAGTGAAGCGGTGCATCAGCGTTCGCCGATTCCCATTCTGATCAAAACAAATCCTCTGTGGTTGCTCTGGAATTGTCGAAGGACTCGGCAGACAATAAGGGCGATCAAAGAACGCCTGACATTCTCCGGGAAACACGATGAGTACGCGACCAAAGACGCTGGGAGAACTGAAGCAATCCGGTTACCAATCCACCCCGGTCAAATTGGAAATGCGGCGAAATCTGATCGCCAAACTGCGACAAAAGGAACCGCTCTTCCCCGGAATTTTGGGATACGACGAGACGGTCATCCCGCAGATCATCAATGGGATTCTCGCGCAACACGATATGCTGTTTCTTGGTCTGCGAGGGCAAGGCAAGACTCGCATGCTGCGAATGATGACGCAGTTTCTGGACGACGCGATCCCAGTGGTCGCTGGTTCCGAAATCCATGACGATCCGCTTGCTCCTCTTTCTCGATACGCCCGGGATGTGGTCTCTGTGCGAGGAGACGAAACGCCGATTGACTGGGTTGGGCGAGATGATCGCTACCATGAAAAGCTCGCGACCCCCGATGTCACCATTGCCGACCTGATTGGGGAACTCGACCTCATCAAACACGCGGAAGGTCGCCATCTGAGTGACGAATCAGTCATGCACTTCGGGCTGATCCCACGCAGCCATCGCGGCATTTTCTGTATGAACGAATTGCCGGATCTGGCCCCCAAAATTCAGGTGGGGCTGTTCAACGTTCTGGAAGAACGCGACATCCAGATCCGCGGGTTCACAATTCGTCTCCCGCTCGATCTTTGTCTCGTCTTCTCAGCGAACCCTGAGGATTACACCAACCGTGGTCGCATCGTCACGCCGCTCAAAGACCGCATCGGCACAGTGGTCCGTACCCACTACCCGGAAACCCGCGAACTCGGCATGAAGATTGTCGAGGAACAGGCATGGCTTGATCGCGGGGAGATCAAGGTTGTCGTTCCGCAGTATCTCAAAGAAATTCTGGAAGAGATCAGCCGTCTTGCCAGACAGAGCCCGCATGTGAACCAGGCATCCGGCGTCAGCGTACGAATGTCAATCACCAACATGGAAACACTGGTCTCCAACGCTGAGCGACGGGCCCTGATGCTCGGGCAGACAAGTACAGTTGCCAGAATCAGCGACCTCTATTGGCTCGCAGCCAGCACACGCGGCAAAGTCGAACTCTCATTGTCAGAGGACACCGGAGACGAAGATCTCCTCATTCAGCGGTTAATTGAGGAAGCGACGAAAATCGTATTCGATCAATCCTTCGCCCCCAAACAATTCAGTTCAATTGTTGAATATGTCGATCAGGGCAAGTCACTCGTCCTGAACAGTGACCTCTCTGCAGATGAGTTCCTTCAGGAATTCGCGAAGGTCAAAGGGTTTCCTGAAATTCTGGACACCGTGGCGAAGCAACTCGACCCCGAAATTGCGAGCGGATCCGAGAAAGCCGAATTCAAAGCGGGAGTCGCAGAGTTCATTCTGCACAGTCTTTACGCTCATAACCGGCTGAACCGCAAAGTCTCCTCCGGCCGTACCACCTTCGGACGCTGAAACCGGATTTGCTCAGTCAGGTGTCAGGACCGCACCACATCGCGAAGAAATGCTCCTCTGTCGTGCCAAAATCGTTCACCCACCAGCGAAAGTGGCGTCAGAAACTGGAAAAAGGTTCTAGTTTCAACGATTCGACAAGGTTCATAAAGACTGATGAATTCGAGTTCCATAACGATTGTGTGACACAGATTCGGCACGGCATTCTCTACCGGAAATGTCGTTTGCACTTCCGGGGGTGTTCGCTATCGAGAGCCCTCTGATTTGACTACGATCTGAGCCTGAACTGAACTACTCGCAGAGGTCGTTTTCCACCGGAAATCGGTCGACTGTAAACCTAATAGACATGATTTTCGCGGGAATCAGGCCAGTCTGGTCTCCCTCGCCTCTGCCAGTCAGAGACGAATTCCTGCCGAAAACCAGGCCCTGGACAGGGCACGAGAGGGAATCCCTCTCTGGAGAACATCAATGCCGCTGGAACGCATCAGCCGCACCTGCTTCAACCTGATTCACGGCAAAAACCTCGTTTATAACCAGTGCTGGGAAGACCCGCGTCTGGACCGTGTCGCGTTGGAAATCACTCCGCAAGACACCGTGGTCGTGATTACCTCGGCCGGTTGTAATGCGCTGGACTATGCTCTTGCCGGAGCTGGTCACGTTTACGCCGTCGACATGAACTTCCGCCAGAACGCAGTTCTGGAACTGAAGAAAGCCGGCCTGAAGCATTTGACTCAGCCTCAATTCTTCGAGTTGTTCGGCAAAGGTCGCCTGGCTGAGTGGAAGACACTCTATCCTCAGGTTCTCCGCCCTGCTCTTCCAGAATCCGCACAGCAATTCTGGGATCAGAACGGGAGTTTCTTTTCAGGAAAAGGCCGGCGCAACAGCTATTACTTCCGCGGAACCTCCGGGCTATTCGCCTGGATGGCAAATGCTTACATCAACCGGTTCGCCCGAATCCGTAAGACTGTCAACCAGCTACTGGATTGCAAAACGGTTGAAGAGCAGAAGGAAATCTTCGAGCGAACAAAGCTGAAGGAAAAGCTGTTCCGTCCGATGCTCCGCTGGGCATTGCGTCGCGATACCACGATGTCCATGCTCGGCGTTCCACGCAGCCAGCGAAAGCAGATGGACCGCGAGTATCCAGGTGGTGTTGCGCAGTTCATCATGGACCGCATCGAAACCGTGTTCGCCAAGTTACCGTTGCATGACAACTATTTCTGGCGCGTCTATCTGACCGGTGAATACACCCCGGAATGCTGCCCTGAATATTTGAAGGCAGAGAACTTCGAAGCGTTGAAAAACGGGGTCGCAGATAATGTGACCACACACACTGATTCTGTTCTGGGCTTCCTTGAGAAGCACCCGGAAAAGGTCTCACGCTTTGTGCTGCTCGACCACATGGACTGGCTGTACAGCAACCATAAAGACATTCTTGCCGCGGAATGGCAGGGAATTGTTGATCGTGCCGCGCCGAATGCAAAAGTCATCTGGCGCAGTGCAAGTCTTTCAGTTGATTTCGTCGACCCGATCGAAGTCACCGTGAACGGCAAACGCACGACAATGGGCGAGCTCCTAAAGTACAAAACAGAACTTGCCGCTGAACTTCACCCGATCGATCGCGTGAATACCTACGGCAGCTTCTATATTGCAGATCTGAACGTGCAATAACGTGTGGGACTCTGTTCGCCAGATTGTTCCGCGCGGCGTGATTTCTGACTGGCAGATCAACACCGTTCAATATCGACACGGTTTTCGTGAACTTTTCAGACGGGTGAGTTCAACGTGGGTATAGTTAACGATCTGAAAACGGTCTGGCATCTCGTCGCACGACGGGCCAGCGGCAACACCCATCAGGAACGTCTCGACAGTTTCTACTCCGGTCAGGCGACAGGCTACGATGATTTTCGTCGGCGCATGTTGCACAGCCGTGACGACATGATTCAAAAGATTTCTGTCCCGAAAGACGGAGTCTGGATCGACCTGGGTGCCGGAACCGGTGAGAACGCAGACCGCATCGGTCCACAGATTGCTGACCTGAAGAAGATGTATCTGGTCGACCTGTCCACTTCTCTGCTGGAGCAGTCGCAAGCCAGAATCAAAGCTCGGGGATGGAACAATGTCACCCCGGTTTGTTATGACGCGACCACGTTCATGCCAGAAGAAGGCGCGGCTGACGTCGTAACATTTTCGTACTCGCTGACGATGATCCCGGACTGGTTCCGAGCGATGGATCATGCCTACAAGCTCTTGAAGCCGGGTGGGACGATTGGCGTCGTCGATTTCTTTGTCGCACGAAAATATCCCGGTGAAGGGAACGTCAAACACGGGTGGACAACCAGAACTTTCTGGCCACCATGGTTTGGCAGCGACAACGTCTTCCTGAGCCCTGACCACATTCCGTATCTGCAGAACAAGTTCGAGACCGTCGAACTCAGCGAACGCCGCGGGAAGATTCCTTATCTCCCCTTCGTTCGTGCTCCGCACTATGTCTTCATCGGGCGGAAACCACAGTAGAGTGACGGTCACGTGCCAAAAACGTGACCGCGGCGATCAATGGACCACTCTGCTCCGTTGACGTCCGCACTACTCTGCTGGGAACAGTTTTTCTACAACGCTTGCCATTCGTTTCTGCCCGGCCTGGGTGAGATGAATGGAATCGAGCGTGTACTCTTTCGAGCAGATGAGATGCGCGAGCTCTCGTTTCGGGATCAGAGACACCTTGTATTCTTTGGCCAGCTTTCGCTGAATTTCTCCGTAGCGATTACAGAACGGCGGAAGCGGAAGCTCAAACATCACGGTCTGGCTCGCTTTCTCTGTCACCTGCTTCAACAACTCATTGAGATCCCGTTCAAAATCGCTGACGGAAGTCTTGCCCAGCACATCGTTCCCTCCGAGTTCGATCAGAACAACCGCCCCCTCTGGAATATGGTCTTCCATCGGGGCAGTCAGTTTCTTCAACGCCCCACCGACAGTCTCTCCCATTTGAGACAAGTCGATCACGTTCCATCCCCTGCTCTCTTTCAGCAAGTGAGGCCAGGTAATCGCTTCGTCTTCCCCGACCCCGGCAGAGATGGAATCCCCCAGCACAACGATTGGTGCGTTCACCGACTCGGCTGGCAACTTCGGATACGATCGCCATGTATATTCAGTGACTCCTTCAAACAACCAAAGCACGGCCACGATGACGCACAGCATTCCTTCAAATGACCGTCGCGGGCGCTTCAACGTCGGTTCTTGCGGATGAGTCGGAAGCGGTTGTCCCAGCAGCAGCCACCCAACAGTTACAATCACATTGATGAGATAGCCCCCGTTCGCTTGCGGGGTCGCCGAGAAGAAGACGAAAGCGGCTCCGGCACATGCGAGCAGCCAAACCAATTTTTCGCCGCCCGGCAATTTGAATTGGCGCCAGGCCACTGCGAGAACGAGCAACGCGATTCCAGAAAAGAGGGCGTCTCCACTGATAAAATGGCGAATAATCGATTCCGAAACTGGTGACATCAATGTTCCCTGTACCGTCGAACGGGTTCCCTGACTTTCTGCAGGCCCTTATTGTATGCTGTTTGTTCGTTTTCGAATGGTCGTGAACTGGCAATCTTTCAGAGCAAATTCCCTTACAGAGAGTTTCCCGCTGGAAAATCGCAACGCAATTGCGACCACCTGCTGGCGTTTGCCACCAGATTCGAAACTTCAACATCAAACCTGCGATCCAAGTTTGACAAATGACTGCGATGAGCGAAACACCCTGGTATCGAGACGGGCTTCAATTCGAATGCACCGGGTGCGGCGATTGCTGCACCGGCGCCCCCGGCTTTGTCTGGGTCAACGACGAAGAAATTCTCGCCATCGCGAACTACCTCGACAAACCCATTGGGGAGATTCGCCTGCTTTACACTCGGCCCGCCCGAGGAAAAGTCTCACTGAACGAATACCGGAACGGGGATTGTGTGTTCTTTGATCCGCAGAAACGCGGTTGCACCATCTACCCTGTCCGACCGGTTCAATGCCGCACCTGGCCGTTCTGGACGGGAAATATCGAATCCCCGGAAGCGTGGGAATCGACCTGTCGCGATTGCGCCGGATCAGGACGTGGCGCTCTCGTGCCGCTTGAAGAAATCATTCATCGAGCTTCCCAAACCAGCTAAGCCCGGTTCAAGCCAACATCTTGAGCGGCTTGTCGGCCGCTTCCATTTCATTCCCCTGCTCTGACTTTCTCGCCCATCGCCTCATGGATGGCTCCAGAAACGAAAAATCCCTCCGGGAGAACCAATGGTTCTGCGGAGGGATCGAGGAGAGAGTCTTCATTGAGTTCTGGAAAGAACTCGTATCTCAGCTGGCTCGGGATTGCTCGCCGAACTTATGCAGCATCGATATCTGTAATTTCGGTGATGCGGTTGTGAGGAGCATATGCCACCTCTTCAGCCATCGCGTTCAGACGGAACTGCATGATGTATGCATCTTCTTCCGTGTCGTCGAAGTGCCGACGCAGAACGCAGACCGCCTTGAAATTTTGTTCTTTGAAGAACAACTGGGCGTCGAGGTCCCCTTCTCGGATTTCGATGAGGATCTCGCTGCGTCTCTGCTGAGACAACTTGTCTATCAGCCGCAACACCATCTGGCCGCCAATCCCGTGACGGCGTGCTTCAGGAGCAACCGCAAAATTCAGGATATGCAACCGAGATTTATGCAGCTCATAAATCATGTATCCGACGATGCGATGATTGTGTTCGGCAACCATACCGATGCAATTCCGCTGGCGAAGACAACACAGGAAGTCTTCGTCGTTCCAGGGATTCTTGGCACTGGCCTGCTCAATTCGCAACACTTCCGCCATATCCCGGCGAATGAGCCATCGAATCTGCACATCCAGTCGCTGATTGGAAGATGAACCAGAGTTCACAAGGGCCTCCATGCCGCCTGTTCTTACTTCAATAATATCAATGATTTCGGCGAAGGATGCTTACCATCTCGTTCCGAAGGTGCACCACCTTACCATAGGACTTCGAACAAGGTGAAGCCGGAAATCCCTTAATCTTGGCGGAGACGATTGAAAACGCCGTTTTCTGCCGTTAACCGTTTCGCGACTCCATGTTTGGTGACCGATTTGGTAATTCAGGGAAGCCACAAAAAGTCGCTAAACTTGATCCCGAAGTCGCGGTAGTCTCCATCGCCGATTGAACCAGAACTGGAGCAACACAAAGATCACTCGATCAATATGCTGCGAGGCTTCCACAGACTTCATTTCTCAGTCGATTGACTGTTCCGCGAAGGTGCTCTGGCTGAAACAAACTGACTGGATACTCGCGGCTTTTCAGGATCTGATTCGCCCGTAATTCGACAAACGCTTCTTCCAGCTTCTGCCTCGTCTCTTCAATCTGATCGGCAGCCAACTCTCCCAGTCGCTTTTGAACCTGCTTCAACCGCAAATGCCGTTGTCGGTTGGCAAGCTTTAAGCCCCGGCGTTCACTTCTAGAATGCCCTGCGTTTCGTTGAGATCGGGCTTCTTCCCAGATTGCATTCTGCTCTGCTTTCAGAGCGGCAACTTCCGGTCCTGCGTCACCGGTGGGACCTTCAAACTGCAACCTCCGCAGTTGCGTCGACAACTTTGCAATCGTCTCATTCGACACTGGAAACGCATTCAACGGCAGTCGCACTGTCGCTGTGAGAGTGAGAAAGACCGGTGCCTGGATTCCATAGAAGGTCGAGAACAGCCGATTGGTGATCTCGTCGTAACGGGCACCGCCGATTCCGTGAACAAACAAATCCGCCAGACAAAGCCGTGTGAACAGTGTCGTCGTCAGCGCTCGCGTCCGCAGTCGCCCACGGTTTTGTAATTCCTGCAGCGCTGAAAGATCATTCGAATCACCTGGCAGCCGAGCAACTTCGCGTGCTCCGGCGAACAAGGCGATCTCATTCCCCTGGCGCTCTGCAAACAGGCGTTGGCGATCAACTTCACCGGCTTCCCAATACCAGAATGGAAGTTCGAAACGGCTCTCCATCTGCTCCAGATCAGGAACCGGATGTCGATGATTGCGAATCTTGTAGGTTCTGCGGTACCAGTGCACCGCCTCGTTATAAGACTGAAAGAACTCTTCGTGCCTTTGAATGAGTGATTGAGCGAACAATAAAAACGGCTCTGTCTGACACATCAGACTGACAGGCAACTCCAGATTCGCAATTCCCCAGTGATGCTCATGCTCCACTCTGGCGGCTGTCAGCAAAAACGCAATCTGATCGGTTTTCTGACTCGCTTCAATCGCGGCCGGCCAGCAATTTGTCAGGCTCGGAGTGATTCCCCAAGGCTTCATCGCCTCAGCAACACGTTCAGGAAACGAAGCAAACAGTTCTGCATTCTGAAGTCGACGTTCTTCCCACGGCTGAGTCGGAGAATCGGCGTCATACTCCACCGATTCGAACCGGGGTTCAGTGCGTGTTCCTGCCGGGACGCGAATCGAGGGTGGACCCGCCAAATCGTTATCAACGATCAGATTTAAACCTGTACTTCCGACGCATCTGGCCAGATGAGAGACGGCGACATTCTTCATCCACACGCCGGCATGATTCAGCGATGGCTGGTGTCCTGTGACATAAAGCGGACCATCTCCAATTCCTGGCGCCTGTCCCAGAGTCTCGTACATCCAATGGTGCGCAGCCGTCAGACAGACAGTTCGAGTCCAGTCACGAAACTCGGCGAGAGATTTTCCTCCCAGCGTCAGAGTTGCAGACCGCAGGAGATCCGAATTCTGCAGCGCCACTGCCCGGCCTTGACCAATAGGGGGCTGGCTAAGAATTCCTCCGTCTTCAGATGGCGCACGATACCGTGTTCCAACAGCAACTGGCCCCGGCGTCAACGTGTGCTGAATGCTGGAGAAACTCATCACACCAGGCCAATCAATTCAATAATGTTGAGGGGGGAAACGACTTGTGAATTCGGTTCAGGAAGACAACTTGCCCCCTGAGATTCGGCCTCTGTGCCGACCGCCCCCCATTGTCCAGCCTGGGGTTTGAAACCTTAATGGCCTCTCTCAGCCACTGACTCGCAGCAATCTGCCTTCTCTTTCAAATAGAAAGCGGGTCCTGCAATGGCGAGAAAAACGGCGTCAAAGATCGCGACATTGAACCTGTTGGTCCCCCATCTCACGTTTCAGGACTTCACGATAATAACTTAAACGCTTCTGAGCATCATCCAATGCCCCGCCGAAAGACCGCTTTTCGTCGAGATAGACCAGCGGAACAGGAAATTCCTTAATCCGCATCCGGTGGCGAACGGCCTGTACCCAGAACTGCAGCGGCATTGCATACCCGAGTTCGGTGACGTCAAACAGTGGCAATGATGCGACCCGATAGGCTTTGAATCCGCAAAACGAATCAGTCAGCTCCAATCCCAGGCATTCGTTCAGCTGTCTGGTGATTTCCATGTTGATACCGCGTCGGTCCTCTGGCGGAACCGAATTTGAATCGTACGTCTTTAAATAACGGCTTCCAGAGACAATGTCCCACGGGTTCGCAGGATCTTCAAACACTTCTGCCGCCAGCGCAGGGATCAACTGCGGTTCGTGCTGACCATCACAATCGATGGTGACCAGAACGTCGAATTTGTGATCAATCGCATACTGAAACGCGGTTCGCAGCCCTGCTCCGTACCCCAGATTTTGTTCGTGCCGAATGACTTCAATACCGGGAATCTGCCGGAGAATTTGAGGGGTCTGATCTTTCGAACCATCGTCAACGACCAAAACATCGGTGCTGTAACGCTGAACTTCCGGCAACACCTCAAGGAGATGGGATTCTTCGTTATATACAGGCAGCGCGGTCAGAATTCGTGGAGCCATCAGAGTCCCTGATTTGAATTAAGTCCCTGCCTCACCGGAACGCAAAACGGGGGGTAGGGCCAATCAGCCCCTAACCAGACAAACCTGATTTTAGACTCAAATCAACCTCAGAACAGCAAATCCCGCGATAAACAAGAGAAACAGAGGTCACATAACCCGATAAACAAAGGATTGTTACGGCTAGGAAGCAACAAGCGACAGAGCTGTCTGGACACTGCGAAATCGAACGGTGACTTGGCCTTCACTGAAATCAGGAGTTCCACACGACTATGGTAACTCTTCGATCACAATCTCTTTAAATGAGATCAGAGCTTTCCCGCCCCCGTGCACCTGCAGTGCAATCAGCCCGTCTTGAGCAATCCCCGGTTCCTGTTCGGTGAAATCAATCATCTCAACGCCGTTCAACCAGATTCGCACCCGCGCCCCTTCTGCCCGAATCCGGTAATCGTTCCAATCATTGGGCTTCAACACCTTCTGGACGAGTTTGCTCTCAGGTTGAATCAAGAACTTGTTGCGTCGGCTTTCATCATAGAGCGCGCCGTCATAGCCCTGACCAATATCAGCCTGATAACCAATCATTTCGTGATGATTTGGAATTCGCTCGCTGCGAAACTGTACGCCTCCATTCACAAATCCTTCCGTTCCCTGAAGCTTGTACTTCACACGGAGATCGAAATTCCTGAAGCGTATCTTCGTTGCAAGAAATTCGTTGCGTGGAACTTTTGTTTCCAGAGAACCACCGACGATCACACCGTCTTCGATTCTCCAAGTTTTGGCGATCTCCCCTTCCCATCCAGCGAATGACTTCCCGTCAAACAATGGACGTTCGGCCGCAAAAACAGCAGAACCAAACACCAGAAGACACGTCGCCGCAACGATCAACCGACTCACCATAGTATGCCTCTGTTTCGTGATCAGCCTGTGAATACAAACACCTGAAGACGGTTCTATGACTTCGTATCGCAGGCGACATCCACGCCTGACACAATGAATTCTGGATCGACTCCATAATTATCGAAACGCAATGAATAGTGGTCATTGAACCAGCTTGCGATCTGTGGAACAGCACCAGCATCAAACTCAGGCGAACAATGCAAGATTCGCCCGGAATGCTGCCGGACCAACTCGCCGTCGTCCAGAATCACCTCGCCAGCACTGACCAGATAGCGAGGCAATTCAAACATGGCCTGAATATCTGGCTGAGGCTGATACAGAGTGACATCTCCATCGGCCCCGACGCCGAGATGCCCTTTCTTCTTTAACCCCAGAATTCGTGCCGGTGCCGCACGCGTGATGATCGCAATTTCGCTCAGGGTGTACTCTCGTTTGATGTCCTGTAATGTGCTGCGATTTTTCAATTCCGGCGGCAATGTCTGCAGAACCTCATCACGCCGATTTCGATCCATGAGCAAAGCGATAATCTGTGGGTAAGCAAGAAACGCTGCCCCATTCGGATGATCCGTACTCATCGCAATCCGCCAGGGATCAGGCATCAGGAGATACCACTCCAGGCCCACGACCCACTGCAACGCATGTACGAGAGATTTGCGTTTATAGACAATCGGAACAATTCCACATCCCGATTCCATCTCTGTATCACTGCTGAACCACTTCCCTCCCATGGTCCGATGCAGGTAATACCCGAGAGCACTGTCTCCTGTCATCGCTGTTGCCGGACCAAACAAAACCTGACCGACATCGACCGTCAGGTTTTGATGACTGGTGACATACTCAACAAGCTCCGGAACCCGGGAGCAGAATGTCGACTGGTCGTCAGCGTCGCCACCATAACTATGGAACTGAATATGGGCGAGATGCGCGCGTGATCCGTCCAGTGCCTGCATTGTCTCTAGCGTTGTCGACGCATTCCCCGGCACGCCAAGATTGGTGCAATGCAAATGAATCGAATGCGGGAGCCCCAGTTCATCCACAGTTCTGGCGATCTCACGCAGAATACTTCGCGGAGTCACATTAAAGCCCGGAATTGAATCATCAATCGACCGCACCGCTCCGGCCGATTGTTTCCAAACTTCGACGCCGCCGGGGTTCACAATCTTCACGCCATACGCTTTGGCTGCATTGACGATCCAGCCAATGAAATGCCGAGCCTGCTCAGCATTCCCTTTGGAGAGTTGATTCAGCAGATACTGGTTGTTCCCCAGCATCACAAAGAAGCCTTTGTCGAGAATCGGTGTGTCTGCAAATTCGTCATGAACATGCAACGCAGACAATGGCGGGACCGCCGCATCGAAGGCCGTTGTGTACCCCAGCCCGGCATAGAGATACCCGGTCGCAAATGTACTTGGAACAAGTCCTCCCGTTCCCGACCTGAACTCACCTGACACCTTAAACCGCTTCCCCTTCTCCCCCGGCGACATTTTCCGAGCCGCATTCACTTTTGAACCAGCAATGTGGCAGTGAATATCAACTCCCCCCGGCATGACCACCAGTCCGGTCGCATCAATCACACGATCCGCCCGAATCGAGTCACCGCGTGCAGATAGTCCAGGTGACGCAATAACAGTCCCGTCCTGAATCCAGAGATCCCGCACTTCGCCATCAACCCCATTGGCAGGGTCATAGATGCAGCCATTTGAAATTTTCAGAAGCGGCATAGGAATACAGATGGATCTACAGTTTGGGGCGTGCGAGTAGCTCAATCAGATCGACTCTGATTTCGTATCCGGCAAGCATAACAGAACTCAAATCCGCCGCTCTACAGAAGTTCAGCAGTGATCGCGCCACCGACGAAGAGGATCACGCCATGAGAGCAACTTCCCGAAACAGGGTGGCATTCTGACTCGCGGGATGCCGCTTTTCTCCTCGCGGGCAGGCGTTGCTCTCTTTTTCGCGGGACGGCCGCTGCGTTGCCACATAAGAAACCGAACCGGTTCAAGGAACGATATCTCCCGTCGCTCAAGTTCTGAGTTTAGGCGAAGGCCACATTGATCATTAACGAATGCTTCTCGTGCGATGTTCCGTGTTTCTCCCCGTCCGATCGTTCAGCCGCCAGCTGATCTCTTTGAACTTGGAATAATTCCCCTTTTTTGAGTGCGTTCTCTTCAACGGAATGGAAAATGCCAGATAGAGGATCAATGATCGACATGACCGCGTCTGCCTGCTCGTTAGTGAATGCCCCGCAGACAAGAGCAACCTGTCGAGCCTGTTTGGAAAATCTCAGGACAGATTTGCATTAACAGTGTTTGGCCTCGACTTAATCCGACGGGGCCTTGCCAGATCGCCAGCATGGCAACGGCCGTGCAGTCTTCGCTTTCGAATCCATCTGTTGAGAATGGTCACACCACGAGTGGGAGTCGAGTCCTCATGGGAAATCAGCCATTACGCGTTGTCATCATCAAACCAAGTAAATACACGGAGGACGGTTCGGTCGAGCGGTTTCGCCGGGGCTTCATGCCTAACAGCACAGTGCCGTACCTGAGGAGCATGACCCCTGCCATGGTGGGGACAAGTCCTGTTGAGGTCCATACGATTGATGAATATGTTCACACAGATTTGCGGTATCTCTCTCTCCTGAATCGACCGGCAAGCGGCCAGACACTCTTGGCGGTCGTGGGCGTACAGAGTCATCAGTTCCATCGTGCTCTGGATCTGGCTGCATATGCTCGAATGAACGGATGCCTCGCTGTGATTGGCGGACCGCACGTCATGACCTGCGATACCTCATCACTGCATGGATGCGGCGTCAGCTTCGCTCAGGCGGAGGCAGAACTGATCTGGTCCGACATTCTCCATGACGCCACTCAAGGAGAGCTGCAGCCAGTTTATGGCAGTGATCGTCGCTGGCAGCAGGAATTGCAGGCGCCAACACTGATTCCTCCGACTCAAAACGATCTCGGTCGCTATGTCATTCCGATGCTCGGGGTCTATCCGGCTCGTGGATGTCCATTTCTCTGTAGCTTCTGCTCGGTGATCAAAATTGCCGGGCGACGGATTCGCAGTCAGAGTATCGACACCACCATGGAAAGTCTCCGAGCCGCGAAGGCCGCCGGGGTCCGTACAATCATGTTCACCTCTGATAATTTCAATAAATATCCCGATGCTCAGGCACTTCTGGAGGCCATGATCAGCGAACGGCTGGATTTGAACTTCTTTGTCCAATGCGACACACAGATCGCCCGACAGGAACACTTGGTGGAATTACTGGGGCGCGCAGGTTGTTTTCAGATGTTTGTCGGCGTCGAATCGTTCAATCGACAGACCTTGCTTGCCGCCCAGAAGGGCCAGAACCGGCCTGAAACCTATCACGAAATTGTGCGTCTCTGCCGCGCGCATGGATTCAGCTCTCACTTCTCGAACATCATCGGGTTTCCACAGGACACCGAGCAGGAAGTTCAGGAGCATCTGGAAATGCTGCAGGAAATGGGGCCAACCTGGGCCTCTTTCTATATTCTCTGCCCTATTCCTGGTACGGAGCAATACGATGATTTTCTGTCGCAGGGGCTGATCACCGAGACCAATCTCGACCGCTTCGACACCACATGCCTGACATGGCGGCATCCCAGCCTGTCACCTGCACGCCTCAAGAAATTGCTGTTTCAGTGCTATCATCGATTTTTCTCTGTCCGGCATACCTTGCAAAATGTATGGAATGAGCTTCATTTCCAGGTACAGGGAAAACTGAAACGGGCAACGGGAAATGTGGCGATGTCGCTCTTCACTCGATATTGCGCCTGGCGATCGATGCACCCGATGTCCGGAGGTATCCGACGAGTGCGGTTAGACAGCTCGTCAGATTTCCTGACACTCCGCAAAGCCACATACGGCTTCAAGCTGGCGCCGCTTCCGAAGAGTCTGCAACTACCGAGTTCGGAAAGCCAGTTGAACAAGATTCTTCCGCCGTCGCGTCCAGCAAATCGGTCCGCAGGACAGGAGCAACACCCTCGCACCGATCCGGTTCTCAATGTGAAATCATCAGAAACGTAGACCAGCGGTCTCTATACGTGGCGCAGAATCCGACGCAGCAGGCATCCGTTGAGAGTTGCAGAGCCTTGCAACTTCGATTGCCATCAAAAGCAAAAACCCCGGTGTTGCCGGGGTTTGCGACGAGATGCGAGATCTCGGGAATTCGAAAAGTAGCGGTGGAGGGATTCGAACCCCCGACACGCGGATTATGATTCCGCTGCTCTAACCAACTGAGCTACACCGCCATCAAACTTATTGAGTTTCAACCAAATCTGGTGACTCTCGGATGACCCGCTGGTTGCCCGGCAGGTTCGCCGCGATTTATTACAGATTCGTCTCTTAAACTCAACCTTCCCAAGGCAAAATTCCTTTGGAACCGCGTTTGGGAGCGGAGAGTATGGCGAACTCGTCTAGATTGTGCAAGTTTCTCGGCAGAATCTCTCGCCGGGTTTGTAAACCCCCCTTCCCTCCCTACGCCAGCAGCACTCGATGAGTTACGATCTGACGAGGCAGTTGGCCGTTTCAGTACGCATGATCTCTTTGCAGTCGAGAAACATACGGATGTTGTGGGAAATTGAGATTCATCCCGTGGCGGGGTCTGTTGACCGGGAATCCGAAAAAGTTCTTCGGGAAGCGCATTCTCGCGGCCTCTCCTCCATTCAATCTGTTCGGGCAGCCAGATCCTATCTGGTCGAAGGCAACCTCTCGCCAGAGCAGCTGAAACGGGTCGTACGATTTGTCGGCGACGATCTCGTTGACAGTATTGTGATCAATGAGTTGCCCGCCGAAATCCAGTTCGGAACCGACAAGCTCCTCAACGTGCTCTTCAAGGCAGGTGTCACCGATAACACCGGTTTGACCGCCAAGAACGCTCTGCAAACTCTTGATGTGCCAGTCACCGGAATTGCGACCGTTCGGAAGTATTGGGTTAATGACTCAGCAACAGACGAAGATGTCGCTCGCTTCGGCCGACGAGTGCTTTCAAACGACTCCATTGAACGTGTCATCAATGGTCCGTTGGCACTCAAAAGCCTGTCACTTGGTTCTGAATACCATTTTGAACTGAAGCATGTCGCCATCCGTGATATGGATGACGCAGCACTTCAGCGATTAAGCAAAGAAGGTCAACTGTATCTACAGCCAGCTGAAATGCGGCAGATCCAGAAGCACTTCCAGGAACTCGGGCGAGAGCCAACCGATATCGAACTCGAAACCGTCGCGCAGACCTGGAGCGAGCACTGCTCTCACAAAACACTGGGCGGACGCATTGCTTACCGCGATGAGAACGGAACTCGCCAGTTCAACAGCATGCTGAAGGAAACCGTGTTTGCGGCGACTCAAGAGATCCGCAAATCTCTCGGGGACGACGACTGGTGCGTCAGCGTTTTCAAAGACAACGCCGGAATTGTTCGTTTTGATGAAAATCAGGACGTCTGCATCAAGGTCGAAACACACAATCACCCTTCGGCTCTGGAGCCTTACGGGGGAGCAAACACCGGTCTGGGGGGCGTGATTCGCGATCCACTCGGAACCGGCATGGGAGCCAAGCCTGTCTGTAATACAGACGTCTTCTGCTTCGCCCCACCATCGACTCCGTACGACACCCTGCCTCAGGGACTCCTCCACCCGAAGACCATCATGAGTGGTGTCGTCTCCGGTGTGCGTGACTATGGAAACCGCATGGGAATTCCAACGGTCAACGGGGCGGTCTATTTCGATGATCGTTACCTTGGCAACCCGTTGGTCTATTGCGGCAACGTCGCCATGATCCCTCGTGGCAAGAGCGAAAAGACCGTCTCACCGGGTGACTTCATTGTCGCCGTTGGTGGGCGAACCGGTCGCGACGGAATCCACGGAGCAACATTCTCCTCAGCAGAACTGACACACGAGAGTGAAGAACTGTCCGGTGGAGCAGTCCAGATCGGAAACGCGATCACCGAAAAAATGGTGATGGACGTTGTTCTTGCCGCCCGCGATCTTCAGTTGTTCAATGCCATCACAGACTGCGGTGCAGGCGGATTCAGCAGTGCCGTTGGGGAAATGGGAGAACAGACCGGTGCCGAAGTGTGGCTCGAAAAAGCCCCTTTGAAGTACGACGGACTCTCTTACACGGAAATCTGGATCAGCGAAGCCCAGGAACGTATGGTGCTCGCGGTTGGTCAGGATCAGTGGGAAAAATTCCACGCGTTGTGTGCATCTGAAGGGGTCGAAGCGACCATCATCGGAAAGTTCACAGGCACTGGAAACCTCGTGCTGAAGTATGGAGAACATACCGTCGGCGAATTGACGATGGAGTTCCTGCACGAAGGACGGCCACCAGTCATCCGTGAAGCCAACTACGCTCCAACTGCAGCGCAGCCATTCGAAGCCAAGTCCGTTGATTTCAACGACGCCCTGAAGAAGATTCTCTCCTCTCTGAACGTCTGTTCCAAAGAGAGCATCATTCGTCAGTACGACCATGAAGTTCAGGCCGGCAGCGTCGTGAAGCCGCTGGTCGGAATCAAGAATGATGGCCCTTCCGATGCGGCTGTCATTCGCCCTGACCTGACCTCCAATCGCGGACTGGTCATCGCCTGCGGTATGAACCCGCACTTTGGTGATCACGATCCGTACTGGATGGCGGCATCTGCAATCGACGAAGCATTGCGAAACTGTGTGGCCGTCGGTGCCGATCCATCACGAATTGCCATTCTCGACAACTTCTGCTGGGGAAACACAGAGCGACCAGAGACACTCGGGTCGCTCGTACGTGCGGCTCTGGCGTGCCATGACGTCGCGATTGCATTCGGAACCCCATTCGTCAGTGGTAAGGATTCGCTCAACAACGAATTCTCATATGAAGAGAATGGTGAAAAGAAGACCATCACGATCCCATCATCGTTGCTGATTACCGCACTGGGCCAGATTGCTCATGTCGAAAACAGCGTGACAATGGACCTGAAGACCGCTGGCAATGTGATCCTGCTTGTCGGGACGACCCACGAAGAGATGGGTGGCAGCCACTTCAATCTGGTGACTGGATCAACCGGGGGCGACGTTCCTAAGGTCGACTTGAAAGCTGCTCCAACGTTGTTTACGGCATTCCATGAAGCAGCCTCACAGGGGTTGTTTAAGAGTGCTCACGACTTGAGCGAAGGGGGACTGGCAACAGCTCTCGCCGAGATGGCATTCGCTGGCGGACTGGGGATCGACGCTGATCTGAAACCATTGGCCACACTGAGCGATGCCGTGAGCCTGTTCTCTGAAAGCAATACCCGATTTGTGATTGAAGTTGCCGCAGGCGACGTCGCTGCAATTCAGGCAATCTTCCAGAAGCATCAGGTAGGTGTCCCGGTTGTGCTCGGAACCGTCACTGAAGCTCAGAAACTGACGATCACCGGAGCAAACGGAACAAAACTGATCGACTCTGATCTTGAGAGTCTGAAAAAGGCCTGGCAGGCACCATTGGCCAACTTCTAAGGAAGTTTGACGAGCCAAGTCCGTTTCGACTTCGTTGAAGCATCAAAAGAATCAGGGCGTATCAAGGTGGGATGTCCTCCCCCAAGATACGCCCTTCTCTTTTGTCAGTCAGATGATGTCGCCATCGCGGCAGCACTGTTTTCGCTTAGAAAGGTGCTTTCTCAACGACCTTCAGTTTTCCAGTGATATCACCAGCCAGATCGATGTTGTCTGGATCGATTGTCTTGATCGGGGCCCCTGGATTTAAATCGAGCTTCGCGAGATCAATCCAGACGATACTTGGATTGGTGGTCAACTCGAAGAAGTAGCGCTTATGAGTCAGATCAACAACGGTCCGATACTCTGTGTTATAGACTCCCCAGCCTTTGTACGGAGTTCCGAACGGGACTGAAACATTCCGAGCGATTGCCAGAACTCCGGCAATTGCTTCACGTTCATTCTTTGGTTCTGGAAGGTTCTTTGCGAAATACGCGGCCCGTTGAAAACGATCCACTGCATTCACGTTCCCAGGCAATGGAGAGTTACTGTCGAGTTTTGCGACATCGACCTTCTTCAACAATGCGAGCTGTTCATCATAAGTTGGTGAATTCGTCATGATCTGATATTCGCGACCATGATGAACGACTGGCTTTCCGTTGATGTACTCGACAATTGCCGAGTCCCCGGATGCATCTTCAATTGCGAGGTGAACATTCGCCTGATGTCCTCGGGCACTCACCATGACAATCTGAATCTTTTCCTGCAGCTTCAGAGCTTCATCCACTGTGGCAGCATTGTCGATTAAATACTGTCCCCACAATGCCGCTTGAATTCCTGGCTTACTGACATCGCGAGCCCCGAAGTCGGCTTCATTCAGATACAGCAAGTGAAAGGCGAGCCCCTTTTCATTCATGCCGTCGATCGATCCGATGCCATAAATCGACGTAATGACGCTTCCGTATTTGGAAGTCCATTTTGCAGCGTTTTCTTTAACAATCAGTTCGCCATTGGCTCTGGCCCCATCACGCTCGATCCCGCGAGGGAAGACGACCAACTCTGGCTCAGTCGATTCTGGCCAATCCATGGTGCGGGCGACGACAACTGCGAACTTGTTCGTGTTCCACAGAATTCGGCTACATGATTCCGCAGCTTCCGGCAACAAGGCCATCCCTAATGCTGCCACTGATGTCAGGCCAAATAAACGCAGTCGATTCATCTCAAACGCTCCAACCTTGGGTAAAGAACCGGACCCTGATGATTTGAAGACACCAGTGTGCCTTTAAACATACCCTGATATTTCCGACGTGACTCACATTTTTGAGGCGTTTGCGTCAAAGTGCAGCATTCTGAGCAAGAACTCTTCTCGGCAGAAGCTTTGCCTACTGCAATTCGCTTTCGGACATCTGCAGGAGTCCAAACTGCCAGCGAAGCGACTGAGATCTCTCATCGGACTTCCTCCCATCCACAGGAGACTGCAGACTTATCGCAGAGTTGTTACATTCGATCTCTCGATCCCCGATGCACATAAGTTTCGAAATCACTTCCAGAAAGCGCGACAATGATTCGAACGACGCTGTTTGCACTGGCTCTCATTGGGATGAACGCGGCCCAGACTTTCTCAGCTGAAGTCTCTTCACCAAAGCACGAAGTCATCGCCGCTGATAACGGTCGCATCGTGAAGTATGACGTGAATGGAAAACCAGTCTGGAACTATGAGCACGGGTCAAAAGTCCATCGTCTTCAGGTTCTTCCAAATGGAAATGTCCTGACACAGAAGCAATGGAAATCTGTTGTTGAGATTTCACCCGAGCAAAAGATCGTCTGGTCGTACGACAACTCGACATCGAACGGGAACGAAGGCAAGAAGCTTGAGATCCATACTTTCCACCGTTTTGCAGATGGACGAACTGCAATCGTCGAGAACGGAATCGGACGGGTTATTCAGATCGACGCTGAAGGAAAGCTGCTGAGCGAATTCCCGTATCAGGTTGCAAAGCCAGATGCACATCGCGATGTCCGACAAGGCTGCTGGCTGGCGAACGGCAATGTTCTGCTCTGCCATGAAGCGGATGGAAAAGTCGTCGAGTATTCCCCGAACGGTTCCATTGTCTGGAGTTATGAAGTCCCGCTGTTTGGACAGAAGCGGAAGCCGGGTCATGGGATCAAATCATGGGGAAACCAACTCTTTAATGCCTTGCGACTTCCGAACGGCAACACACTCATTGCAACAGGCAACGGACACAGCGTTATCGAAGTCACTCCGACAAAAGAGATCGTCTGGCACCTGAAGCAAAATGACTTGCCGGGCATCACCCTTGCATGGACAACCACACTGGAACTGTTGCCAAATGGAAATGTGATCGTCGGCAACTGCCATGCAGGACCAGAAAACCCACAGCTCATCGAAGTCAGCAAAGACAAGAAAGTGGTCTGGACGTTTCGCGACTTCGAACTTCTCGGAGACTCGACCGCGGCCAGTGCAACGATCGGCGGAGGCGATGTCATCCGCTAATCACACCGCTTGAACGAACAACAAGGACACTCCAGACGGGGCATGTCGATGCAAGAAGATCCGCATCAGCATGCCCTGCTCCTATTGACCTCATTCATGAAGATGATCCATTGGCACATTGAAATAATGGAAAGACTGTATCCACACTGAAGCCAATCGCAATAATAGAGAAAGACCAGCCAGGCTGGTTGAATTCATTTGTGAAAGGCACCGCAGCATGATTCCGTTGTCGATTCTTGAACTGGGACGGATTCGAGAAGGATTCGACCGGCGCGACGCACTGGAAGCCGCACGAGAAGTTGCCATTCGTGCAGAACGGCTTGGGTACAACCGCATCTGGGTCGCCGAGCACCACAACATTCAATCCGTTTCGACTGCAGCCACTTCGGTTGTGCTGACATATATCGGGACTGCAACGCGATCAATCCGCATCGGGGCTGGCGGCATCATGCTTCCCAACCATGCTCCTTATGTCATTGCAGAACAATTCGGCACATTGGAAACACTGTTCCCCGGCCGCATCGATCTTGGACTGGGACGAGCTCCCGGAAGCGATCAATTAACTCTCCGAGCTTTGCGTCGAGATCCACGCAACTCAGACCACTTCCCTGACGATGTGCAGGAACTCCAGGCGTTTCTTGGCCCTGTCTTTCCTGATCAGCGAATCGAAGCCATCCCTGGTTCCGGTACGAATATTCCTCTCTGGATTCTTGGTTCCAGTCTGTTTGGAGCTCAGCTGGCAGCGAAGCTGGGACTGCCCTATAGCTTCGCATCCCACTTTGCTCCACAGGCACTCGATCAGGCTTTTGCCATGTATCGGGAACGCTTCGAACCATCCGAGCAACAGACGGTTCCATACGCAATGGCCGGACTGAACATCATCGCAGCGGAAACTGACGAAGAGGCAAAACGGTTGGCCACATCTCAACAGATGTCGTTCGCCGATCTGGTCAGCAATCGCAGGTCAGTCATGAAACCACCGATCGACGATATTGAGACCTACTGGTCTGCCACTGCAAGATTTCAGGCAGGACAGATGCTGAAATGCTCAATCATCGGAGGACCAGAGACCGTTCGCGAGCAGATGCAGGCTTTCATCGATCGCACGAAGGCCGACGAACTGATCATCGTCTCTGATATCTACGACCACGAAAAACGATTCCGGTCTTTTGAAATCATAGCTGAAGTCGCTGGATTAAAACCACGGAACTCGTAATTCAGAGATCATAAATCGAAAAGGCCCGCACTGGATTGAGGATCCAGCGCGGGCCTTGAATCTTTAGCAACAGAGGATCAGTTCCCTGTCACGAGACCGGCGGCCACTCCGAAGACGGCCCCTTCCAGAATGTACCGCTGAGTAAATGCTCCGACGGCTTCCGGGAAGGTGTACTGCAGGACCAGCACGTCTGCCGGCTGAATCCGGATGTTCTCTTCCTGATACCGCATCGCCTTCTTCAGGTCGACTTCGATCGTCACCCGTTTCCCGTTGGGCAATGTCCGGATAATCGCCAGTCGGCTCGCACTTGCCGAGATGTCCTGATTCAGGGCCGAAACTCCGCCCATGGATTTGATTACCTGGCCCCCACCCATCTGTCGGCTTTCGGCGATCGACACGGCTTCGAGCACACATAAATCGTAATCACGAGGTAGCGTATATTGTCCGCCTCCCAGCAATCCTGCGGTATAGAACACTTCTGTTTCGCGTGACTCGATGAAGATGATGTCGCCGTCGTAAAGAGTAATCGACTCTTCGGTAATCTGCGGAACTTCACCTGGCCCCAAACGAATGGGAATTCGAATCACGTTTGGATTGTCGATGGTTGGGTCAAATCCACTCAACATCGATGTCCAATTCTGCTCGACAGACGCCGGACCGACGTGCTCATTCATTGGTGGTCCCAACTGCGGCAGACCGGGCTGCGGCAGACCGGGCTGCGGCGGACCGGGCTGCGGAACACCGGATTGATACGGTGCGGGCATCTGAGGGTACTGATAAGCTGGATCAGCAATTGGAGCCATTCCCGGTGTGATCCCCGGCGCCATCGGTTGAATCTCGGCAGGCATCGTCATTGCATGAGAAGCCCCATGAACTGACTGCCCTCCCATGATTCCATGCTGATACCGAACCTGCTCTACCGGTGGTTGCTGAACAGTTTGAGCAGGCATTGTCTGAACTGACGTCACCTGGACCTGACGCTGAGCATTCGAAACCGCATTCAAATAGTCCATTTGAGACTGCGCCGCACCTCCACGTGAGCGATAAGACACTTGCGGGGACATCGAATGACCGGTGCTCGCGGAAACTGCAGCAACTGGCTGTGAATATTGTGGAGCAAACGAGTGTCCGTTGCTGGAACGATATCCTGCCTGAGCAGTTTGTTGAATGGGTTGCTGTGCTGGCTGCTGCGATGGTTGTTCATAAGCAACAGTCTGAACTCGACGATCATAAAGCTGATCTCCGGAGGCCCAGATCACCCCATTCTTTTCGTTGGGGTCCTGCACTGCGGACTGCTGAATAATCGGTCCATGCACTGGAGGCAGAGTCGGGTGATGCATCGCGGTTCGTGCACGACGACGAATCACATAAATCACATTCTCGGCATTCAAACCGGGAAGACCATCGACCCCTTCTGCGCGAGCAAGGGCATGCAAAACGTCATTCTCATACGCCTTTAGTGTGACGGTTCTGGCGGTCCCTTTCCCGGTCGTCCCAATATTGACTGACCCTGCGCCCGACGGAGCACTCAACGAGGTTGTGGCTTCCTGACGAACAACGAGAACCCGAGTGATTCGTGGACGCTGAAGACTGACCATCACCAGTGCTTCAGATGGATTCAGAATGTGATGATCGACGGTATAGGCCTTGAGAATCGCCTGTTCAACTTCATGCAAAGTCATCCCTCGCACCTGAAGCGGCGGAATCTGTGGCAACGAAATTGTGTGATCGTCTCGAACCTGAATCGGATATCCGACCGTCGGGGGATCTTCGATCGACGAAGGCATATTGATCGGTGGAGAAATACCAACCGAGTTCACATCTGTTGATTCAACACCAAGTACGCGAGGAACGTAAACAGAGATCACATCCCCGGCCTCGACGCGATACTGATCAGGTGGCGTTCTGACAAGCAGACTGAGATCGATCGTTCGCTTATTGTCGCGTGATGGCCCGATGAACTGATCAGGGAGGTAAGCTGCCGGAACGCCTCGCACCGGATGCAGAGCACTGCAACCATGCGACATGGCAATGACCACAGCACACGCCAAAATAGCCCATGAGCACAGACCCCTTCCCCAATTCAATGAGGAATGGCCGGCTCTTTGTGACGTGTTGCAAATACGATTACTCATCTTACCTTCCATGGCAGATGTGTCCCGATCCTTCAGGACAAGGCGATTTTGATCAAAGCTTTTGGCTCTGATGAATGCCCCAAAACAAAGTTGATGTGTGACGAATCACCACAACTTCGCTCAACAACCTTCAGTGAACTCAAACTGTTGTTATCCAAATCTGGAGAACAACCATTTCGACAACTGCCAGACCTGAATGAAACTCCGTTTCGCTCAGTGAACGGCAGATTTTGATTTATTGATACATGCCGCTGTCGCCGCCCCATGTCGGTTGCGGTGCAGAAGCGCCATCCCGTTCTGTCCAGACATCATTATAAAACTGAGACGCTGCGACTTTGTTGTACGGTTCATAGATGGCCTTGGCAGCAGTTGCACCGGCTGCATATCCACTGAACCAGTTTTCAGCACGCTGATGCCCCCCTGGTGTTCGGGCACAATTCGTCCAGAAGTTCGCAGGAGGCAATGCCGGGACATCACCCTTCGCCCCCTGCGATACATCAACAAAGGCCTGTTCGAACCCCAGACGATAGTCGCAGTCTGAACAGATTTTTTTCTTCGAACGCTTCAATTCGGCGTGAGCAAGATGACGTGCATCGTGCTGCGTCAGCATCTTGTCATGTGTGGAACAGTATTTGGGATGACGGCCAAAGCAGCCCAGTGTCGTCTGCAGACACTTCTCTGACAGACGCGACCAGGTACTGCAGCTGCGGCAGTCCGCCTGACAATCACCAGCAGATGTGAATGCTCGCGATGAAAGGAACGCCGAACCGCCAAAATGGTGGCAGCCTGACGTCATCAGCAGCGTCATCAGCAATGCGATTCGCATGATTGTTACGTTATCTCCCTGCCGTGCGCAACAATCACACAGACGATCCGCATGCGTTGCCCCGTGTTGGGGGTTATCGGCAGCCGCAACTTCCCCATCTATGTGAATCGAAACCCTGATCCGAGAATCGGGCAATGAAAACCGCCCTCCGTCGTTCTATTTTGCCACATTGGAATTCGACATTGATTTCTACCGGCAGAATATGCCATAACACACTTACATTTCCCCCGGGGATGGGAGGACCGAGTCACTCGGACATCAGTCCCCCCTTTCGGCAGGGATGGTCGCAAGGAAGCGTCCGAACTCCGTAAAGCCTGGGGATCAGGAAAAGGCTGAAAATGATGCAGACAGGATGTCGGCAGAATGGAGTTCCCTTCGCACGGATTGATGCAACAGCTGGCAGCGATCGGTCTGGCAATACCTGCCGACCTGAAACGCTGTGCTGGCGCCGTGCGACGCATTGCTCGTGGTTTGCCGACCACAGATTCCGTCTGGATCGACGCGCTTGTCACTACGCGGCGACTCACTCTCTGGCAAGCTCGCCAGTTGGAAGAGAACCACGGTAACGAACTCATTCTGGGAGGCAAATATGGACTGCAAAGCCCCAGGTTGTTGGATCCAATCCTCAGGCTCTATGAAGCTCAGGAAACTGGACGTAAACAAGCGTACCTCGTCTCCCGTCTCAGCACGGCAGCGACAACGGCCGAAACGGAAGAGGCGCTGGCCAGGCTAACAAATACGATTCGTAGCCTTTCCGCATGTAAAGACAAAATTTCCGGACTGCCTGTTGAAGTGTTGACCGACAAGAACTCGATCTGTCTTGTCAGTCAACACTTCGAAGGCGAATCACTCGCAAGATTGCTTGTACGTCGCGGGCGTTTCCCGGAAGACGTCGTTCGCAATCTTGCCCTCGAACTCACACGTCAACTTCAGGCAGCAGAACCATTCGCGCTGCACGGTGACATTCGCCTCAATAATCTCTGGCTGAAGAAAAACGGTGAACTCGTTTTACTCAACTGGGGGTTACTGAGCGCAGTCTCCCCTGTTATCACGATTCATACTCCGTTGCCACAGGATTGCGGAGACAGTCTGGCTCCCGAGCGGATCGAGTTTCAGCGTCGTGCCCTCATCACCAGTGAGATCTATGCCGTCGGTTGCGTTCTGTGGCAACTCTTGGCCGGGCGTCCACCTTTTACTCTGATCGATCCGCTTGCAAAGGTCACCGCTCACCGCACGCGAGTAATTCCCGATGTCCGCACAATTTCTCCAGAGACATCCGAGACGCTGGCAACGCTGATTCGCAACATGACTGCCAGAGAACCAAGTCGCCGCCTGCAAAATTATGCAGAAGTGCGACAACAGTTAACTGGAGCATCTCACCCGAGAGCGCGACTCCAGAAGTTCTCGCGTTCATTCGAATCGGTCGCTCCCGCTCAAACAGCAACGCGCTCACCGGCCAAATCACGTATCGCCACGATGGCCGCAACGCTTCTACTGACGCTCACTCTCGGGCTGGTTGCGTGGCAACGTGAAAATCTGGGACTGCCACGAATTGCTTCCGTCGAAGCAACCGAGAACAAGACTTCCACCAAAGTCACAGCAGAACTGCCGCAGCAACAAGAGGAGACAACTTCGCTGGCATCCACGGAATCACCAGCGACACCGCCATCCGTCACGAACTCACCTCTTCAACCGACGGCCGCTTTACTGAAGCTGCCGCCGATCGAAGATGGCCGCCTCACGCTGAAAGCCGGTGGACACTACGCCGCTGGAAGTCTTGATTTCACCGGCCAACTCCTGATTACATCCGACCCAAAACAGCCGGCGACGATCTATATTCAGGACACCCCGCTGATCGCTCGCGCCGAGCAGGTCAAGCTGGAACACGTTCGCATAGCAGTCATCAAAAGCCCCCAGCAGCCACCGGTTCAAATCTGGGCGGAAACACTCCTGATGGAGCACTGTTTCGTTGGAACGAAAGAAGCATCTGAGCAAACCGCCCTGCTCCACTGGACCCCCTCTCGCGAGAACGGCGACAACGAAACCAGCACAGCCGCGCAGAACTCTGGTCGACTGCTTGTTCGAGAATGTGAGTTCGTTGGCCCATGCGACGTCATGCATCTTGATGGCGCACTGACTGCTGCTCTCTTTGAAAATGTCTTCGCAGCACAAACCAGAACGCTGCTTCAAATCCGACACGGGGCGACGTCACAGCTACGCGTCCCACTAATGCTGAATGCTTGCACCCTACAGAACTGTGGACCAGTCGTTGGACTTCCAACCGGCGAGACCCTCGAATCCGCAGGCCAAATTTCCCTGCAAGGGGCAGACAGTCTTGTCGACCTCGCAATCGGTGAAGGCCTCGTCGAATTCCGTGGAAACAGCTTCCCGGAGAACTGGACGAAGCACATCGAGATCGCTGCCCAGGGAATCGTCACCCCTCAGGAGTTGATTCTGGCGATCTACAAAGATCCGTCGACACAGCTGGTCGAAGAACTTAACCCAGACGAGATGATGATCGGGGGACTTCTGAGTGGAAGCTATCGTTTCGAGCAGCCAAACAAAAACCAAAACGGGCGTCCACAGCTCCAGATCGACGCCCTGCCAGTACGCTACTCTCCAAACGATCCCGGCGCCGATACTACCCGCCTCCCCGCCCGACCCGACGGGGTCTAAGTGAATGCATTTGCGCACCGTAGCTGGCCGCAAGCTGACTCGGTTTCGTGTTATCGTCTTTCAACCTTGAACAATACACGGTCGCCCTTTACGGCAACGAATCGTGCCGCTCAACGTATAGGAACAGGGTCGTCTCAAGAACAGAAAGCAGAGCAACCGTGATCGCAAGCCACCACGCCGAATGCTGCCATTGTTCAAGAGGATTGAGCCGCTTCTCAAGCCTCGTACACGCAACAATCGGCTTAATCTACCTATGCTCCTCTGCACTCGCCGCTCCACAAGATGACATTGAAGCGTTAGTTCGTGCCCACGAGGAAAACAAAAGTAAGATCACAACGCTCGACGTCACTCTGACCTGTGAAGAGAAGTTTCCGAATACTACTGATTATTTAAACTCGGGAACGGTCCGCTGGGTGAAGAATCGCGACCATCAACGATTCGACGAACGAATCTTGATACGCCCATCCTCAGATAAGACAGTTGAACACTTCAACCAAACAGAATTAGGCGGCGACCGTGGTCGCAGCTTACGAGGATGGAACCCAGAACATCGCCTCAGCACTCCGCTTGTTCCAATGAACGAGCCATCGGCGTACTGGTCGGTGCACGGAGACATTGATTCACCGACCTCCAATGGACTACGCCGCTGGGCTCCCGAGCTTTGGCTACTGTTTGATGTCGACGTGAATCGTAGCCTGAAAGAGTTTCTGCACACGGAGTCAGTTACGGCAGAAATGCTTCCACGTAACGGAACACTTCACAGATTGCGACTCCACGACAGAAAAGCTGACAAGACAATCGTGTGTCATCTGGACGAGCAACACAACTGGCTTATTAAGAAGGTGGAATTACTCGACAAAGATGGTGTATCTTCATCCCGAGAAGTTAAAGCGTTCACTGAGCCTACTCCTGGCACCTTCTTCCCAAGCGTGATTGAGACCACAACTCGACGGGGATTCAGCGTTCGCATTACGGCATCAGGTGTAAAAGTCAACGAGCCGGTTACCCCGACAGACCTTACTCTGGAGTTCCCGGAAGGATGCAAGGTTACGGATAAGACGAACGGAAAAATCTACATCTGGGGAAAGAATGCCCCGTCACTTACGTTTCATGATGAAAAAACGTTTGAAGCATGGGAGGAGAAATTCCTCCTTGAGAAATACGAGCAGAAATCGAGGAACATAGATTAGGTCTACCTGATACCGGGTGCCCAGTTTGGCAATCGATTCGAAGGCAGTGCTATCTCAAGTTAGACGTCATCGTTGGCAAGATGAATCCGAAGGAGCAAGAATGTTTGCTTGTCAAAATCATCGATTCTCATGGATTCAATCCTCGGCAGTCCGCGTTCCCCAGAAGTTTGCGCCGCTAGCTGAACGACGACAGGCGTTCTCTGCTTTATCCTGGGCCCCCTGCCTTCTTGCATTGGCCTTGTCACTTTTAGCGACGAATCAAGTCGCCTTCGGACAAAGCCGGACAAATATCGCCCCGGCAATTGAGGAAGTGATACGACGACACGAATCTACCTGGAACACACTGTCCTCCATTGACATGACATACGATGTCAATTCGAAGCTGATCGAGAACGGTGTTAAGCAGTGGGAGCAACGTTCTTCAGGAAACATCTGGCGAACTCAAGACGACAGTTTTCGCTTGTTGCTCAGCAATATCAGTGGCGATGGGAAAGTGATTGACCGCTTTGTCAGTCACGGAGTGGAAAAGAGACTCGTTTACCCATTCGGGTTGGATTTCACTGCGGTTCCGCTTAGCGAATGCGACTCTCGACCAGTACGAGGCTTTATAGGCCCCGCTAAAGGAACGGCGAGTCAGGTTCCTCAAAATCTGAAATCGATCTACCTTGCTTCAGCCGACGCCGGAGTAACGCTGAGAGACATTGTGGACCACTGGACGATTGAAGTGATTAAAGATGAAATCACTTCCGGTGACGGGGAAAGACTTACATTAAGAGCAACCATTCCAGAATCGTCCCCTCAACGACATCACGGAACGAACATAACGCTGACAATCAACAAAGACAAAGGCTACTTAATCGAAAGTGCCATCGCGATCGAACATGGAGTTGCAAGGAAAGCCAACTCTGAAGATTACGTCCCCGTAAATGCAACTTGGAAGGTCGCCGCCTGGACTGAACTTCCAAACGAAACTTTCTACCCCTCACACGTTTCATTCCGAAACCACGGTGCCGTCGACTCTGAAAACAGTGAGGACGGTTATTTCATTGACTGGATCGCAACAAGCTTACGCCTAGGATCCAGCGACGGCGATCTCGGGTTCTCGTTTCCTGAGCACACCCTTGTCCATGAAACTTTAAAGAACGGTGATTCGGGAAGAATCTTCATCTGGGCTACAACAGGTGAACCGCTAAAGACTTTCTCCAATGAGTCGGAGTACGAGACATATCGCCGAGCTGAGTGCAAGGGAACAAGCGACATGAGATAGCGCAATTAAAGTAGTCCAACCGGGGCAGGCTCCCGCTTGGACTACTGCATTAGGGGGTGACTCCATGTCAGATGATCACCAAGAGCATGTCACTAACGAGCCATTCTTCTCCACAGAGATGGCATGTTCAATGACGACCTGCATTTGGTGCCATGCAATTAAACCAGACAATTCCCCCCCGCTGCTCAACTAATTTTTACCTGATGTTTCAAGTCGCCTGAACTTCGCTCTTGAAGCATCTTCTTGCTTACGGATCGAAACAGGAGTGACCCCCATTCTCGAAAGTTCAGCAACCGCCTCCTGGTAGACAACCCCTTGCTTTTCTGCTGCAGGCTTACCCTGAAGACGCTCCCCTGCATCCCGGCAGAGTTCGGCCGCCTTTAAAACATGCTCAGGTTGAGAACTGTCGTGCAGTATGGCCGCTTCGTCAAGAAAAGAGAGAATCAGTCGCTTGAATGCCGCTGGGGATTCACCTGCATAGCGACTCGCCTCGATCCTTGACTCTTCAAATATGGCGCGAGCCTGATCTCGCAACTCCGAAGCACGCTCTGGAAGCTCCGCCTCCTTTGCCATCAGCTCATAAATTCCACCGAGCGTGGCTAATTGATCAGCTTTTCTCTGCAGTGGATCAACGCCATCAATCATATATTTTTGCAGCGTAACAGCGTCTTTCAATCGCCGCTTCTCGACCGCAAAACCAACTGCAAAACATGCGAACTCAAATCGAACCTTCGCGTCGTCACTCGTTTGACACAACCTCAGTTGACGGTCTATCCATGCATTAACAGCAGCGTCTTTGTCCTTCGGATCGGTATTGCTGTCACGAAGGAATTTGACGAGATCATTAAACCGCCCTCGCTCACTCACGACAACAGGATTCATAAAGGCAGGAATTTCACTTCCATGCGTGGTCGCAACAGAGACAAGTAACATGCATACAAATGCAAATCTCATTCGAGGTCCTGACACTTTTCGTGGAGATCGAGGTACCAACGCACAGGGCGAACGGGACAGGAGCAACCTAATTCCAGATTATAGCCACAATTCCTGTCATTAAGCCTGCCCTTTTCGAAAAAGCCCCGTTGCTCAAGGACCAACGTGTCGGCTGGTAGTGTGCCAGATAATGGTCATCGACTGCTCCGACTGTGTAAAATCGCTGATGTACGAGGGGCGGGAGCAGGTTTAGGATGCTAAAGTGGTCCGTGTGAAACAAGTTCATTGCGTGGACAACAAGAAACAATCCTGACAATTACGCTTCATCGCAGGAGACAGACAATGGCAATTCCTCATGCAATGCCTGGCGAAGTCATTGACGTTCGCCCCTTGGGATCAGAATTGGCAGCTTCGAAGACCCACACATTATTCAAGGCTGAAAAGATTGAGGTCATCCGCCTTGTCATGGCCGCAGGTAAGGTACTGTCGGAACACAAAGCCCCTGGCGAGATCACAGTGCATTGTCTCGAAGGGAAGCTTGCCTTTACCACCATGGGACAGACGCACGAACTCACGGCAGGAAAGATGATCTACCTGAAGGCGGGTGAACCGCACTCGGTCCAGTGCATTGAAGCTGCTTCGTTTCTGCTAACTCTCGTGCGGTCAGGTGACACGCCCTAACGCAAGGAGCAACGCGGTATGTTGCCTGTGAGAGTAGCATGTACCTTTCAGCCCCCCAATAACGGGGGCAACGGGGGACACTCGACCATCACTGAGCCTCCTTGCTCGAAAGCGTTGAACGAAAACAGTCTTCTAAACCTATTTATTTCGTCGAGGTTAAACACCACCTCACATTCAACCATGCGTATACGAATCGAGTTCGCCCGAAATAAGATTCTCAGACACATGCTAATTTGTATATGATGACTAGCAGGTTTACCGGTGAATTGCTCTTGGAACCCCATTTGCAATTTGCGACAAGGTCGCCACACGACTGTCTTCCATATTTCAAAAATTTCAGTTCTGGAATCAACGATGACGATGACAACACGCGCGCTCTTCCTGTCCGTACTATTGGGGACCGTAATTACTCTTCCACTTTATGGAGACTCCAAACCGGGGGCAGCCCCCAAGCCTGAGGAGAAAAAAGCGGATTCGTCAGAAGCGAACCTGTGGATGCAGATCAAACTGCACTCCTCTCAGGAGATCCTCTCTGGATTGACCAATGCCGACTTCAAAGTCATCGAGGAGCAAAGCCGGCGATTAATGGCGTTTAATTTCCTGGAGATTTGGGTGCAGGAGAATTCATTCCCCAAAACCTCAGAGTATCAGGGCCAGCTGAATTCTTTTGAATTCGCCACCAAAGAACTTGTTCGCACCGCCAAAGCAAAAGACATCGATGGAGCGCTGAATTCTTATTTGCTCCTGACCCGTTCCTGCGTTGAATGCCACAAATTGATCCGCGACGTCCCCAAAACACCATGATCGAATCCCCTTTTGTGACTGGCGATGGACTCGGCTTGAGTGGCACACCCTGACGCAAGGAAGGGCGTGGTACGATGCGATGGAAGACAACGGCGCCCTAACATCCAGAGAAATCCCCATCCCCTTCCGCTACCGGGCGTACCGTCTCATCCAGCCTACATTTCTAGAACTTTCCTTTGACATCAGCCATGCCAAGCGTGTATCACTGTAGTAATACACCAGTAACATACAATGACGACGCAACCTTCACAATTTGAAATCCACCCTTCTTCTGGCGTTCCAATTTTTCGCCAGATCATTGAGCAGGTGCAGGCTCTGCTCGCGGGACGTCGGATTCAACCGGGAGACATGCTTCCCAGCGTTCGCCAGATGGCTGCAGAGTTGGGGGTAAACCCGATGACGATCTCGAAGGCCTATGCCCGGCTGGAAGCGGATGGAATCGTCGAACGGGTACGCGGCAAGGGAATGGCCATTCTCCCTCAGACCATTCAGGGAAGCGTTGTACAGCGTCAACGGGAACTCGAGTCACAGATGCAGGCCGCTGTGAATCGGGGACGACAACTGGGCTTGAATGACGAGCAGATTGAACACGTGCTCCGGAAGCTACTCAGGGAGACTCCGCAATGACGAGGCCGATTGTTCGAACGCTGGATCTGCAAGAACACTTTGGAAAGCAGAACGTTTTACGGGGCATTAACCTGGAGATCCTTCAGGGTCAGGTTGTGGGCCTGATCGGCACTAATGGAAGTGGCAAGTCGACTCTGATTAAATGCCTGCTGGGATTGTTGAAACGCTCGTCCGGACAGAGTTTTCTGTTCGATGAAGACTCCTGGGACCTGACCCCGAACACCAAAGCACGGCTCGGATATGTCTCGCAAGAGTTCCAGATCTTCCCCTGGATGAAGGTGCAACAGGTGTGCGATTACACCGGTGCGTTCTATGAACACTGGAATTACGCCCACGTCAAACAGCTACTCTCGGAATGGAGCCTGCCGAGCGAGAAGCGAGTCAGCACATTGTCAGTGGGGCAGCGGCAGAAACTCGCAGTGATTCTCGCAATGGGGCATCAGCCAGAACTCCTTATTCTGGACGAGCCAGTTGCCAGTCTCGATCCAGTGGCCCGACGACAATTCCTGCAGTCGCTGATCGAATTCACGGCGGATGGTGACAACACCGTTCTGTTTTCAACGCATATCACGTCCGACCTGGAACGGATTGCCTCACATGTTGCATTCCTGAGTGAAGGCACGCTCGGATACTACGGTGAACTCGACCAACTGAAAGACAATTGTAAACGCCTGCGCATCCATGCTTTCGCCCCTCTCCCTGATGATTTGCGTCTTCCCAAGACGTTACGCAGCGAAATCGACGGAACACACGGGCTCATCACCGTGGCAGAATTCCAGCCAGAATTAAGGCCACTCCTGGCAGAACAGTATCAGGCACAGGTCAATGTTGAAGATCTCAATCTGGAAGAGATCTTTCTGGAGCTCAATGGACATTCCTCGGCTGCTCAGGCTGCGAACGGAGCAAGCCGATGATTCACCGCCTGTTCCATATTTACCGCACCTACTGGACACGCCCTCTCTGCCTGTTACTCACACTACTTTTGCTATTCTGCTTCGGAATGCTGGCATACGAGAGTTATTCCGATGACGCTAAGGTGGGAGAGGTGGTTCCGAATCGGAAGTATGCAGGACCCATTTCCACTTTCCAGAGAGACGAGTTCCAATCGTCGGTTCCCCGCAGACGAGAAGCGGAAGTTCGCACCCTTTGGGTGAGTGATGCTGATCTGACTTCGGTAATTTCGCCAGAACAGTTTCACAACGTGGAGTGTATTAGCTGGGAGCACACAAACATCTCCGTGTCTGACGCCGAGTTCCTCTTGAAGTTCCCCAAGCTGCATTCCGTGGAACTGGCTTGCCGGCAAATCAGCTCGGGAGTTCTAAGGACGCTGGCACCACGAATTGAAGAACTGCAGATCCCGTCTCACCTGCTCTTAGAACATCAGGATGAACTCTCCTCGCTCGAGAAAGTGCGCCAATTGCGAGTAGACCAAAGCCGATTGACAGCCGATAGCATCGCTGGAATGAGCACGATTCCAAACCTGCAGACAATCGTATTTGACCGTGGCCTGATGGGAATGCAGCCCATACGAACTCCAACCCCTAACATCAACAAGTGGGGAAAACTGCACCTCCCCCTTTCGGCGTTTGCACCGCTCATCCGGCATCCTCATTTGCGAGAGGTGTTCGCCGACTGGTCGCCACAACTACTGGCTAATCGAAAATTCCTTACTGAGGTTCACGGCTACCCGGCAACATTTCCCAAGACCCCGACTATCGCATCTGTGACTGTCATCTTCACAATGATAGTCCTCTCTGCGTTGCTGGCTGTCCAACTGGGAGCGCAGTTTCTCAGCCCGTCCGCAATGGTCATCCCCAACTATGGTCGCCCCCACAAACTGGCAGCGTTACTTCTGCTGGCCGCGACTGCCGGCGTGGCAACTTGCGGATTAATGTCGGCTCAGGTGGCCTTTCTTCCAGCATTGTCGATCAGCCTTCTGATTCCAAGTTCAATCGCGGTAATCCTCCGCAGTGTCGTCCCATCGGCAAAGATCACGAAACAGGAGGGGCTGGTTTTAGTTCTGAGATTCGCAGTCATCCTCGCCATGGCAGTTTTTCTGTTTAACACCATCTACTGCATTGCCGCATTCCCCTCTCCGGCACTTCTCGGATTGCGGACCTGGTATTTTGCAGGGCACTATCCCATTGCAGCAATCGGCATCATCTGTATCGAATTGGCAATCCTGTGCAATCTGTTTATCAAGCTTGAGCGATATCTGCTTCGCGTCACGGAAGCCCAACCAAAACTGACAGCAGCCTTCATTTTTCACTCACGCGAGTACCGACGGACTCAACAGACAGCGCTCAACCCATTGGCCGCATGGGGCCTCGATGGACGATTTCAGCATCTGTCATTTCATCGCGGATCATTCTGGCAGCAGGTCAAACTTATGCGATGGGGCAACCCGTACAGGCCAATTATTCTCCTGACGACAGGTTCGATCTTGTTTGGATTTTTCTTATTGTTCTTCCAGATGATCTCCCCCCAGTCTGGAGAGGGAAAAGACCAGCCTCCAAACCCGCTTTTTCTTTTCCACTTATTTACGGGTCAGCTCAGTGTGTTGATGCTGACCGTGCCGATTTCATCCTGGTTTCAACGTTGTAAATCGCTCGAAATGGAATTCTGTCATCCCTTCAATCGCCGGACACTTTCACGTCTGCTTTTCACGAGCCTCGCCATCGATCAGTCATTCGCCATCATTCCTGCAACGGCATTTAGCACCCACCTGTTAACATTGCCTCAGGTGTCGAACAGCGCGACAACACTGCCAATCACAAGCATCCTGTTCATCACCGTATTCAGTTTCTGCCATTTCGTCGGAGCAACCACCTTTGCCTTCCGTTCAACATGGCCGTTCTACTTGTCGTCAATACTCGGCTTCATTTGCCTCTTCGTTGGAACAATTGTCGTTTTACTAATCTTCTTTGCTCCAACGCTCGTCCCTCAAATCTCGGCAGAGATACTGCTGGGAGGACTCTCTGCATTCACACTCGGCCTATGGGCGGCGATTCTCTGGCTCATGAAGAAAACCCGAGAACGCGAATGGGGATAAATCGCCAATCCAATCCCCAGGAAAGTGCTGAGAGACAAAAGCGAGTGCCGCGTTCCTGAGGTCAGCGAGAGATGTGGATCGCAATACTAAACGGGATCCTGACCAACAGCCCATCGAATCAACACAATGGGAATTTCGAACGGATCAAGCAACGCGCCCTTGCGCAAGAAAGACCATCAACTGAAAAGCTTAGCCATTTGCTTCCATCCACACGCTCCCGTGCTTGACTCGCAACCCGCGTTCACTGCTCCGGTCACCTCTGTTGCACAGCGATGGAACGAGTCTCGAGCGAGCGATTCTTGCTGAACCTAACTCATTCTGATTTCAAACTTTGAGAGCGAACCGTTCCTGTCTGATTCGCGTTCTGCAGGCGTTGTTGTTCTGGCCCAAATTCGATAGAATCAGCATTGCAGTTTCAGGCTTCAGCCGACACACCCCAAATCATGTATCTCAAATGAGTTACAGATTTCCGTGTGAATCCGACACGGGTGAATAACCATCACCCAGAAGCCCCTACGCAATAACAGGAGCGCAATCTTTGTCAGACGGAATCCCCCCCTCCGATTTTGAGACCCCCGACGACTCTTTTGAGGGAGGCGACGACAATGGCTCTGAGTTACGCGCCATTGAAGACCTCGATATTCGCGATGAGATGCAGCAGAGCTATCTCACCTATGCGATGTCGGTCATTGTCAGCCGTGCATTGCCAGATGTGCGAGACGGTCTGAAGCCCGCCCAACGTCGAATTCTGGTCGCCATGAACGACCTGAATCTGGGGCCATCTTCCGGGCGAATCAAATGCGCCAAAATCTCCGGGGACACATCCGGAAACTATCACCCTCACGGTGAACAGGTCATCTACCCAACCCTCGTCCGTCTTGCACAAGACTGGGTGATGCGGGAAACGCTCATCGACAAGCAAGGGAACTTCGGCTCGATCGCCGGTCTTGGCCCTGCGGCGATGCGATACACCGAAGCCCGACTGTCGTCTGCCGCCTCGGAAATGCTGGACGATCTGCAACGTCAGACCGTCGACTTCATTCCGACCTACGACCAGCGCGGCGAAGAGCCCGTGGTGCTCCCTTCCCGTTACCCGAACCTGCTGGTCAATGGATCACAGGGGATCGCGGTCGGGATGGCAACCAGCATTCCTCCCCATAACCTGGGTGAAGTCTCGGAAGCTGTGAAACTGGTCATTGATGACCCGGATACCAGCATCGAATCCATCATGGCTGTGATGCCTGGCCCTGACTTCCCGACCGGGGGGGTTATCTGTGGTCGGTACGGCATTCTGCAAGGATATCGCACTGGACGTTCAACGCTCACATTGCGTGCGAAGGTCGAGTTCGAGACCGAGAAGAATACCGAAGTCATCGTGGTGAAAGAGATCCCGTATCTCGACACCCGCGACCGTATCAAGTCGAAGCTCGAAGAACTAATCAAAGACGACAAGATTGAAGGCATCTCGCGCGTCGTCGACTATACCGATCGCCGAACCCCAAGCTGGCAGGTTCGTCTTCATATCTACCTGAAGCGTGATGCAGACCGAGAAATCGTTCTGAATCAGCTCTACAAGTACTCACCTCTGCAGACCACTGTTTCAGTGATCACACTGGCACTTGTGGGGAACCGTCCGCAGACGTTGAACATCAAGCAGGTGATCGAAGAGTTCATTCGTCACCGTGAAGAAGTCATTCGTCGGAAGACAGAGTTCCAGCTCTCCGAAGCCCGAAAGCGAAAGCACACGGTCGAGGGGATGTTGATTGCTCAGATCGACATCGACCAGATCATTCAAACGATCAGGAACTCGCCGAGCCGTGCCGAAGCCAAGGTCCGCCTGCAGAAAATCGAAATGCCAGCGGAACTGGTCGCCCGGGCATTGGGCGAGCAAGGTTTCGAGATGTTCCTGACAGAGTATGGACACTCAGAGTCCTACACTCTCTCACCGAACCAGTCAGAGGCCATCGTCAGTATGCAGTTGGGCTCTCTCGCCAATCTGGAACGGGAGAACCTGCAAGGCGAACACAGCCACCTGCTCGAGAACATTTCAGACTTTCTTTACCTTCTCTCAGATGCGGCACACATTCGTGCTGAAATCCGCAAGGAAATGGAAGTCCTGCAGGCGAAATACACCTCGCCTCGCCGAACGGAAATCTCAGACGAGGAACTGGCCGACGTCGACAAGAGCGAACTGATCACAGAAGAGCCGATGGTTGTCACCCTGTCACGACGGGGCTACATCAAACGCACTCCGCTGACGATGTATCAGGCGCAGAACCGCGGCGGCAAAGGAATCAAAGGAACCAAGGGTGACGACGAAGATCCAGTCGAACACCTGTTCGTTTCCAGCACACACAGTTGGCTGCTCTTCTTCACAAACTTCGGCAAAGTCTACTGGCAGAAGGTTTACGATCTTCCGCTACAGGCGCGTACTGCCAAAGGCCGTGCTCTCGTTAACTTGTTGAACCTTGGTGACGGCGAGAAGGTTCAGGACTGTATCGACGTCCGCGAATTCGACGACCAACACTTCCTGCTGATGGCAACACAGCAGGGGATCGTCAAGAAAACCGTCCTCTCTGCATACAGCCGACCAATGAAGGGCGGCATCATTGCGATCAAGCTCGACGAAGGCGATGAACTCATCGACGTCGTGAAGGTTGCATCTGGTCAGGACGTTGTGTTGAGCACATCAACCGGGATGACGATCCGATTCACAGAGTCGGACGCTCGCTCAATGGGTCGCAATACAATGGGCGTGAAAGGGATTTCGCTCAGCAAGAACGACACTGTTGTCGGGATGGTTGTGGCAGAAGAAGACCTGACCCTGCTCACGATCTGCGAAAACGGTTACGGAAAGCGAACTCCATTTGGTGCCGGAGAACTCGATTCTGTGTCAGAAGATGAAACCGATGCTTCACCGTCAGGTGAGGTCTCGGCAGAAGCAGCACCTGAAGGTGACGCAGGCGCCAGCGACGAAGAAGCAACTGCTTC
The DNA here is from genome assembly GCF_051465645.1 of Planctomicrobium limosum. Taxonomy (GTDB): domain Bacteria; phylum Planctomycetota; class Planctomycetia; order Planctomycetales; family Planctomycetaceae; genus Planctomicrobium. The sequence continues at coordinate 46,870 of NZ_CP195790.1, read as the reverse complement.
AACCAGCAGCGGTATGCGATATCGTCGCCAGAAACGCGGTGGAAAAGGTGTTCGCGACATCAAGACGACGAGCCGAAATGGAAACGTCATCGGGGTCCTTGCTGTCACCGATGGTGATGACATCCTGATGATTTCAACCTCAGGCAAGATTCAGCGAATTCGAGCAACCGACATTAACGTCATCGGGCGAAACACGCAGGGCGTTCGCATCATGCGGCTCGACAACGATGACAAGCTGGTTTCACTCGCTCGTATTCCTGCGGAAGTGACAGACGAAAGTGATGTCGATTCCGTAGTTGAAGCCGAGGCGGACGTGAACGAAGCGAAACCAGACGTCCCACCAGAGGCCGCTGAGTAATCTGGTCCGCTCTGGAAAAGATTTGAAACCGTACACGACTCTCGTGTGCGGTTTTTTTATACACTGAAGCCAAGTTTTCAGGGGACCGTTTAATAGAGTCGGTACAACTCCGAAGATGGTCCTTTGCAACTGCCCTCTGCATCAACAAAGGAGAAATCCCATGCTGCGACGATCATTTCTGACAGCAGTTCTTGCCGTGGCAACACTGCTGAGCAACGCTGTCCTGAACAAGGCCGCACAAGCAGAAGAAATCAAACTGCCAGCAAAGGAAAAGTTCCACCTTTACCTGCTGATTGGGCAGTCAAACATGGCAGGCCGCGGCGTGCTTGGAAAAGAGAAGCAGTCGCCACCGGACCGCATTCTAACCTTGAACAAGGCGAACGAGTGGGCACCAGCAATCGAGCCATTGCACTTCGACAAGCCGACCATTGCCGGTGCAGGATTGGGGTTCAGCTTCGCCCAGGAAATCGCCAAGGTCGATCCTGACGTCACGATTGGAGTTATCCCGTGTGCCGTTGGAGGAACACCACTCTCCCGATGGCAGAAAGATGCAGATCTCTATACCCAAGCTGTCGAGCGGGCCCGCATTGCGATGAAGAGCGGAACACTGAAAGGCATTCTCTGGCATCAGGGAGAAAGTGATGCCGGATCAAAAATGCTTGCCGACTCTTACGGTAAACGAATGAGCAAGATGATTGGAGATCTGCGCAGCGACCTTGACAGCCCCAGCGTACCGTTTATCGTTGGGGGGTTGGGTGAATTCCTTTCAGTCGGGACTGCAGAAAAGCCCAGCTACTGGAAAGTTGTAAACGCTCAACTCGAATCGATCCATGAACTGGTCCCCAACTCTGCCTTTGTGAATTCAACCGGGTTGGGACACAAAGGTGATTCAGTTCACTTCGACACTGAGGCACTGCGGGAGTTTGGCCGACGATACGCGGCCGCCCTGCTGAAGCTCAATGCTCCAAAGAAGTAAATCACAAGCAGGAATTGTGTTCGACAATTCACTAGTATAATCATGTTTCCGCCCGAGATCGGGCTCCGGACGAGACGCGCCGTACCCGGTTCTGCAAAGACGACGCTTTAAAAGGAGATGTCGTCATGGCATGGATCATTCTTGTCATTGCAGGGTTGATCGAGACCGGTTGGGCGATCGGTCTGAAATATACCGAAGGGTTCACCAAGCCGGTCCCAAGTGTCCTCACAATTTCGGGGATTGTGGTCAGCATGTATCTGCTGTCGATTGCGGCAAAAACTCTCCCCATCGGGACAGCTTATGCAGTCTGGGTTGGCATCGGAGCGGCTGGGACCGTTATTCTGGGGATTGCGTTGTTGAATGAGCCATTCAACATGGCACGAGTCGGGTTTCTCAGCCTGTTGATCATCTCGATCATCGGACTGAAATTTACTGCATAACGCTGATTCCTGAAGCGAATTCGAAGGTGCATGTCAGACGGTGTGCCTCTGCGAATCTCCCTTGAGATTCCTGCAGAGGCACTTTTTCATCTGAATCACGAACTCTCTGCATTTTGAGAGGCAACTTCGCACTGCGCCGACTAATCGCAAACGACTATCATCTGGACGAACGTCATTCTGCTATCGTTAAGCTCAGTGTATCAGTCCCAGTGCATCAATCACGTCAAGCATGGTAGGCTCACTTCCATATATCGACGTCAGGAAAGGTCTCATGACTCATCACAAACTTCATACAGCAGCACGCTGTTCTAAGTTTCCACTTGCGGCACTGGTGCTTGCGGCAATGGCATCTGTCACTTCAATTCATGCCGCTGAAGTCAGTTGGCTCGCGGATGTCGCCACGGTTCCGGCTCAGTACCCTGCCCCTGAGAAACCGTTGCGTCCGGTGCTGAAAAAGACCGATGGAACAGAGATCACGAATCTCAAGGACTGGGAAGAAGCTAGAGCGGCAATCAAAGAGGACTGGCTGAAATTTCTCGGGCCGCTGCCACAGGCTCCCCAAAACCTGGCAGTGAAATCTCTGCATAAAGAAGAACTCGAAAACTGTACTCGAGAATTAATTGAGTACGAAGCTGAACCAGGTCGTCGCGTTCAGGCATTCGTCATGCGGCCGAATAAAAAGCAAGCTGAAAAGCTGCCGGGGCTTGTCGTCTTCCACGGGACGACTACAGAGACCATCAAGTCAGTCGCCGGAACCGGTGAATTTCCATTGAAAGCCGTGGGACTACGACTGGCAGAAGCCGGTTATCTCGTGATCTGTCCGGCCAACTTTCTGTGGGAAGAAAAGACTTACCTGAAATCGGTCGCTGCAGCCAAAGCCCGAAACCCAGAGAGCCTCGGTATGGCAACGATGTTGGCTGACGGAATGCGTGCGGTTGATGTTCTGCTGACGCAACCCGACGTTGACCCGAACCGCATCGGCGCTTCAGGTCACTCTCTGGGAGCGAAAGAAGTTTTGTACCTGATGGCGTTCGACGAGCGAGTCAGGGTTGGTGTCTTCAGTGAAGGAGGAATCGGCCTTTCCTTCACAAACTGGGAAGCCCCATGGTATCTGGGACCAGCAGCGAAAGAAGCCGATTTCCCACGTGAGCATCACGAACTCATGGCCTTGATTGCTCCTCGCCCGTTTCTGATTCTCGGAGGCGAAACCGGTCGTGGATGCGCCGATGGAGAACGAAGCTGGCCATACGTCGCTGTAGGTCAGGCTGTCACAAAACTCTATGGGCAACCGGCTCGACATGGACTGCTCAACCACCACGAAGGCCACTTGCTTTCGATGGAATCACAGGCCAAAGTTCACGACTGGCTGAAAGCCTATGTCGCGGATGCAAAGTAAAGCAGACTTCGCTTCAACATAAAATGAGTGACGGTTGCAGATTCAATTGCGACCGTCACTCATTTTTAATGACATATCGCGAAGTCCCAGACTCCCAATCAAACAGGCCAGTCTAAAAAAGACGGAGCTGGCCGCTTGTCGGCTTAGGAGGACGAAAGTCACTTCGATTCAGTTCCGGCAATGTTCCATCCAGTCCGTACTTCTTGCGAAAGACCTGAAACGTCTTTTGAATCTGATCGGCAATGACACCGCTGCCAGTCATTCGCTCGCCGAATTTCGCAGAGTACATCTCGCCATTGCGACAGGATTTGACCAGTGATTCCACGCGGTCTTTCTTCAGTGGCTGAGTTCTTTCCAACCACTCCTGAAAGACCGGCAACACAGTCAACGGCAGTCGCAGCAAAACCTTCCCCGCCGATTGAGCCCCTGCATCTGAAGCAGCTTTCAGAATCGCGGGAATCTCGGAATCATTCAGGCCGGGGATGATTGGGGCCACCATCACATTGACTGGCACTCCAGCATCACGAAGGGCCTTGATCACCCGCAGACGTGCCGCCGGAGCACTGGTTCGCGGTTCCATCACGCGTGCCAATTCAGGATCGAGCGTCGTCACGCTCATGTTCACATGCACCAGACGATGCTCGGCCATTGATGACAACAGTTCAAGATCACGCCCAACAAGAGCATTCTTGGTGATGATGCCCACAGGTTGACGAGCCTCAAGCGCCACTTCAAGACATTTTCGAGTCAGTTGCAGACTTCGCTCGATGGGCTGATAGCAATCGGTCACACCTGAGAACGTAATGAGATCGGCATTCCACCCTTTGCCGTTCAGAAACTCGCGCAGCAAGTCAGGTGCTTTCCGCTTCACTGCAATTTTGGATTCGAAATCCAAACCGGCATTCAGCCCCAGATATTCGTGATAAGGGCGCGCGTAGCAGTACGCACATCCATGCAGGCAGCCGCGGTAGGGATTCAATGAATATCGAAACGGAATGTCAGGGCTACTGTTCTCACTCACAATCGACTTTGAATCGTCGTCGAAATAAATCGTATCGAGCCGCTGTAACTCTTCCTGAAAATCCGTGTCAAACTCCAGCTGTTCAAAATCATCAACGACATGCGTTCGATCGAACCGGTTTGGAGGATGAATCAGAGATCCTCTTCCCTTCAAAGATCGCTGCTGGTTCTGCATTCAATCCTCAACATCAATCCCGACGGGTTCGCGCAGGCAACATGAACAAGCGTACACAACCATGCTCACTCTGTCGAGAGAAATGAGATCACTGAGCAAAGAATCGCTTGTGCGTCAAAGAAGCCGACATTCAAGCAACGCTGAGAGAATTCGTATGAACTCGATCCCTGCGACTCAGTCAATTAAGACCACGACCTGAGTCTGAATGCGCCCTCTTGCAAAGAAGCGAAACGGCAAGAACCGTTACCGGGGAGATTGTGACTCGAAGGTCGAAACACAGAGTGTTGAGTTGAGTCTTATTGTGCGGCGGCGAGATATCCGAAATCGCGATTGCTCAAATAATGCGGCGTTGGGCGAACAATCAACGGAGTGTATCCCAGATCAACCCGTCGTCGCCAAGGTGTGTAACGGAATTGCTTTAAGAGCGGAACGGCCTGTTCGCCTGCGTTCTTTGCGAATCCCCCTTTGGAATTGAAGAACGCATCGAGTCCTGAAGGCAGGTCGCATAATTGGTTGTCTGTGTAGACAAAAGCCATGCTCCAGTCGGCGAAATCCCGCTCCTCGATCTCTGCCCGACGTAACACCTGAATCGACTTATGTCTTGGATCAGATGCAATCCGATTGAACAGATCGTCAACGACTTCAACCGGGCCTTCCAGAACCTGCAGAAAAGAATTCCCGTGACGCACCAGAATTCCGGTGACTTCGTGAATGTCGTTCTGGGCTCTGGCCTTCATCAGTAAGCGAGAAATCTCGGCGTTACTGAACGTGACTGTCGTGTCGCTTTTATATATGAGCTGGCGCATGCTGGCTGACCTCTGAAATCAAGTGCAGTCCAGACAAACCTAGGTCCGTGTTTTCAAGCTGACGGCTCAAAGGTCGTGCAAACTTCAACAATCCACATTTTTCATCGACAGCCCCCTTACATTCCGACCTGCTGCTTCCAGATCCAGAGAATGACGCGGTTGGCTTGTCTATTTATTCATCGACTGAATTCTCATCTGTGCTTCAACCTTTTCGTCAGTCGGTCTGCCAGGAACACAGGCTCTGGGATTCGATGTTTACTGATGGATTGAATTGTGAACTCGATTGCCTGAGAAAGTGTGACCAGTTGTCCGACAGAAACATAAACGGGCTTTGTTTTTCGAGGGGACTGAATTTCTGCCCCGATGACCTGATTTCCATCCATCACCAGTCGATCAACTGGAACTGATTCGTCCGAACCGTGTGGGGCTGTCACAACGCTGCCACACAACAACGACTTCCCCACACCAATGCACGGGTGGTTCAACAGAACGCCGAGACACGTTGCGATTCCCGCTCTCCAGGGATGCAGTCGGCCGTTTCCATCACAAAAGAGAACGTCCGCCATCTTCCCTGCTCTGACCACCTCAAGACAGAGTTCAAACATCACTGGGAGTTCACGGAATGTCAGATACCCTGGAATGTAAGGAAATGAGACAGGTCTGATCAGAGTCTGTTCGTAGACCGGCTCCAAAGTTCGTGCATTCAACTGGACATAGGCCGCACACGCACGACCATCGCGGGAATAAGCGACATCGATCCCGCCAAACGTCTTCGGGATCTTTCTCACCGGCAGGTTCTTGACCTGTCTCACAAGCTGCTGCTGAAGATCCCGTAGTCGTTTCAGCGGACTTGAAGAATGAAAATGTGTGAAGCGATTCAGCTGGCGAACGCGACCAGTCTCATCCACGCTCACACCTTCGCTGATTAACAACTCCGCCTTCTCCTGTGGATCACCAGTGACATACAGGCCCAGATCACCGTTCTTCCGCACGACCCGATGACACACGCAGTTCGCAGTATGAGCGTGATGAGTAAGGTACTCGCCAAGCCATCGAGCAGATCGGGTTTTATCGTCGCCTAATGCAACAGCGAGGTCCCCGTAAGTTGATACCGCCCCTGCTGGAATCTGATGCAGTAACTCTTGAACTTCCGCTTCAAGATCAGGAAGCAAATCCAACAACTCCGCAAGTTTCACTCCTGCTCCTCATACAGATTATTAAATCGCATAGTCAATAATTATAGGTCACTCACAGGCTTAGGAGCCACCCTGTCTCCCTAAACCACCGATCTTGAACAATCAGATCGATGTCATTCCAACAAGTATTGCTTTCATGTAACGAGCGGTTGCACATTACTACCACTCACTCACATAGAAATCCGCTTGTATAAAGATACGATAGACGACTGATATGAAGTCAGATTCCGCACTCGCAAATTGACTCAGGAGAGCTCTCCTCCTGCAATGTTTTGAGAATTCTTTGGTGTTCACATCGTTCGTTTCTTTCCAAAGGCATTCGTCATGTTCCCTGTTCCAAAGCGTATCAGGCGTCAATCGGCGTTCACGCTGATTGAACTTCTCGTTGTGATCGCCATCATCGCGATCTTAATCGCACTTCTGCTCCCGGCTGTACAACAGGCGCGCGAAGCGGCCAGACGATCACAATGCAAGAATAACTTGAAACAATTAGGGCTTGCGATTCACAATTATCATGACGTCTATTTGACGTTTCCAATTGGTGCCCGTCCTGGAGTTGCCAATGCATGTACCGGATGGAGATTCGCACTTCTCCCCTACCTTGAGCAAACCTCTTTGTTCAATCTTGCCTCCGCTTCTGGTTATATGCTGAACACGTACAACGCCAGTCCAACCAGTCTGAGCCAGTACACAACCCACATGCAGCAACTCTTCGGTAAGGTTGTCGGCGCCTACTCGTGCCCATCAAGTCCATTACCTCAACTCTATGGATTCCTCCCGGCGGACACCACGGTTGGTTCAGTCACACAGAATCACAATTACGTCGGCATTATGGGAGCCTACCCTGATCCGATTACCAGAGCGAACGTCGTCTACGCTGCACAGCATGGACATTTTCCAACATCAAACGGGATCCTCCTCAATGGGGAAACCAAATCGATGAAGGACATCTCCGACGGCACCTCAAACACGATTGTTATTGGCGAACAATCCGGGAACTCGAATACAGACGTCAGATTCCGACAGCTCGCCGTCTACCACACTGGTTGGGGTGGAAACACGACGACCGGCACAGTTTCTTCATGGCTGAACGAGTCCCCTGCAACTGGTGTTCATCGCTATTCAACAGGAATCACATCGGTCTTCCATACCCCGAATCCACGGTCGGTTGGCGCAGAAGGCGATCAGCCTTGGAAGTCAAATACCCCACTGACTTCGTTCCATACCGGCGGTGTCCATGTCCTTCTAGCTGACGGGTCAGTTCGCTTTGCCGGAGACAACATTCACCTGTTGACGTTGCAACGACTGTGTGTGCGGGACGATGGCGATCCAATCGGCGAATGGTAAACGTGAGTCACAAACCTTCACGTTTCCAGTCTTAATTTGCTGCAATCATCCAAGGTCCCATTCTGGAGTTCTCTCTGTGAATCGCAATTCGCTCCGCGGTTGGTCTCTTGCTCTTGTCGTTGTCGGCCTGCTCTCTTTTCATGGCTGCGGCAATAACAGCGGTCGCCCTCCCGTCGAGATCCACGGTGTCGTTAAGTTCAATGGCGAACCACTTGAAGAAGGCAGCATTCATTTTACGTCCCCAAAAACAGGGGAATCCGCTGGAGTGAACATTGGTCAGGCGGGAACCTACCAGGTGAAGTTCAACGAAGCCGATATCGGTGAGGCCTATGAAGTTTCAATTGGTCAGACGATCGTCGATCAGACGGGCATTCCAGCATCGGAACTGCAACCTCCCCCTCCGTTGAAAGCAAAGATTCCGAGACGCTATATGGCTCGAAATACAAGCAAATTGACGGCTGCGGTGAAAGCACCGGGCAAGAATCAGGTCGACTTTGATCTCACTTCCAAGTAGTTCGAGGCGATCCATCGATACCGAATAGGACGGCAAAAGTAACTCTCAGCATGCCTGCGAGAATCTCAAAAGTGTGAAGCAAATCAGGGAGGCTTCCAGTGACCTGGAAGCCTCCCTGATTTCATTGACTCATCGTTTGAAGCAGCTTCAGCACAAAACAGTCAGCGTCTCATTCCTGCATCAACATCGTCACTTCTGTAGAGCAACGATCCCCGCAACAACCGCAATCGCTGCCAGAACTGCCAAGGTAATCTTCACCCAACTATACGGCCGATCTCCTGTCGCTTGACCAGTCACAGCGTTAATGAAAACGCGATAGCTCTTGTCGTGATATTGATAGGCAACAATCCAGACCGGAAGCAAAATGTGCTTAAAAGAAACTGCGTCGTAACGCGTATCAAGCCGATGCAGCCGTTGATCATCTCCCCCGATGCGCTTCGTTGCCATTTTTCTCAATTCGGCTTCGATTCTCGGCTTTACCTTTTCAAACCCTTTGTCGAGTTCAACATCATAGGTTCGGGCAAAATGGCCTGCGAGATATGCCGGAGTAAACGGCTTCAGGTCTTGCAAATTCCACGGGGCGAGTTCATCAATACGGTTAGCAGGAAGTTCCGCTGCCCCGAGAACCAACAGATCATCAAAGAAGTGCTGAAACTGTCCAGCCGCAGGCAACCAGTTGGTTCGTTGTTCCACAGACTGGTTCTTTCCAGAGCCCGTTGTGACGTAGTAATGCTCCCCACGTTCTCCTGTATACTTCGCAAATGTCATCGCGTCGTATGTCCAGAACGGGAGATAGACGCCATGAAAGTGATCACCTCTTGCTGCTTTTTTGAAATCGTTTGGCGCAAACCAGCGTGAGCCGACCCAACGATCCAGTCGACTCTTGGCTGATTTCTCGGCTACCTGAAACGGAAGCACTCCATCTACTGGAATGCGGAACCCGCCCCGATGAATTTTCTCGCGCTGAATTCCTCCCCCACAATAAGGGCAATGCGTGCTCGTCAGCGTTCCTTCAAAGATGACATTGGCCCCGCAAGAGTCACAACGGACTTCGTTATGCTCCTCGGCTGGTTCCTGCCCTTCGACTCGAAGTTCCTTCTGACGTTCCAGAATCGCAAAGAAGTCCTGCTCAACCACGGCGGAATCTTCGCTGAGAACGATTTCAACCTCGTCGCCGCAATGCCCACATTTCAGCTTCTGACGGCCAATGTGAAACGTAAGATTGGCCCCACACGTTCGACAGGGAAAAGCACGCCCCTGATCATCGTTGATCGAACTCCCGTCGGAGTGACTATTTCCTGAGTCGTTCATCAGTTACCGTCAATATGGGTGAAATTCGATCGATTCGATTCACATTTCCACAATGTGAGTTCCGACAATGGTGAACAGAGCCCGAGATACGGGATCTCGATCCGGTCCCACCTTGCGGTGCTCTTTCATTGCAAATGTGATGCACTGACACGTAGTCTTCACATCAGCAGAGTTTCACTAAAAACAATACTGATTCGTCGAGACCAGATCACTTAACGGCCGCCGGACTCCTGTCCTGAGAGCCAGCCTGCCCCGGATCGTTCGATTTGAACCTGACACTGCATCAAATGCATTCCCGGGATTCTCATCAAAACGCGATCTGTATCACTCCAAATTCAATAGTGTCAATGTTTTCTCAGGGAGAATGACATGTTCAAACCGACCCGACGTCAATTCCTCAAGGCGTCTGCCTCTGCTTTTGCAGTCCCCTACTTTGTGCCAAGCCCCTGTTTTGGTGCCAACGAGCGCGTCACCTTAGGCGTGGTCGGGGTTCGAAATCAAGGTACGACCAACCTGAAGGCCTTCCTCGGTCAGGGATGCAACATCGCTGCGATCTGCGATGTTGACTCTGATGTGCGCACCGCAGCACTCGCCATCACCAGTGAGAAGAATCAGAATCCGGTTGAATACGGGGACTACCGCAAAGTTCTCGACCGTAAAGATATTGATGCGGTGATTCTGACCGTTCCAGACCACTGGCATGCCCTGATGACGATTCATGGGTGCCAGGCAGGAAAAGATGTCTACTGCGAAAAGCCGCTCTCTTTGACAATCAACGAAGGTCGACGGATGACCGATGCAGCTCGCAAATACAAGCGAGTTGTTCAGACAGGATCTCAGCAGCGTTCCGGGGAAGAATTCTGGAAAGCCTGTACATTGATCCGCAACGGCGCGATCGGAAAGATCAAAGAAGTTCAGGTCGGAATTCCAAAGTCAAACTACCCTGGCCCGCTCCCTGAGGATTCCTCTCCGCCAGCCAATCTCGATTACGAAATGTGGCTCGGCCCTGCACCTTTCAGGCCGTACAACGAAAAGCGAGTCCATTACAACTTCCGCTTCTGGTGGGACTATTCCGGCGGACAGATCACCAACTTCGGCGCACACCATCTCGACATTGCTCAATGGGCATTGGGAATGGACGATTCCGGGCCAGTTGCAGTTGACGGAAAAGCGACCTTCAACCAACCGAACATTTCAGAGGTCACCGAAACCTGCCGGATCACCTACACCTATGAAAATGGTGTGAAAGTCATCCTCGGGCAGTTAGACCCGGACATTCCAAACGGTGCAAAGTTCATTGGCGAGAAAGGCACCATCGCGGTCAATCGCGGCAAGCTCACCAGCGATATTCCAGAGTTGTTGACGACTGATTTCGCTGCGATGCCAATTCAGCTGTATCACAGCAAGAATCATCACGCCGATTTCTTGAACTGCATCAAAACTCGCGAAAAACCGGTCGCTGACGTCGAAATCGGACACCGCTCCGCAACCGTCTGCCACCTTGGAAACATCGTCGCCCGACTGGGCCGCGGTGTGAAATGGGATCCAAAGGCAGAGAAGTTCGTCAACGATCCAGAAGCTCAGGCGATGACCGATCGCCCGTACCGCGCTCCATGGTCACACAACATGGAATACCAACCATCGTAGTAAGCCTGCGGCATGAAAATGAAAGTCACCTCGGCCTGACAAGACCGAGGTGACTTTTTGTTTGTATTCACAGTTTTACTGAAATCCACAGAGACGCAGTGCGGGATGTTCCACTGAAAACACTGGTCGACGATGGCGATGCAAACAAAGCTGTGCAGTGGTTGCTACGCGATTTCGTCAGTGCTTGTAGGGACGCCGAGAAAATTCAGAGCCATCATCGGCAGTTGTGAGACAGGCAATGGATCGCTGGTGATCGTTTCTCCATACTCATCTGTTTCACCAATCACCTGGCCCCCTTCCAGCCCTCCTCCGACCAGAATTCCGGACCACGCCTGAGTCCAGTGATCGCGCCCTCCATCCTCATTCAGACGAGGATTGCGCCCCATCTCGCCTGTACAGAGAATCAATGTCTGCTGCAGCAACCCGGACGACTGCAGATCGTCAATCAACGCTGAGAATGCCTGATCAAGCTGTGGACCGAGTGAATCACGATAATCAAAGATATTCGCAGGCCCGATCTCCTGATCCCCGTGAGCATCCCAGGTCCGTTGTCCGTCTAGCACATCAAACGTATTCAGTTGGATGTGCATGACTCCCCGTTCGACCAATCTGGCAGCCGACCAGAATTTCCGAGCAAACTCACCTGATCCGTAGGAATCTTTCACTCGCGCAGTGGCGGACTGGTAGTCCGGAATCGAAAACCCTTGAGCTGTCAATTCCGCGAGAGTGGCTGCTCGGCGGCGTGTAGACGTCGCAGTTTCGTTAGAAACAGAGATATTCCCGGCCGGTTCGACGACTGGATCACTCAGCAAAACAGAAATCGGAGAGCGTTTTCGCGACTGAAAATGGTCTTCCAGCAAGACACTCACTGGCACAGGCTGTTCGCGACGTGTCACAAGCCGTCCCGTTTCAAGCAATTGCAGGCCCGTTTCATGGATCGGAGCCGCGTCATGAAACAGTGACCGGACGATCACCAGTCGATCCGCCCGATCTGCGAGACGCGGCAGACATTCTGAAAACCGGATCGACGGAATTCGAGTCGCAATAGAATGCATTGGTCCGCGATATTCCCGCGGGGCCAACGGTTTGGGATCAAACAGGTCAAGATGACTTGCTCCCCCATTCAGTACGATCTGAATGACAGCTCCCGCCTTCCCTGCTCGGGCGGCAAGTGCAGATTTCAGCGAAATTCCCACGACGCTCGCTCCCCCCACTGCGAGAAAACCACGGCGGGAGACCTGCGTCAACGTCGAAACGCCCTCAGCCGTTTTCATCTGTCACCCAACCTCTGGATTAGTTCGATCCCCGGTTCTCCGGCATCTTTTAGATATCCTAACAGGGTTTTCAGGCCCTCAACAGCAGGAATGCTGGCTTCTCTCTGCATGAAATTGGTCAGGGAGCAGAATCTTACGGTGACGGGGATTGCAGGATTTCGTACAACATGACAATCGTTCCCCGGAATGTGTTCTATTCAATTCCTTCCCTATTGATACGAATGGAATCTGACTCGATGCCTGCTGAGCCACTGTACGACTACAAACAGTTCAACTTCGACAAGCCTATTATCACTCTGGACGACATCCGCAAGGTGAACCCCCAGAGGCACGAAATGGAGCAACTGTCTGGAATTGTTTACGTCGACACCGTCAATCATGGCCTGGTTGGCTACAAAGATGTCACGGACGATGAATTCTGGATTCAAGGACATATGCCCGGCTTCCCTTTGATGCCCGGCGTGATTCTGTGCGAATCAGCTGCCCAGCTCGCAGGGTACTACGCTCGCAAATACGACATTCTCAAAGGAGGCGATTACCTCGGCTTCGGCGGAATGAACGAGGTTCGTTTCCGTTACCCTGTTTACCCGAACTCACGCCTCATCCTGTGCGTTAAGACCGTGATGGTCAAAGAACGCCGCATGGCACAGTTCCAGTTTCAGGGTTTTGTCAACGACAAGCAGGTCTTCAACGGCCAGATGATTGGCGTGCCAATCAGCCGTAAGTAAACAGGTCAATTTTCCCACTGTGCATCGGGGCGTTTCTCTGATTTCCCGTTGCACAGGCGAAAATGGATGCACTGATGACGTCGATTGACCCTGTGCGGATTCCATTATTGCTTGCCGGGCCTCCCTGCTCACTCCGTACAGAGTCAGCCCCCACTGCAAACCAAAGGATTCAAGGCAATGATACGCGTCTCGTCGCTACTGCTGTTGAGTGTTGCGGTATTGTCTCAGCTTGGCCAGTCACCTCTCGCGGCTGATGATTCAGCACCGATTGTGAAAGAAAAAGTTGCACCAGGTAAGACTTTAATTGGCGAACCAATCCGTCCTGACGTTCGCAGAGCGTTCATTGACGACAACGGTCCTGAGTGGCGAAAGCTGACGCTCAATGACTTTGAAAACGTCAATTGCGATCCAGACACCTGGTCAATGCGAGACGGCCTGATCCATTGCACGGGGTTGCCAATCGGAGTGACTCGCTCCAAGGAAATATTCAAAAACGTCGAGATCAGCGTCCTGTGGCGACACAATAAACATGCTGGAAATTCCGGGATGTTCCTTTGGGCCGACCCACAACACCTCAAAGATGTTCCGCGTAACGGCCTCCCGAAGACCGGTATCGAAATCCAGATGCTCGATCATGGATACGCCGAAAACTTCGAGAAAGCCAACGGCAAAAAATCAGATTGGTTCACAACAAACGGCGACATCTTTGCCTTGCAGTACACCAAGCTGACCCCATTCGAACCACGTTCCGCCAACGGCTCACGTAGTTTTCCTAAGAAGAACACGACTCTGGGCCACGGGGAATGGAACCACTATTACGTTCGCGCTATCAACGGCGAAGTCCGCTTGTGGGTGAACGGTGAAGAAGTCTCCGGCGGAACGGGAGCCGATCCAGCCCAAGGTCACCTTCTTCTCGAATCTGAAGGCTCACCAATTGATTTTCAGGATCTAAAAGTCCGTATCATTCCGTAGTCGCATTGCTGTGCCGGGTTCCAAAAGAACGCCGCTTCAACGACATTAATGAATCAAGCCCACCCCTCAGAATATTCTGAAGGGCGGGCTTTTTTCTTTTCCAGACGGGTTCAATTTTCTGCCGAACTACATATTCGTCTTCGCGTCCATCGCATCCCCCAGCACACTGTTGAGAGCAGTATTCAGCTCCACATCGTATTCGTGGTTCTTACAGTAGATTCTGAAGATCAGAAAGCTGACGGGAATCGAGCGAAACAGTTCATCATCATGCAGCTCATGAATCCCTGCCCCCGGATCGTAGATGAAGTTCTGACCGCCTGCTGGAAGCCGACCGCTCGGGCGGTGATAGTGCTTCGCCACATCGATATTCAGTTCCATGTCGCGAATCGCTTTCGGCAACCGCTCGCGAACCCGCCTCAGAATCAGCTCTGGTTCAGAAAAGATCGTCATGCGTTCGCCATGCGCCGAATGGAAATTCAGAGTGCGCTCGCACGCCATCTTCCATCCCGTCTTCCGACAGAGAATCGCCCTCCAGCGTTCCCCGAGATTGCGAATGGTCGGCTCCTTGGAATGCGGCCATCGCTGCACATCGACCAGAAACGATGACTCATGGAAATCCAGATACTGATCGAGATGATCAATTGGATTTCCAGAGAACAGATGCTGCATCGTCTCGGAGAAGATCTCTTCAATCGAAAGATCCAGCGCCCGAACCGTCCGATGGAAATACACCATCCGGAACAGGTTTGCTCTCGTTTCAATAAAGTGGGTCAGTGTCGACAATCCCTTGAGATGGATCGTCAATCCGCGATCTGTGAAGAAGCTGTAATGGATCAATCGATCGATATCGACCGCCTTCGTATTGAAGCCGGTCATGTACGCATCACGAAGAACGAAGTCCATATTGTCCACGGTATAGATACCACTGAACAACGATCTCAATTTTCGCAGCCATTCCGGATGCCCTGATTCATTCCCGCGAGGGCGACGAATCAAAAACGCAATCTGCTTCGGGTCGAGCTCTTCAAGCGGTTGCAGCTTTCCATTCGGACTGCGTCGAATCCCGCGAATCAGATCGCCCAGGTCCCGTTCGATGATCGCTGCCCCAATATCCTCGTGTGTCACATCGAACTGATGAAGATAATGATCATCAAAGAAGTGACCGAATGGGCCATGTCCCACATCATGCAGCAATGCTGACAGCCGGACAAGGCAATCGACATACCCGCGTGATGGCGTATTCGGGAACGATTCGTGAAGGGAATCGTACCATTCCGCAATCACTTTCGACCCAAGATGCATCGCCCCGAGAATGTGCTGAAACCGTCGGTGCTCTGCGGACGGGAAAACCCACCATGCCGTTTGTAGCTGATGAATATGCCGCATCCGCTGCACCCAGGGATGGTCGATGATGTCCTGCTCTGCAACTTCATCTTCATCCAAGCCGGCACGGGAGATAAACGGGATGTACCCGTGAATCGGGCAGTACGCCAAACTTTCCGTGGAATAATCGCGAGTCATCAATCGATCCGTCGAGAAACTAAAGGCGGGTCTCAATCTGGGCAGTGCTCGTTCTAAAGAACAGCGAACACACGATTCTTGCTTCTGCCGGTCTAATCCTGATAACGAACTTGACTCCAGTCTTTGGCCAGATCGCAGAGGATCTTCAGTTTCTCTGGCGAATCAGCCGTTGCAGCAATCCCTGGGATTCGCAGCATGTCCGCCCGGTCGTCCATCCATGTTCTGGAGAAGTTCACGCGTTCCCCATTATGAACCCACACAGAATCTCCACCGAGTTCTCTGGCGATGTGCAATGCAACCGGGAAGTCATAAATGTTCGGCGTATGAATCAGAGATCCGCCGAACTCCCCCGTTGCCAGAAGTGGATAGATACTCCCCGGCATTTCGTCAGGAGCGTATCCTTCCAACCCGGCCTGTGTCACCAGTCGCGAGAACGGAAGATCGTTCTTCTGAAACCCGATGAGATAAATCTTCTTCGAATCTGGGCGTTGTGTCGCAGCAATCGCCGGCATCTGTTCCAGAAGATCGTACGCGCTCATCGAAAAGTCGTCTGGTCCACTCTTCACCACGCCTGCATAACACTGCGTCCACGATCCGGTCGGGCCGTCTTCTGGAGCATAGACGAGCGAATACAACACCTCGTTCACGGTCCGCAGGTGAATCATTACTGCGTACCCGTTGCCGGTTTTGTCTTTGAAATACTTGGTCCCATCGATCGGGTCGAGAGCAATAACCAACGGGCTCTCTGTCGCGAACGCATCCAGATCGCCATTCACTTCTTCCGCTTCAATTCGACACTGACGAAGAATCGGAGAGGCATCGCGTAAACCGGCAACGACCAGTTCCTGCACTGTCAGATCGGCGAGGGTCAACGCGTCGGTGTTTGAACTCCCTGAAGACTTGCCTTCAAGACCGATATCAAATGTCCGCATCCGCTTAGCGATCGCTCCTGACCATCGCAACAAGTCCGGAGTCACCTGACGCAACACATCCACAATCTGATCCGCGTTCACCGACATCTTACTGTTTCTCCAAAAATTCAATCACCAGTGGGGCGACATGCACACCAGTGACCTTCTCGAACGCCCGCCATCCCGGCACAGCATTCACCTCAATCACCAGACACCGACCATCTGGATCGTACAATAAGTCGACTCCTGCGAAACAGGCTCCCACAGCCTCTGCTGCCTGAAGGGCCAAACTTCGCTCCCGGTCCGTGGCCTCATGGGGCTCTGCTGATCCATTTCTGGCCACATTGGTGCGAAAATCAGTCGGATGCCTGCGAACAAACGAGCCCAGCACCGTTCCGTTCAACACTAGCACGCGAATATCAAATCCCGGATGTGCGATGAACTCCTGTAAGTAGAGCACAGACTGGGTTCGCTCCAACGTTCGAAATGTGCGGTACGCGAGATCGGGATCAGACACCCGCAGAATTCCCCGTCCCTCGGACCCAAAGATTGGCTTCACCACGACGTCGCCTCCCAGTTGTTCAAACGCGAGAAACGCATCTTCAGCAGTTTCGCAGACAACCGTTCGCGGGGTCGGAAGTCCGGCGGCAGCAACTCGTGACGTTGTCAGAAACTTGTCAACCGCTGCTTCAATCGCCTTGGGAGAGTTCAACACCGGAACCCCCTGCCCTTCCAGCCTCTGAAGCGCATCCATCCGATAGACGACCTGTTCGAGCGATCCCGGGGGCATGGTCCGCACGAGGACAGCATCCATATTGTGCAGAGCCTGACCACCTGCTGTGATCCCGGTCCTTCCAGCTTCAGTCCCTCCCGTTGCCGTCCCGCTCATGACCAATGAACAGAGAGAGCGAAAATCGACGCAGGTTGCCTGATGCCCGCGCTGCTCGGCCACCTGCTGCAGTTCTTTCACATACCAGCCATCAGGTTGACCAAGAATGGCAATGTTCATCGAGGAATTCATTGACCGACTCATTCTCAGCTTTCAACGAGGACCGTTTTCCGGAACCGGGACTTCGCTTACCATCATTGCTTCGGAAGTCCGGTTGCGACATCAGGCGCACACCATCATCAAATCAGGGCCGTCCAATGATTCTTGAAGGTCTCTGCACAACGAAGAACGCAGACGGCACGGTGAATATCGCTCCGATGGGCCCGATTGTCGATGCGGAATTCACAACGTTTCATTTCCGCCCCTTCCAGACATCAACGACCTACGCCAACCTCAAACGCACCGGGTGCGGCGTCTTTCATGTCACCGATGATGTTGAACTCATCGCACATGCCGCGGTAGGACGCCTAACAGACCTCCCAGAATTGAAGCCTGCAACCAAAATTGATGGGGCAGTCATCACAGGTGCCTGCCGCTGGTTTGAGTTTCAGGTTGTCTCGCTCGACGACTCACAAGCCAGAACCGAGATCGATACACGCGTCATCCACACCGGGCATCTGAGAGAATTCTTTGGGTTCAATCGAGCGAAACATGCCGTCCTGGAAGCCGCGATTCTCTGTACACGACTCCACCTCATCCCCGCGAAGCAAATCGTTGAGCAATTCGCGCAATTCAAAACCATCATCGACAAGACTGCAGGACCGGCAGAGATTCGCGCATTTGAATTTCTCACTCAATTTCTCAACTCAGCCATGTCAGGTCTCCCGTCCCCAGTTGACATCGACATCAAGAAATCATCTTCCATGGATACCACCAGCAATCGAATCGACTAAAATCGCGGAGATTGGCTAAGGCTCCACTGGAACAGCGGCGCCATGCCATACAAGATCATGCGGTCAGAACAGGTGTTACGTCGATTCGACCACCATTTTCGGTACAGGCATCCAGCGGTTGGAACCAGACGAGGTTCCATTCCGTAAATCAGTGAAGACAGAAACTTGTGGCAGATGAGCTGTCCCGATAAGTTGCTGATCTCACTGTGATGCAGATTACACGCGTCCCTTCGCGCTTGCGTTCAGAAATTGATTGAAACATGAAGAAGATCCAGAAGCTACTCGTCGCAAATCGAAGCGAAATCGCGATTCGTGTATTCCGGACCGCCTCCGAACTCGATATTCGCACGGTCGCTATTTACGCATTCGAAGACCGCTTCGCACTCCATCGTTTCAAAGCCGACGAAGCGTATCAGGTGGGACAATCGGGAGAACCGATCCGGTCGTACCTCGATATTCCATCAATCATCGCCATCGCCAAAGAAGTCGGGGTCGACGCGATTCACCCTGGCTACGGGTTCCTGTCGGAAAAACCGGAATTTGCGGCAGCGTGCGAAGAAGCTGGCATCATTTTTGTCGGTCCGAACGTCAGCCTGCTCCAAAATCTCGGTGACAAAACCGCTGCTCGTCGCATTGCGATGCAGGCCAAGGTTCCAATTCTCGCAGGCACCGACAACCCGCTCAAAGATGCGGACGAAGGTCTCAAACTTGCCAGTGAACTCGGCTACCCTGTCATTCTGAAAGCCGCCCATGGGGGGGGCGGACGCGGAATGCGTGTCGTTGAATCAGAAGATAAGCTCGTCTCGCTTTATGAAGCAGCGCGACAGGAATCGCTGACAGCGTTCGGCAGCCCGGACATTTTCATTGAGAAATACATCCCGCGTGCCCGACACATCGAAGTGCAGTTGCTGGGCGATCAGCATGGAAATCTGATTCACCTGTATGAGCGCGACTGCTCCGTCCAACGTCGTCATCAAAAAGTTGTTGAGATCGCACCAGCGGTCAACCTGCCAGAAGAACTTCGCAACGAAATTTGCGATGCCGCCGTCAAAATCGGCCGCGAAGTTCAGTACTCAAACGCCGGAACCGTTGAGTTCCTGCTGGATACTGACACGCAGAAGTTCTACTTCATTGAAGTGAACCCTCGTATTCAGGTGGAACACACCGTCACAGAAGAGGTCACCGGGGTCGACGTTGTCCGGTCACAGATTCTGGTGGCTCAGGGATACCGACTTGCCGACCCAGAAATTGGAATCGCAAGTCAATCTGAAATCCATGTAAACGGGTTTGCCCTGCAATGCCGCGTGACGACTGAAGACCCGGCAAACAACTTCGTTCCAGACTACGGACGTATTGCCCACTATCGTTCCGCCAGCGGGATGGGAATCCGACTTGATGCCGGAACCGCTTTCTCGGGAGCATTCGTCCATCCGTACTACGACTCGCTGATGGTCAAAGTGACCGCCCGCGGCCGCAAGTTCGAAGAAGCCGCCACCCGCATGGAACGCTGTCTTCGCGAATTCCGTGTTCGTGGGGTGAAGACCAACATTCCGTTCCTGTTGAATGTCCTGAACCATCCGGACTTCCTCGCCGGACGCTGCACCACGACATTCATCGACAAAACGAAATCACTCTTTGATTTCCCATACCGTCAGGACCGTGCCACTCGACTGCTGCGGTCGATCGGTGAAACGATTGTGAACGGCAATCCGCTGGTGAAAGGGCGTCCTGTCGCCGTCCGCCGTTCTGCTGCTCCAGTGCCGGCATACGACCGCAACAGCCCTCGCCCGCTCGGCACCCGAGACAAGTTCAAGGAACTCGGAGCTGAAAAATTCTCTCAGTGGATCAAGGACGAAAAGCGTCTTCTGATCACCGACACCACCTTCCGTGATGCTCACCAGTCGTTGCACGCAACGCGTTTCCGCACACAGGATATGCTGAACGTTGCAGAAGCGTATTCCTTCCTGCTGCCGGAACTTTTCTCACTGGAAATGTGGGGCGGTGCGACCTTCGACACCTCGATGCGGTTCCTGAAAGAGTGTCCATGGGACCGACTCACCAGAATGCGTGAGAAGTGTCCGAACATCCTTTTCCAGATGTTGCTGCGAGCATCCAGTGCCGTCGGATATTCCAACTTCCCGGATAATCTGGTGAAGTCCTTCGTGAAAGAAGCCGCTGCCGCAGGTAACGACGTCTTCCGCGTGTTCGACGCCCTGAACTGGGCTGACAACATGAAGGTCGCAATGGAAGCGGTCTGTGAAGCAGGTGCCATCTGTGAAGCAGCCATCTGCTATTCAGGCGATCTGCTGAATCCGAACCGCACCAAGTACAACCTCAAATATTATGTTGAACTTGCCAAGGAACTGGAAAAGGCCGGCGCCCATATTCTGGCGATCAAAGACATGGCCGGGTTGTGTAAACCAGAAGCCGCCGAACTGCTTGTCAGTACGCTGAAGCAGGAAGTCGGACTCCCTATTCACTTCCATACACACGACACCGCAGGCATTCAGGCTGCCTCTCTGCTGATGGCCTCCAAAGCAGGTGTCGACGTTGTTGACGCTGCGATGGCCCCAATGTCAGGCGGAACATCGCAGGTGAACCTGAACACCCTATGTGAGTCGCTTCACTTCCAGTCACGCGATACAAAGCTCGATACGCACCGGCTGGATGAGATGGCCGAGTACTGGCGTGCCGTTCGCGAGTTCTATCTGCCATTCGAGAGCGTTGTTCTTCCCGGAACAGCTGACCTGTATAACCATGAAATGCCTGGAGGGCAGTACACGAACCTCTTCGAACAGGCTCGTGCACTGGGCATGGCAGATCGCTGGCCGGAAATCTGTCAGGCATATGCTGACGTCAACAAACTGTTCGGCGACATCGTCAAGGTGACACCAACATCGAAGGCCGTTGGCGATATGGCCTTGTTCATGGTTGCGAATGAACTCTCACCTGACGACCTGATGGCCAGTGATCGCGAGCTCGCCTTCCCTGAATCCGTGATCGACCTGATCGGCGGAGCAATGGGACAACCTCAAGGCGGGTTCCCTGAAGGTGTTCAAAAGCGAATCCTGAAAGATCGCAAGCCATTCACAGGACGCCCGGGAGAAACACTCCCACCAATCGACTTCGCTCAGGCTGCCCAGAAAATGGTCCCGTTCCTTGGCCGCCAGCCAACTGAACGAGAGATGCTGAGTTGGGTCATGTACCCAGGCGTCTTCAAAGACTACGCGCAGCATGTTGAGAATTACGGCGATACCAGCATTTTGCCGACTCCGGTCTTCTTCTTTGGAATGCAGTCCGGGGAAGAATTCGCTGCAGAGATTGAACCCGGCAAGACCTTGTTCATCAAGTTCCTGACAACCGGCAGCCCACATCCGGATGGAACGCGAACAGTCTTCTTCGAATTGAACGGCCAACCTCGCGACGTCACCATCGACGACCGATCCGTTGAATCGATCGTCGAGAAGAACATCAAAGCGGATACAAGCAATCCAACCCACATTGCCGCAAGCATGCCTGGGATGGTTGTCAGCGTCGCGGTGCAAGCAGGTGACAAGATCACCAAGGGCCAAAAGCTGTTGGTCATCGAAGCAATGAAGATGCAGACGACACTGAATGCGGAACGCGCCGGTACCGTCGGTCAGTTGCTTATGAAAGCAGGCACTCAGGTCTCGACTGGCGATCTGCTTCTTACGCTTGAGTAACTCAAACGGCAATCGCCATTTGAACCCGATTTGAAATGCAATCCAGCTACGGGGACATTCGCACAAGCGTTTGTCCCCGTTTTGTTTCTCAGGCAGAGCCATTCCAGTCGCAACCGAAGACCTAGCGTTCCGGTTTCCAATCGAAAGTGGCCATTTCACCTGTTGGTGCTTACGATTCCTGGAAGATCTGTCGCAAACCGAATACCGATTGTTGACAATTCTTGTCAAATATCTACAGTCAAAATCAGTCAAGCAAAGGATGCGTCGAATCGCCCTTTTAAGCGAGAATCACCAAGATCGCCCAGACAGGATGACCGCGGCCGCCCCTCAAGTGACAACAACTTCCCATACGACATAGCCGCTGCTGGAGTGCGTCAGTGAAACGGAAACCGACGACATCGATCGGTTCAGCAGAAATTGCGAGCCAGATCCGTGAAGAGATTCTGTCTGGACGCATGCCTGAAGGACATCGTCTAACGGAAGCGGCGATCACCAAGCGATTCGGAGTGGGACGAGGGCTCGTTCGAGAAGCAGTTCAGAAGCTCTCGCATCAGGGCTTGTTACAAACCAAACCAAACTGCGGGGCAGTCGTTGCTCCTGAGGCTCCGAAAGCCGTTCGGGGAGTGATTCTTCCGTTGCGAAAAGCTCTGGAAGTCTACGCTCTTCGTGAAATTTTTGACGAACTTCGTCCAGAAGATTTCGCTCACTGGAACGAAATCTTGAAGGAGATGCAACAGGCGTGCGTCGATCAGGATTTCCACACCATTGCGGAAATGGATATCGCGTTCCATCGCTACCTGCTCGAACGTCTGGATCAGCCAGACCTGCTCGCCATCTGGGACTTGCTCGTCGGGCGAATCCGCTCGCACTTCCGCCGCTCCCAACGACGATGCCATAATCTGATGGACATCTACGAAGAACACCGCACAATTCTCGAGACGTTCCAATCCGGCACTCTCGATCAATCCGTTCGCTTACTCAAAGAGAAGATTGATTAGACCATGTCGGTCTCTCATGAGACGGCAGATCTAAGGCCAAATGAAAAAGACTGGTTCGTCTGAACCAGTCTTTTATCGTTTCTGCTGTGAGAGCTTGACTCTATCGGAGTCTCTACTTCTTTGCTGAAGTCTGGAACATCAGGCTCTGAACAAGCTCTCGATCCCGATTCGCGAGTTGCTCCAGGAGTGGCGGTTCGACTGAGAACACGAACGATGCCTGCTTCCCGTCCTTGTTTGAGACAAGGTAATAAATCCAGTTCATCGGAATTTCTGCACGCTCTTTATTACTGCGGAACATCACATGACCGCTGGCAGCAACCCGATAAATCTTGCGACCATCATCGAGCGGAATCGTCTCGCGGGAAACAATCTCTCCGAAGCGTTCTCCCAGTGATTTCTGAATGTCCATCTCGAACACTTCGAGCGGCGTCATGTTTCCGCCCGGTGCAGCAGGCGCCGGCGAGAAATTACATTGAGCAACCAGACTTCCGAGTTCAACGAGACGGAGAATCGCCACTGGTGCCCCGCCGTCGTAAACCGCCTGGAACAAGTGCCAGTCGCGGCCGTGACTCAATTCGAGTCCCCATGGCGCGGCAAGATAACTCAACGCCAACACTTCTGGAGCAGGATCCAATGGAATACGATTCAGGACTTCATCTGACAGTTGTGGCGTCGCTTTTGAAATCGATCTGGTGAGTGACGTGGTCACCTTCATATCGAGTCCTGGATTCACCGTGCCGACGTCCGATGTCACCGTATACACGGTCTTCGCCTGAGAGAGAAACTTCTCTTCCAGATTGAAAAGCAATACCCCGACAACAGAAACCGTTGTCGTTGTTCCCAGTTTCAACCCCGTAATCTTTCCGGTGAAGGTGACCTTCGCGGCAGCTGGTGTCGCTGAATCGAGTTTGCATTTCAGCTCCGATGTCTCTACGGCTTCAATGCCCGTCAGCATCTGCAGCACCCAGTCCGGAGGGGACCATTCTTCCCCAATGCGCACCTCAGTCAAAGGCAGGACAGACAACAGCGAAAGTGCGTCTCCCGGAATCTCCAGCAGATCGACCGCTTCCCGGTTCAGCAATCCATCCGGGCAATAACTGACCAGCCCCTCCCGCGATCCGTTGACGACAATCAAGCGGCGATCGGCAGGCAATTCGACTTTTGTTTCATAACCGGCAACTGTCGTCGCCAGATTGGCATTCTGAAAATAGCGAATGTCACGGAGAGCATCGGCGTCACGTCCAGATGGAGGCAGGCGACGCGAGAAATAATCAAACGAGATGTTTGCCTTCAGGTCGAAGTCTTCTTTCTCGCCATTCCCCTTGGCAGCCTGAACCTTGCCGGAGGTGACAATCGTCGACTGATTCGAGAACACGCGACTATCCGAATAACTCTCAGAGAGACGAATCGTTTCCCCTTGAGCACTGGCCTCGTTTGCGGCCCCCACGAGAAGGATGGCGCAACAAATCGAAATCCGGCACCAATTCCCCAACAGAGAATGAGCCTGAACGAACAGCGTCATTTTGTCCTCCATGACACAGCACACGCACGAAAATCGCAGCAAAAAACAAAGTTGCGACTATCTTACGCCGAGATGACAGATTCCGGCCAGAGCGATTTGCTCTCCCCTCCCACGGCCAGACCCATAGCTGCAACCTCTTTCCCGATAGCAGTTTCAGAAGGCACTTGAATTACCGCGACCAGTAGGTCCGGTCGAGAGCACGATAGTTGATCGCCTCGGTCAGGTGGTGAACCTCGATCGAATCGGCACCGTCCAAGTCTGCGATCGTCCGACTGACTCGAAGAATTTTGTCATGCGCTCTCGCAGATAAGCCCATGTCTTCCATCGCCGCCTTCAGAAGCGATTCGGCCTCTTTATTCAGTTTGCAATACGTCCGGATCTGTCTGGGAGACATTGTTCCATTCAGACTGACCGGCTCCTTTGCAAACCGTTCTCTTTGAATCTCGCGAGCCTGAATCACCTTGTCCCGAATCATTGTACTGTCGGTCCCTGGTTTGGAATTCGATAACTCGCGGAACGGCACTGCCGGAACCTCGATGTGAATATCAATACGGTCTAATAGAGGGCCAGACAACTTGCTGAGATAACGTTCAATATGCATCGGAGAGCAACTGCAGGCCCGACGCGGATCTCCTCGAAAGCCACAAGGACAGGGATTCATAGCCGCAACCAGCATCAAATTCGCAGGGAATGTCATGCTGCCAATGGCTCTGGAAATCGTGACTCGATTCTCTTCCAACGGCTGACGCATCACTTCCAGAGTTCGTCGATTGAACTCTGGCAACTCATCGAGAAAGAGGACTCCATGATGCGCGAGACTGATCTCTCCGGGCGTCGGAGTACTTCCCCCTCCGACCAGACCGGCTTCGCTGATCGTATGATGTGGAGATCGAAACGGCCGCGTCAGCATGAGCGACTGTCCACTCTCAAGTCGCCCGACAGCACTGTAGATCCGAGTCGTCTCCAGACATTCCTCTGGTGAAAGTTGAGGAAGAATGGAGCCGATGCGTTGCGCAAGCAGCGTTTTGCCAGTTCCCGGACTTCCGATCATCAGTAAATGGTGCCTTCCAGCGGCAGCAACTGTGACTGCTCGCTTCGCCATTTCCTGACCTTTGACGTCGGAATAGTCGATGGAATATGCCCCGAACTCGATGACCGCCTCATCCCAGCTGAATGGCACCGGCTCAACAGGAAGCTCCCCTGTAAAGAAGCCGACCGCTTCTGCGAGCGAACCGACCGGAATGATGTCAATTCCGTCCACAACAGCTGATTCTCTGGCATTACCAAGAGGAACCACGAGCCCACGGCGTCCATCTGCTCGTGCCTGCAACGCCATCGAAAGTGTTCCTTTCACCGGGCGCACAGTTCCATCGAGCGCGAGTTCACCGGCGACGGAATAGTCTCCAAAGAATTCAGACTGCATCTGACCGCTGGCCGCGAGAATGCCCAAGGCAATCGCCAGGTCTGTCGACGCCGCTTCCTTTGGCAAATCTGCCGGAGAAAGGTTGATCACAATCCTGTCGATGGGACGTTGATAGCCGCTGTTCACCAAAGCGCGTTCGATGCGATGAACACTCTCCCGAACGGCAGCTTCAGCGAGCCCGACCAGAATCGTCTTGGGCATCGCTGCAGGTGAGATATCAACTTCGACTTCAACAGGACGCGCATCAATTCCAAATAAAGTATGCGTCAACAGTTTTGCGAGCATCGTTTGGCCCTGAAACAAAATCACAAATGACAGCGACTCAACTGCACACGAAGTACAGCGACTTGCCGCTTCAACCTCACCGCCGCAATGCAGGCCCTGGCGTACCTGTTTCAGGTGCGCTGATGCATCGAACAGTCGGCGACACCGTCTCACCAATCGCAGCGATTCACAGCCAGAACCCCAAACATTTTGAGCTGGAGCGTGGAGGCAAAATCCATCGGCTCAGGTGACTGCGACATGACCACGTATGAGACGAAATGGCTTTAGTAACGAGGGACTTCTGGATCAATCTGAAGCGACCAGCCGTCAATTCCGCCAGCCATACTTTGAGCTTTGTCGAAACCCTGACCTCGCAACCATCTGGCGACTCGCAGACTTCGTCCGCCGTGGTGGCAGTGGACTACGATTTGTTTGTCGCGACTTTCTGAGAGTTCGCCGACTCGATCCTGAATTTCACTCATCGGAAGAAGTACTGCCCCTTCAATTTTTGCTGTGGCGTACTCATCTGCTTCACGGCAGTCCAGAAAGAGGAAGTCTTCCCCGCTCGACAACAGGCCGGAAACACTGGCGATATCAATCTCAATGGGGAATTCTGAACCGGACATACGCTCATCTCTCCAGATGCAACTTCATTTTAGTCTGACTGATCCGCGCAGAACTGCGTTCTGTGTCAGTCCTCACACGATTCAAAGGCTGTTCAGCGACGAGGACGAATCATAATTCACTTCGATCTGATGCGAGTAGTGGATCGGAGCGAATTGATACAGGAAAAGCAGATTCGCACGTCGTGTCCCACAAAAACAACACCGCCCTGAGTTGGAACTCAGGGCGGTGTTGATTACTCATACTGCTGATCTGCAGTGAACACTCTCAGGCAAGTTAGCTTTTCAGCAACTGACGCAAGACTGTGTGGAGAATCCCACCGTTGCGGTAGTACTCAACTTCCACTGGCGTATCAATACGGCATGTTGTCACAAAGTGGACTTCTTCGCCGTTTGCACGACGTGCAGTCACTTCAATGGCCTGCCCTGGCTTCACGTTGTCGTCGACAGCAATCTCATAGACTTCTGTGCCATCGAGATCGAGTGCTTCACGGCTTTCACCTGCACGGAACTGCAACGGCAGAACGCCCATTCCGATCAGGTTCGAGCGGTGAATACGCTCAAAGCTCTCAGCGATCACAGCCGAGATTCCAAGCTGCTGAGTCCCCTTCGCGGCCCAGTCGCGTGATGACCCGGTTCCGTATTCTTTGCCAGCGAGGACAATCAGGGAAATCCCTTCGGCCTGATACTTCATCGAGGCGTCGTAGATTGATGTCACTTCGCCAGTCGGCAGGTACTTGGTCAGCCCCCCTTCAGTTCCGGGAGCGACCTTGTTTCGCAAACGGATGTTGGCGAATGTCCCGCGAGTCATGACCCGATCGTTACCGCGACGGCTTCCGTAGCTGTTGAAGTCGATCGGAGCGACGCCGTTGTCTTGCAGGAACTTTCCGGCTGGGGAATCTTTCTTAATTGATCCCGCAGGGCTGATGTGGTCGGTCGTGGTTGAATCCCCGACGCTGACCAGCACGCGAGCACCAGAAATGCCCTTGATCGGCTGTGGATTCGTTGGCATGTCCACGAAGAACGGAGGCTCCTGAACGTAGGTGCTCTTCTCGTCCCAGGTAAACAGGTCCCCTTCGCCCCCTTCGATCGCCTGCCACTCTGGTGGCCCTTGGCTCGCCTTGGAGTATTCGTTGACGAACATCTCTGGTGACATTGCTCCAGCGATGGCGTCGGCGATTTCCTTCTGTGTCGGCCAGATTTCAGAAAGGTAAACAGGATTCCCTGCTTTGTCCTGTCCAATCGGCTCAACAGTCAGATCAATGTCGGTTGTCCCTGCGATTGCATAGGCGACGACCAGCGGAGGACTCGCCAGATAATTCGCCTTCACGTGCGGGTTCACGCGACCTTCGAAGTTACGGTTCCCTGACAGAACCGAGCAGGCAACGATGTCGTTCTTGGAAATTGCATTGGCAATTGGATCTGGCAATGGACCACTGTTACCGATGCAGGTCGTGCAGCCGTATCCCACCAGCTGGAAGCCCAACTGATCGAGTGCACTTGTGACGCCGGCGCGAGCGAGATAGTCGGTCACGACACGGCTACCTGGAGCGAGCGACGTCTTCACCCAAGGCTGGCTCGTAAGTCCCTTGGCGACAGCTTTCTGTGCCAGCAACCCGGCAGCCATCATCACGCTCGGGTTACTTGTGTTGGTGCAGCTTGTGATTGCAGCAATCACAACGGCACCATGCTTCAGCTTGAAGGCTTCCCCTTCATGCACAACCGGTACGCCATCGAGCCCTGGATCGGTCGTGATTCCAGTTGCAGTCGCGAATCCACCTTCGTCAGTCATTGACGCTGGTGTGGAATCGTTTGCTGCTGAAACCTTGCCGAAGGTCGTGCAAAGATCCTGCCCCCACTGTGCTTTCATGCCAGACAGCAGAATGCGGTCTTGTGGACGCTTCGGCCCAGCCATGGAAGGCTCAACTGTTGCCAGATTGAGCTCCATCGTTGTGCTGAATTCTGGCTCAGGCGAGTCCTCTGTACGGAACATCCCCTGTTCTTTGTAGTACTTCTCAACGAGGTCGATGAGTTCCTTCGAACGTCCGGTACGTTCCATGAAGCGGAGCGTCTCGTTGTCGACAGGGAAGAAGCCCATCGTGGCACCGTATTCAGGAGCCATGTTTGCCAGTGTGGCACGGTCAGGCAGAGACATGCTCGCCAGACCTGGGCCGTAGAATTCGACGAACTTGCCGACGACACCATGACGACGCAGCATCTGGGTGGCGGTCAACACGAGGTCGGTTGCAGTCGCCCCTTCTGGCAGTTCCCCAGTGAGCTTGAAGCCAACGACTTCTGGCAGCAGCATGTAAATTGGCTGTCCCAGCATCACCGCTTCCGCTTCAATCCCCCCGACACCCCAACCGACGATTCCGATCCCGTTGATCATCGTGGTATGAGAGTCGGTTCCGACGAGCGAATCCGGGAAAGCAACGCCATCTTTGTTCAGGACGACGCTTGCCAGGTATTCAAGGTTGACCTGGTGAACGATCCCGGTTGCTGGTGGAACAACGCGGAAATTCTGGAACGCCTTCTGGCCCCATTTCAGGAATTGGTAACGCTCCTGATTTCGCTCGAATTCCAGGTCGAGGTTTTCCTGCATCGCATTGTCAGAAGCGAATGCATCAACCTGAACCGAGTGGTCGATCACGAGATCGCAAGGAACCAATGGGTTGATCTTCTTCGGATCTCCACCCATTCGAACCATTGCAGCTCGCAGTGCAGCAAGGTCAACAACTGCAGGGACCCCGGTGAAGTCCTGCAGAACTACACGTCCAGGCATGAACGGAATTTCAACCGGTTCAGCCTGTGATGGGCTCCAGTTCAGAATGTTTTTCACATCCTGGGAGCTGACAATGTACTCATCGCAATTCCGCAATGCTGATTCCAGCAAAACGCGAATTGAGAAAGGCAAGCGCGAAACATCTCCCAACCCGAGTTCGGTCAGTTTTTGCAGACGATGAATCGTGAAATCGCCAGCCAGCGTCTTAAGAGTTGCTTCTGCGCCGAAGGGATTCGATCCGCTCATGTTTTTGACAGCTCCGGAAACCCAGCACCAACCTGCTGGAAGCACATCTAACGGGAAAGGAAATCACTATCACACAGAATGGCACTCCGTGCGATGGTGCAACTACGCATCAATAATCCAATGACCATATTCTTGTCACTGTTGGTCCAGACTTCAAACCCTGACAGGCGAGATCCGGGGATTTGCCTGTGATGAGAATTTTGCGCAAATGTAAGCAAGAATGCGCACACATTTGAAGCAGATTCTTTCAAAAGAGACGCCTGTACCGCATAAAGCTGCGTCAAACGGCAACTATCATCCAAGTTAGAGCGATTGCGAACCATACAAAAACTGCAGAACCTGCGTCGGCATCAGGGCGACACCTGCAGTGTTTGCCGCAAAAGAGCCACACAACGTCGACACACGGACTGACTGCATTTGAGGCCGCTTCTCAAGTCCAGAGATGGCGAAAAGGCTCTGTCCCGTGGAATTGAGATTGTCCGTTCCGACTCGGCTGCAGCACGGCTTCATCTTCAACAGAAGCGGTTCAGCGAGGATTTCTTGGAATTTGTTCCATGATCACACGAATCGAACGAGCCAAATCGCGGATGGCCTTGGAGTAACGCTTTTCACGAATATGTTGCAGGCCGACTGCCTGACATTTTCCGTGCTCGGCCCAATTCACTTTCCACTGATCCGCCTGAGCTGCCGTACACAATTCTCCGTCGATCTTCGCCAGAAGTTCAGCGAGATCTTTCGATGACAGGCCGACTGCGGTTCGGTGAGGACGCGAGTGATGAGTCTTCGAATCATCCACAGACTGAACTGGCAACTGAGTCGAATGTCGATGACGGAAATGGACAATCAGCAACCAGAATAAAGCGGTCACAGCAATCGCGAGGAGGCTGAGCCCTTTCACTTCCTGCCCGACGATCCACAACGCCAGTCCACACGCCAATCCAAATGCTGCGGCCCACATTCCTCCGAGCCACGCCCAGCTGACGCCCCCTTCGTCCTCTTCGTAATCTTCGACAGGCTGGGGATAGACGTTTGCTGGCAGTTCACCAACTCTGGCAACGACCGCTGTAATGTTGTCTGGCCCCCCCCGCAGGTTCGCGATGTCAATCATCAACTTCACGGCCTGAGCTGGCGGAAGCTCCCGGACGATCGCTCCGAGCTCAGCGTCACAGAGCTGATTCGACAACCCATCCGAGCACAGCAGAAACGCATCGCCCGGCATGACCAGCATGGGCCCTTCGATATCCACTTCAATCGACTTCTCCGGACCAAGAGAGCGAGTGATGATATTGCGATGCTGGTTGAGATCGATGATCCCGTCGAAATTTCCGTGTTGCCGTTCGAGTTCCCACTGCAAACTGTGATCGAACGTCAACTGGTCGATCCGATCTCGGCGAACGCGATAAACTCGGCTGTCACCGACGTGGCCAATCACTGCTCCTCGAGACGTCAGGGCCAGAACTGAACACGTCGTCCCCATGTGATGGAAATCGATGTTCTGCGTGCCACGCTCATTGATGGCCTGATTCGCAGCAAGAATCGCATTCCTCAACAAGCGACGCGGGTCGCCGGGAGGAGACTTCAAGAACGTATGCGGAACAGTCTCGACAGCAATCTGGCTGGCTAATTCACCGACCGCATGTCCCCCCATTCCGTCCGCAACGACTAGTAAATGACCACAACGCCGCCATTCCGCCTCATCAGGGCAGAGATGAACGCAATGGGAATCTTCGTTGTTTTTACGGCGCAGGCCGACATCGGTTCCCGCTTCGCACTGCACCGCCTGTTCCCAGTACACGCGTATCGTCCTACCAGTCTATCACCCAGACTCTCAACGAGCCCAGGTCTGCTGAGGGCTGCCCACTATTCACACGACAATTTCAGAACGGCCTTGGTCATTTCATCTGAGAATGATAACCGTCGATTTTCGACGTCGCCATTGAGGCGATTCCCGGACATGGTCCTAATCAAAACATCTAAGCTGATCCCCCGTCTCAGCCCCCTCAGACGTTTCATTTCATCAGTAGTCAGATTTCAATCGAGCAACAATCTCCGCGATTCGCTGTTTTAACAAATCGAGCAAAATTTCGGATGTTGACGCTTCTGCAAATACCGTGCAGACCGGTTCTCCGCTCCGCACATGCGTTCCTGGCGTTGGTAGATCCGTAATATCCGGAACATTCATCACTGGCACGGACGCTGCATCGACAATCTCTTCCGACAATACGAGATCCTGCGGGGCATACACAATTGCCTTTCCCAGCAACTCGCCGGGATGGGCCAGATCCCAATCTGTCTCTGGAAGCGGATCTTCTGTGAAACACCGACAATGGTCCTGCAACAACGGAATTCCTGTGATGTGCTCAAGAATTTCCGAGGATGCCGGATATCGAGGGTTCACTTCCGTCACCCAGGGAGTTCCGTCCTCGTCGATTATCAAATCGACACCGAAGAAGCCTCGCAGTCCCAACTTCCATTTCAGCACATTGCCAAACCGGCGAATGGTCAGCTCCGTCGAGATCGGCAAGGCAACAGGACCGATGTTCCCACACCATTGAAACGGACGCGCGAAGCAAAATTCTTCACCGATGAGTTGTCTGGTCATCCCCACAAACCGGACATCCCCCACTTCAGCGGGAGCAATGAACGTCGCAGAGAAAGGGACACCCTCGATACGTTTTTGAAAGAAATGCGGCTCTTGCAATGTCTCCGACGCTCTTGCAGCGTCATCCCAGACTTGAATGCCACGGCCCCCTGCCCCGGCACGTGGACGTAGAATCCATGTTCCATCGCCAGGAGGAGGTTGTGTTTCGTCTCGCCATTCCGGCAAGGAGATCCGCGAAAGTCGGGCGGGTTCTGTGAGTTCAGCGGGGTTACGAATTCGTCGTACCACATCCGCACTGTTTCCCCAGACAGCATGTGTCTGAGCAATCGCCTCTATCAAAGCAGGGCGATTCTCCATCCCCCCGACATACATAACCGGAATCCCTGGACATCGCTGAATTTGCTCCAGAATCCCGGAATCATCCTCAGCCCAAGGGAGAACCGTTGCGTTCGCCTGTAAGTCGGCATCGGCAAACTGATCGAGACAGATCGGGCGGAAGCCGGATCGTATTGCAGAGAAGGCGGCCGCTCGGGAACTTGCCCCCACAATGATCAGGTCTGCAACCGGTTCGGCAGGCAGAATCAATTCAATGCTCCAACGAATTTCGCGATCAAAGGCGTGGGGCACTGTTAAAGCGGCAGTCCGATGACATCGCTGCTCTACCTCACTACAGCCCCAGACTTTATCCAGCCTGTTCTCGCAAAATTCAGACCGACCGGACGGAAAGACTGTAGCAGTATCCAGTCGAGTCAGACAGCGATCTGACCTGATTACTTGATGTCACATTCTTCAGCACAGAAGTCGAGGTGGTCTTTGAAGAAGCTGCCGTTCATCCGGCCTTTGTGACCACTTGTGGTTTGCAGGTAGAAGCCTTGATCCAGCGAAGAGAACGCAGAACCGACGTCTTCGAGTTCGTTATTCACATTGAAGGCGACTTCGCCCAGCCCAACAACCAGCCCCAGAACAGCGATCGTGGAGATCAGAACCAGTTCAGCAGAAACAATGAAACCAGCTTCGTCGTTGATCAGGGCGTTCAGGTAAGCGTTCATAGCGATTTTTCTCTGATTGGGGGTGACTTTTGATGTTCTCCCCTAATGCGAGACCTGTGCCAGAAACGCAAACCAGCGCAAAGAATCCGAAACACAACACCCCAAACTAAAGGCATTACCCCAACACCACACGTAGTTTACGTCTCATCCAAAAAACGTAAACAATTCTGAACACGCAATGATTCCACAGCAACACAAATGATGCAACAACACCACAAGAACAGATCCACACAACACGCAAACTGACCTATCCTTTTACCCATTCGACACTTACAGGGAGGATAACAAACGGCAACACGTCCCGTGAACGCAACACCACCCATTCAATGCTGTGTTCCCTGCAATTCCGGGCTCGTTCTACTGAGAGACTCAACGCATTTCGTGAATGAAAACGCAAAATGCACAGGTTCGAGGGACACTTGGAATTACGAAATTGTTCTACTGGAGCAGTTTGCTCTAACATGTGCCGACGCAAAGCTGTTTCCATTCGCAAAAAGCTGTCTGCAACACGACAGCATCAATGAGAGTGAACATGCCTTGTATGCCGCTCGCTTTCGTTCTGTTTGATTTCGAAGCAGTTCGATTTCGCAGAACGGAGTCAGTACTTCCGAGATCAGAATTCGCCTCCCCCGCCCCATTCTGAAATGAAAAACCCCTCATGGCCAAAACGCCTTATCTGACGAAGCCAGTCGATCAGACAACGATGCCATCCGGCATTCCCTATATCGTGGGGAACGAGGCTGCGGAGCGATTCAGTTTCTACGGGATGAAAGCCGTTCTGGCGATGTTCATGACGAAGTATCTCGTCACCGCCGATGGGGCATCAGATACGATGTCGGTCGAGGAGATGTCGTCATGGATGGCGACATTCAACGCGACGGTTTACTTCCTTCCGTTTCTGGGAGCGATTCTCGCTGACTGGCTCATCGGCAAGTACCGGATGATCCTCAGTCTCTCAATCGTCTACTGTCTGGGGCATGTCGTTCTGGCACTGATGGATGTTCACACAGGACTCGACCAGCGCACCCTGCTGTTCTGGGGGCTCTGCCTGATTGCTCTGGGGTCAGGAGGAATCAAACCCTGCGTCACAGCACACGTTGGTGATCAATTCTCTCACTCCAACGAACACCTGTTGCAGAAGGTTTACGGGTGGTTCTATTTCTCGATCAACTTTGGCGCCATGTTTTCCATGATGCTGACGCCATGGCTTCGAGATCATTATGGAATGTCCTGGGCCTTTGGAGTCCCGGCGATTCTGATGGCGGCCGCAACATTCGTCTTCTGGCTCGGTCGCAACAAGTTCGTTCACATCCCCCCTGCTGGTTCTCTGTTCTTCAAAGAGACCATCAGCAAGGAAGGAATCAGAGCGATTCTGAATATGCTTCCGCTCCTGATTCTGATTGCCCCCTTCTGGTCACTGTTTGATCAGACCTCATCTCGTTGGGTGGATCAGGCGCAACACCTGAATCGAGACGTCTATGGATGGATCATCAAGTCTGACCAGATGCAGGCGATCAATCCTGTTTTTGTGATGATTCTGGTTCCCTTGTTCTCGTATGTCATTTACCCACTTGTTGACCGTCATCTTGTCCGTGTCACGCCGCTTCGAAAAATCGGTCTCGGGCTATTCCTGACAATTCCAGCCTTCGCTGTGCCTGCATGGCTTGAAACTCAAATCCTTGCTGGCGAAACACCACACATCGGCTGGCAGGCGTTTGCCTATGCATTGATCACGCTGGCCGAAGTCATGGTCTCTGTTACCGGTTATGAGTTCGCCTATCGGTGTGCTCCGAACCAGATGAAGTCACTCGTGATGGGAATCTACCTGTTGTCGATTTCGCTCGGGAATGTCTTCACGGCAGTCATTAACTCGATGATTTCCGCATCCATCAAAGCCGGGAATCCGATCCTCCAGGGAGCCGATTATTACTGGTTCTTCACTGGAGCCATCGCGGTTTCGGCAATCCTGTTTACAATCTGGGCGCCGTTCTATCGCGGAACCACTTATCTCCAGACAGACAATCCACTCGCTGGAGTCAACGACGCACCTGACAGCAGCACGACCTGAAAACTCCGTATCGAATCCGAGTCTACAGACCAATTCGGCCTGAAACTCGACTTGTTATGCACTCCACTGTACGACCACGAAGCAGATGAAACAGCTTCTGTTCGCAACGACTGAACGTCATTCATGTCTGAAGAACTTCCATCGAAACCACCTCGCCGCCCCCGATATTCAGGGAAGAATCCGCGACAGTTTCACGAACGCTACAAAGAACACACACCAGAGCTGTATCCAGAGGATGTTGCAAAAGTGGTCTCCAGCGGCAAAACACCTGCCGGGAGCCATCGACCGATCATGGTCGATGAGATTCTGAATGTGCTGCAGCCGAAACCGGGCCAGACCGCAATTGATTGCACACTGGGATACGGCGGACATACCCGATCACTTCTTGAGGCCGTGACTCCCGGCGGAAAAGTCATCAGCTTTGACGTCGACCCGATTGAGCTTCCACGGACAGTGGAACGATTGCGATCAGAAGGCTTCTCCGAAGAATCCTTCGTCGCCATTCGCGCCAACTTTGCAGGCATCGCTCAGCAAGTCCCGCAACATGCTCCTTATGGAGCTGACATGGTGCTCGCCGACCTGGGCATCTCTTCCATGCAACTCGACAATCCCAGTCGAGGATTTACATATAAGGAAGAAGGTCCGCTGGACATGCGTATGAACCCGGACAAGGGGCAGTCCGCAGCCGAATTACTGAACAAGCTCACCCAAACTGAGCTCGCCGAATTGCTGACCAACTATGCCGACGAGCCAAATGCCGTCTGGCTCGCGATGGTCATCCTCGCGGCGCACGCTGAGACTCCGATTACAACGACGCAACAGTTTGCCGGAACCATCAGACAGGCGCTGACAACGAGGAAAGTGGAGCCGAGCGACGCCAACACGACCATTCGTCGAATCTTTCAGGCACTGCGTATTGCCGTGAATGATGAACTCGGTGTACTCGATGCGTTTCTCAATCAGTTGCCTTGGTGTCTGAAGCCAGGCGGGCGCGTCGCGATCCTGACCTTCCACTCCGGTGAAGACCGCCGCGTCAAAGCCCATTTCAAGCAAGGGCTTCAGGCTGGCTGGTACTCCGAAATTGCCGACACCGTGACTCGTGCGACAGTGAAAGAACGCAATCAGAATCCGCGCTCGACGTCAGCAAAACTTCGTTGGGCGATCCGCTCAGAAATTTAAGGCGTACCGGATAAGAGTTGATGAGTGGAAACAGACCGGTTACAGTTTTTCAGTAGCTGGTCTGTCCATTAATTCGTCAGACTCGCCGTCCCCTTTAAGCGATTGGAACGTCAGCTCAATCTTTTGCGTTTCTTCCGTCAAACGGGACTCCACCGTAATCGTGTCCCGCACTAAAGGACGCCCAGCTGGTGGAACCCGGATTAACAACTCTGCAGTTCCGTCAACGACAGGGATTCCGCGACCTGCCCGAGCGCGAATCAGATTCCCACCGGCGTTGAAGTACCACGCATCGTCTGGAATCTTCTGGAAGTAGTTATCCGTTCCCCGAATTTCTCCGCTGAAGTCCTTCAGGCTGACTAGCGAGCGACCAGGCGGAACTCGCAGGCGAATCACGATGTGATAGTCCTGAAAGACGCGAGGAGCAGAGCCAGGTTCTCCATGAAGAATCTGCCCCTTGATGTCCTTCCCGGAAATCGGCCACGCCCAGACAGAGAAGTTCCCGGCCTTGATGGCATTCATTGGCTCGGCAACACGTCCAAAGCCACCTGTTCCGTTCAGGCCACCGCCCCCTGCTGGTCCCCCGGAGCCTCCGCCGCCGGCCACATTCGCAGAGCCAGACTTCAACCCGGCAATCAAATCTGGATTGACGTCCATCGCATTCATCGATGTGATCGCAGTCAGCCCTTCTTGAATCTGAGCCTGCGTATCCGGGGTCACTTCTTCGGCCGGAGCCAGATCAGACAGCTCAATCCCTGCTCCGATTGACTCGCCAATCGCTCCTTCAGGAAGGTCACCTTCCCCTTCAAAGATGACCGTCGTCAGTTCCTCTTCGCGGCGCAACTCCTGAATCACAGGAATCGCAAGCAATGAAATCAGGATCAGGTGTAAGACCACAGAAAACGTAAATGACGCCCCGTCCCGTCCGTTGAGTCGTTCCCAAATCTCCTTCAAATGGAATTGTTCGAGAAACGACACTGGGGCATCGTCGACTTCTGGCGTGGAAACGGCATTCGCTGCGGCCACCGGCTCTGTTCGTATCTTGGAACCAGAAGACGGCCCCGGCTTTACAACACTCCCCCCGCGATCTTTCTCTGAAGACCGTTTTTGCGGCTTTGCCGGCTGTGGGAGGGGCGGCGGGACGCTCATTAGAACAGCATCTCTGCACAAGGTTGAGTACGAATCAGAACGTCTAATTGAATCTGGGTGTCAGTCCAATACTTTGCTCAAATCAACATCGGCAATTGAAATACCGGTTCACGAATTATTCCAAGTTGCATTTCTCTCGGCAATCCGTCTTATCGCTCTGCCCCAAATTTCGTGCCGTTCAGAGTGCTTCTGACTCAAAAAGAAGACTTCTCGACCCTGAATTTCGAGAAAACAGCGCAGACATCAAGAGGGTGAATATTCAGCGAAATTCG
Organism: Planctomicrobium limosum; assembly: GCF_051465645.1. Classification (GTDB taxonomy): domain Bacteria; phylum Planctomycetota; class Planctomycetia; order Planctomycetales; family Planctomycetaceae; genus Planctomicrobium. The sequence continues at coordinate 8,618 of NZ_CP195790.1, read as the reverse complement.
TCGTTCACCCCAGCCGAACGGAAGAAAGTTGAGTCACCCATTCTGAAACGGAGTGACTCAGATGAGTTCAACAAAAAAAATCGAGCCCCGGTTCAATGGGGCTCGAAACAGGGGCTCGATTCGAAATAACTTTAGTTGGCTGCCGGTTCTGCAGGAGCAGGTTTCGGTTCTTCTTTCGATTCGGAAGCAGCCGGTTTGGACTCTTCTGTTCCGGTTGGCTCAGGTTTCTTCTCATCAACCTGTGGCGTTTTCTTCTCGTCCGCCGGGGCTTTCATTTCCGCTTTGTCTCCAGCTGGAGCCTTCTCTGCAGCTGGCTTAGCGTCAGCTGGCTTCTCTTCCGGCTTTCCATCAGCAGGTTTCTCTGGGGCAGGTTTCATAGCCTCAGGCTTCTCTGACACTGGCTGCGGATCTGCTGGTTTCACCGCTGGTTTCTCAACTGCTGGCATTGTCCCATCAGCTTTCGGTGCGTCTGGAGATTGTGCCGGAGCTGCTTCGACGAGGTTGGCTCGCTGCAGCTTCAGCTTCAGGAACAGGTCTTCTGGAATGACATAGTACCAGTCAGCAAACCGGCGGTTCAGCTCAGCGACACGTTCTTCGCCTGCCTTCACCTTGGCCTCATAATCCTTCTTCTGCAGCTCGTACACTTCTGACTGAATTTTGAACTCTTCGAGAGCCTTTTCATATTCAGCCTTCTTGTCAACAGGCTTTTCTGCTGGCTTGTCAGAAGGCTTCTCGTCCTTCTTCTCAGCGTCTTCCGGCTTAGCATCCGCCTTCGCAGTGTCCGCCTTCTTCTCGTCAGACTTCGATTCGTCGGCTTTCGGCTCTTCCGGCTTGGCTTCTTCCTTCGGTGGCTCTGGTTTGACCGGCGCAGTTGGTGCTGGCCCCAACAGATCCTTGTCGAAGAACGCTGTCACAAACAGATAGCGACTGGTCTTCTTGCCGTCTTCCTGCTTGTCGTCAGCCGGTTTACCGTCTTCCTTCTTCTCGCCATCCTTCTTTTCAACTTCTTCGGCGATCTTCGCTGCCTCTTCAGCTGGCTTGGTCGCTGGCTGACCGACTTCGATATCGAACTCGGAGCCTGTGAACTCTTCCCCAAACCCGAGTTCGTAGTTCACGCCGTTGTTCAGGCCAACATTGACCTTTCCTTCGTTGTAAACAAACTCATTGCGTCGGTTGATGAAGACCCCTTTCTCAACCATATCCCGTTGAACAAACGGGTCGATCGAGATGGTGTCAGCATCCCCTTTCAGCGCGGCACTCAAGCCAGGTGGCTTCGGACGGACACCGACGATCTGCAATCCATCGAGAGCAGAGACGAGATTGGTAATCTCAGACGCCTTCAGCTTCTCTTTGTCTTTCTTGAGACCTTCAAGTTCCCATTCCCCTTGCTCTCCGCCACGTTTCAGATCGATTGTTTCTTGAGGAACAACCTTGCCCTGAACTTCGTCAACGAAGTACCGACCAATGAGGATTTCTTTCACGTCGTCCGGACGGATTTCCAGAACGTCCTGCTTGATCCAGTCGGAGAATTTCGTCGAGACGTCGAACTGTCCCAGATCAGCTGTATAGAACCGATCTTCATCAGCACGGCGGACGTAATACAAATTGTTGGAGTTTTCGACTTTCTTCCCAACAATGAAGTCGACCAGAACAGCATCCCCTTTATACAAGGTGACGCGATCGCCGCGGCCTTCAGTGCTGGCGTCTTTGTCCAGCGGATCAATCAGATCATATTTCTTATGGGCAGCTTTCGTACGCTCGCCCAGTGCCAGTCGTGTGACACCAACCATCGAGGCCGCAGCCTTAGAAAGACGATCCTGAGCATCTGCTGGATAGTCATGGTGCGTTGGAATTCGCCACAGACCATTCTTCACATCAACCTTGAAGAGTTCAGTCTTTCCGGTCTCTTCCTGATAGGCAGCGACCTGTAAACCAGTCGCCTCGTTCGGGTCTTCAAAGTTCGGATAGAACTTCTCGCCGACGTCCACAAAATCATCAAGATCAACTGGACGGTTGGCGTAATACGTCCCCGCGGCAACGCCAATTGAAATGGCCGCCATGACGACGAAGAGGAGGGTTTTTATCGTCTGAGTCATCAAAATATTCCTCGTGCGAAACACTCGCTGAGTTCGTCAATGAATTTGGGAGGAGAAACTGCCTGCAATGTCGACTAACTTCGCAATCGGTCGGAAGCAATTCCCTTCCGCTCATCAACAACCCGCGAAATCAACACAATGGCACCCAGGATGATGGCCGGGAGCGGTGGAATAAAGACCGCCCAACTCCAGATCCCGCGTTCAATGCGACGAATATCCTGTTCGGTTTCCATTTTGACGCGACGAACCGTTTCGTTCTTTTCGCGTTCAATTTCTTTCTCACGCTGCAACAGCTTGCGATTTTCAGCTTCGGTCGCATTCTGCAAACGAACCTGAACCGTGCTGACGTCGACATTTCCCTTTTCCAGATCTTTACGCAAATCCTTGAGGATTGCTTCCAGACGTGTCTTCGCGTCAGCAAGTTCATTCTCAGCGGCAACGTCAGCTTTGGAAATCTGCTCCTGACGCTGAACTTCGAACTCCTTCTTACGGTTCTCCAGAACACGCAGTGTCCGGTGAACAGCACGTCGCTTTCGCAGATCGATGTACTGTTCGTCACCAGTCAGTGAGTCGACACAGTTCAGCACAAAGAGAACGTTGTCGATTTTCAAGTCGAGCAACTGCTGCTGCCAAACCTGAAACATGTTGTCGTGAACAATGTCGATGTCTGCGACAAAGATGGCGTTCGTCTTCTTGCCGTCTTTGCCCTTAATTCGGGCCGCCATCACATAGGTCTGGTCATCTGGCTTGTGAGGAACGTCGAAGACATAGTTTCGTCCCCCCATGAATCCAGCCTGTGTAATCTGATCCCACAGGTTGACCCCGCTGCTTCCCTTTCGGGATTTCAACAGCCAGTCGAGTTCAACATTGCTGTCACGCTCGGCCACGAATCCAGGCGAGAACGTAATCAGTTCCTGCAGACCAGATGTGATCGGATCGGCATTGTTCACGCCTTCGCGACCATCAATAAACATCAACTCTTTCGGGAAGGTCTCTGCAAAACGAGGATGTGGGTTATAGACATCAAACAAGCTCTTGCTGACATCCCACTTGATCCCCAGTGCCTGCAGCAGACTGGTTGCCTTTCCGCCGTCGGCCTTCGGCTGTGGCTGACTCTGCATTCCCATCATGCCCATGCCACCGGCACTTGGTTTAGGTTCCAATGGAGCCCAGGAGATGCCTGTCCCCATGTTGTTCGCACCCCAAACCGGCACCGGGTCATCGAAGATGAGAACCGGCTTGCCTGAATCAACGTAGTTCACCAGGTTCACCATCTGCGGTTCGGTGAGAGATGATGGCAGGATGGCAATCAGCACGTCCATCTCAGCAGTGATCGGTTCATCTGCCGAGATGTCTTTCAATTCATACTGCTTCTTCAGTTCAGTGACGATCTGCCACTCAGGCAACTGCCGGAAGGATTGCATATCCAATCCGCCCATCACTTTGGCATCTGTATTTAGTACCCCGACGACGCGGCGTTTCTCCGAAGAAATTGTCCCGATTGAACGGGTCAATTCGTATTCAATTGGAGTTCCACGATCAAAGAACGGGATCGCGACACTATCGAAGCCGCTGGTCAAGACAACGCCTAGATAGACATCGTTACGAGAGAGACGTCCGCCCTGCTCACTCTGCAATGGACGAGCACTGATCCCCAGCGCTTCCGCCTGTTCTGAAGCCGGTGAAAATGGGTCGACATCAACGAGTCGCAACTGCACGCGATTGCCACCGCGCTTGTCGTACTCAACCAGCTTGTTAATCAGATCCTTCCGGATCGCCACGAAGTCCTGTGGCACTTCTGGCGAGATGAATGCCTGAATCGTCACTGGCTTGTCAGCAGGAATCGCATTCAGGATTTCGAGAGTCGAAGGGGCGAGTGTATGCAACTGTTCTGTCGTTGAGTCTGCACTGTTACCGGCAGTCGCGAAGGTGTATGTCAGACTCAACAAAGCGACCGCCAGACACGCAACTCGCAACAGGTACTGCGCACTCATTGAACCGGCATTCTTACCACCGGCCCAATGACGTCGGGCAATCATCACTGCGTTCAGATAGAGAAAGAATGCAGACAGACCGACGAAGTAGAAGATACTGCTGTAGGCAACTTTGCCAGACGTGAAGCCTTGCAGATGCCCGGCGACACTCAGCGGCTCATTCACATGCAGACGATCTTTCAGGAACAGCTGCACACCCGGCACGCTGTCGATGAAGACCGGAATGGAACAGATGACCGCACCCAGAACAAATGCAACGGTTGAGCTGTTCGTCAAAACGGACGCAAACATCCCTGCCGAAAGCAATGCTCCACCGGCCAGCCAGTACCCGAAGTAGGTGGTCGCAATCAGCCCCCAATCCGGATTCCCCAGACTTGCCAGCACAAAAGCATGTGTCAGTGAGAACAGCAAAGCGACGGTATAGACGGCCAGCACGGCCAGATATTTCCCGAGAAGAATCGAGAAGTCGGATGCTGGCAACGTGAACAGCAACTCGTCCGTCCCGAGCTTCCGCTCATCGGACCAGGCGGTCATTGTGATTGCAGGAACAATGAACAACAGCAACAGCGGAAACCGACTGCTGAGCTGATCAAGGTTCGCCAGATTATTCGCGAAGAACTGATCGTTGAACGCAAGAAACGCTCCTGCGACAACGAAGACAACGATAAACAGATAGCCCAGCATCCCGGAGAAATAGCTGGCGACATTCCGCTTAAAAACAGCGAGCACAACGTTCAAATCCATTGTGATTCACTTTGCTTGCTTGCACCGCGTCGAATTCAGTCTCACTCGTGCCCAGAGTCAGAGCACAAACCAGAATCTCCGCATCCAGAAGATGCATCCGACCGACGGTTTCAGGTTGAAGGTTGTTTCAAACGAACGATGGAAATTCCACGAACTATGCGGCCCCGCCGGTCAACTGCCGGAAGCGGGTTTCGAGATTCGCCTGATCTCCTCGCATCTGTTCCACATTTCCATCGAGAATAATTCGTCCTCGATTGATCAGAATCACCCGATCACAGACTGCCTCGACTTCAGAAAGAATGTGAGTCGACAGCAGAATGGTCTTGGACTTGGCCAGCTCACGAATCAGTTCGCGAACCTGAAACGTCTGATTTGGATCGAGCCCACTGGTTGGTTCGTCGAGAATCAACACCTGAGGATCATGTAGCAACGCATGGGCCATCCCGACGCGCTGGCGATACCCTCGAGACAGCTTGCTGATCTGCTTGCCCCAAACGTCTTCCAGAGAACATCGCGCCGCGACGAACTCCATCCGCTGCTTGAGCTGCGTGCTCGACATACCGCGAGCCTGACCAAGATATTTCAAAAGACTCTGCGGAGTCATCTCGTTATAAAGCGGCCCGTTTTCCGGGAGATAGCCGACAAGCTTGCTCGCTTCAATTCGATCGGTCGTCACATCGTGACCACCAATTCGGGCGGTTCCTTCACTCGGTGAAAGAAAGCCTGTCAGGAGTTTCATTGTCGTCGATTTCCCTGCCCCGTTGGGCCCGAGAAACGCGGCAACTTGCCCCGCTGGAACGGAGAACGTCACATTTTCAGTCGCGATAAATGGACCGTAATATTTGCTGAGTCCTAACGCCTCAATCATGGCGTTCTGCGATGGACGTTCGGTCATCGGGAAAATTCCTCCTGGAGGAAGCGAAACCTGATGGCAATTCTGAAACTCAAGAACGGATCAGCATAGCCGAACCGTTGTAAGATGAACAACCTATTCAGTTCATGGGTTACGACGCAAGGGCGACAGAGTGCTCTCACCTTTGATACTGCAAAGTCAGCTGATCCCGTTTCCACCTCCCACGTGGCATTCACTGCGGAAGAAGCAGTGTCGATAGTGAGATGCGAGAACCTCGCGCGCAGGTCGGTCATGTTGATGACTGACCAGTTTCCGGTGACGGCGAACTCCGGGCTCAAATTTTGAAATTTCTCAAAACTTGTCGCAACCAGTCCCGGTTCAGCCTGAAACCCAAAAGTCACTTGCTTCAATAGAGAAACGAAGAAGGCAGCGGGATCGGCTACAGATCCCGGAAGAGGTGCGGATTGTCGTCTGCGAAGGGATGCAGATTTCCGAGGAATGACTCTTTCGGAAGCACATCCAACAACACTTCGGCCATGCGAAAGTCATCCTGCGTGGTGATCTTCAGGTTCAACGCCGGGCATTCCACAATCGAAACCGGGTGCCCGATCCGCTCAACCAGTTGGGCCTCATCGGTTGCAACAAAGCCGTCTCGCCTGGCGTATGCTTCCATCAACAGCGTCCGGCGAAACACCTGAGGAGTCTGTGCTCCCCATAAGTTTTCACGAGAGACCGTTTCAGAGATCGTTCCCTGAGCAACCCGTTTAATCGTGCTGACGATTGGTGAGGCAGGAATCGCCGCGCCGGACTTCTCCGCAGCAGCAAAGACATCTTCCACCCACTTTTTGACAAGCAACGGACGGGCCGCATCATGCACGGCCACGAAATCGACATCTGCGCGGATATGCGCCAAAGCATTCTGGACGGAATCCGCTCGTTCAGCACCGCCAGCGACAACATCGACATTCATGAACGCCAAGTTCGCCTGAAACTTCTCCCGAAACCATTCGAGATCTTCAGCCGACACGACAATCACAGTCTGAACAACATCGGGATGCTGATGAAATGGTTCAAGAGAACGAACCCAAACCGGCCGCCCCTTCAGCTCAATAAATGGCTTCTTGTGACGAGACTCGCCAAACCGGGAGCTCTTACCAGCAGCAGCAAGAATGACAGCAAACCGTGCCATGTAGATGCAATTTCAGATAGAAGTTGAATCGCAGACATCGCGCTGCTCTCTTCAAACAGAAGGAGAACAGCGCCAACTTTCCACGGCCGCCAAGTCCGCGAACCCAACTATCAAGATAGGCAACGACGACGGACACCACAACACGCCGGAAATTCTTCCAGAGTATTCAACGGTGCGATGAGCCGTGTGTGTGATTTGGAAAACACCGTGGGGACCTGTCTGGTCAACACCACTGATTCATCTGCTGGAACAGAATCCGTTCAGAAAACAGCAGACGAAGAAAACCGCTTGCCACCAACCAGGAGATCTGGTCAGGCTGCTTTAATGCGATCTTCAAGTGTTTGAATCAATTCCTGAAACGTCCAAGTTTCAGATGCAATCTTAATCGTCTTCGACTCAGAGACTAATGAAGCGATCTTCTTTTCAGCGGACATCACAGTGCTGTGATTTCTTCCACCAAAATGCGTCCCGATTTCACTGTAGGCAGACTGAGTCATTTTGCGGCACAGGTACATGGCCACCATACGCGGCTGCGAGACAGTCTGCTTGCGAGAACTTGACCGCAGCAGTTCTGTTTCGACGTTAAAGAATTCGCAAACTGCGGATTCAACATCGGCAACACGAACCAGGCGAACACAGTCTCGTTCCAGACGGCCGAGCAACTTTCGGGCAATCTGCACCGTCACACGACCACCAGACATTTGCGACCATGTCGAAAGAACGTTCACTGCTCCTTCGAGCTCACGGACGTTACTGGTGAATCGCTTGGCGATGTGCTCAATCGCATCAGGAGTAAACTTCGTCTTGAGACGAGCCACTCGACGCTGCACAATTTCCTTACGGGTCGCTTCGTCAGGCGCTTCAATACGGCAAACAAGCCCAGACAGGAATCGACTCACCAACTCTTCTGACGTATTCGTCAGGAGTCGTGGATGACGATTCGAAGTCACCGCCAATGACCGCCCTTCCTGTTCGAATTGCTTCAGAGTATGCAGGAACTCTTCCTGAAACCCTTTCTTGCCATCCAAAAAGTCGACGTCGTCAATCAGCAGCACATCAACGCTGCGAAACTTTGTTCGAAAACTCGGCAGTGTTCGTGAAGCAAGTGCCTGCGAGAAGTAATTACAGAAGTGCTCAGCTGTCAGATGCATCACCTGCAACTGAGGACACTCTTTCCGCAAACGCACACGAAGACCTTCGAGCAGATGTGTCTTCCCGTTCCCCACGCCCCCGTGCAGGTAAAGCGGTGACACAGTGTCCGAGTCTTCAACGAACTGCTGAACGCCAGCCATAGCCAGCGAGTTGCAATCCCCAACGACGAAATCGGCAAGGGAATACAATCGCTTTCCGCGACCGTGAGTCGCCTGTCGCGCCGGTGCCGCTGCAGTTCGTCGTGGTAAGCTTGCCTGAGGTGCAGGCGCAGTCTCGACCATCTCCGGAACCGGAGTCAAAGAGACTTCTGCACCGATCTCATACTGCAGCCGAACATCTGGTCCCACAATTTTCGCGGCAATCTTCAACAGATCGCGTTCGAACTGTTGTTGAATCCACTTCACCAGATACGGACTCTGCACGCAGAGCGTCAGGGCTTCATCTTCAAGCTTTAGACGTGACCCGGTACCGAACCAGTTTTGAAACCGTCGCGGGCCAAGATGCGTCTGGAGGGCGGTCCGGAGTTCTTGAAGAGGAGATGTACTGCCATGAATGCCTAATGCACGTTTGGGGGATGAAACGGGTGGCAT